>JAJYPO010000125.1 GCA_021795275.1 Nitrospirota bacterium | reverse complement strand
ATCAGTCGGGGGGAAAGGCAATCTTTCTGGCTGGACGATTTGCGATCAAGGAAGCGCTCCTCAAGGCTCTCGGCACCGGGATGGCCGGAGGGGTCAGCTGGAAGGAGATCGAGACATTGGCCAGGGAGTCGGGAGCCCCGGAGGTGACCTGTTCGGGAAGGGTCGCGCATCTCATGGGCCTTCGGGGGATCAAGAAGGTCTGGGCCTCCTTGAGCCATGAACAAGACCATGTGGTGGCGGTCGTCGTTCTGGAGGGACCTGGACCGTGAGGGTCATGACACCGGAGGAGATGCGGGAGACGGATGGTCGTGCGGTCCGCGATTTTCGGATTTCTGAAGAGATCCTGATGGAGCGGGCGGGCATGGCGGTTTCCGAAGTCTGCCGAAAAATCATAGGAAAGAGCTCCCTCCGGCCCGGACGTCGTCCCGTCCTTGCCGTGGCCGGTGGAGGGCACAACGGGGCCGACAGTCTCGTTTGCCTCCGGGATCTGGTGAGCCTCGGATTTTCGGGTGAGGCCCTTGTGACCGAGGAAGACCCCGGTCGTCGAAGTGCCGCGCTGCTTCGCGAAATCGAGCGTCTCCAGGGATTGGGGGTTTCCGTCATCTTTCCGGGAGAGGGCAGTCTCCGCCACCGCCTCTCCCACGCCGGGCTGATTGTGGACGGCATCCTGGGAACCGGATTCCGGGGAGAGCTGCCGGAGTCTCTGGTGCGCCTTGTGGAGTTGATGAACCAGGCGGCCTCCTCGGGTGTTCCCGTTGTGAGCGTCGATATTCCCTCCGGAGTCGACGGACGCACGGGTGCCGTCGGCCGGACGGCCGTCCAGGCCACCGCCACGGTGACCTTCGGCGCTCCGAAGTGGGGACTCCTTGTCGATCCCGGAACCCGGTTTGCGGGAACGATTTTTTTGTCCCGGATCGGGATTCCCCCGGCCCTTCTCGAGGGGGGGACGGCTTCCTGTCTGACCGTCCGTGAGGCCGTGGCCCTTCTTCCCCGCCGTTTTCCCCAGATCCACAAGGGACAGGCCGGCCATGTCCTGATCGCGGGAGGGAGCCCCGGAAAGGCGGGAGCCGTTCTCTTGTCCGCCCGGGGATCCCTCAGGATGGGGGCGGGACTGGCGACGGTATTATGGGACAGGAGGCTCTCTGACTACGCATCCTCCCTTCCCGAAGTGATGGGACGGTTTTTTGACCCCTCCACCCCTTCCTCAGGAGACATTCGCCAGGCGTTCGAAGGCATTGATGCCATCGGATGCGGGCCTGGTCTTCCGGACGATGCGGGAGGGCAGATGCTGCTGGAAACGGTCCTGGCGGACTTTCCCGGGCCCGTGGCGGCTGATGCTGGAACCTTCAGCATCCTTGCCGGACATCCGGAAGAGGTTGCAAAGCTTCGGAAAGGAAAACCTCTGGTCATGACCCCCCATCCGGGGGAACTGGCCCGTTTTCTGGGGGTCGAGACACAAAGGGTCCTGGAGAATCCCCTCGAGCTGGCCCGGGAAGGGGCCCGGAAAGCGGGAGGGGTGGTTCTCCTCAAGGGAGCCCGGACCATCGTCGTCGATCCCGCCGGCCACCAGTATGTCAATGTGACCGGGGACCCGGTCATGGCCGGAGCCGGGATGGGTGATGTCCTGACAGGGATGATCGCGGCCCTTCTCGCCCAGAAAGTGGAACCCTTTCAGGCGGCCTGTCTGGCGTGTTTTCTTCATGGTGCCGCAGGGGAACGTCTGGGTCAGGGAGCCTCCCGGGGCTGTCTCGCCTCCGAGCTTGCCGACACCCTTCCGGCTCTTATCTCAGACCTGGAAAGGGAGATCTCCATCGAAGAGGCGGAGGAGGGGGCCATTACGACCCTTTGGCCGATCTTAAGTTCCGGGAAAGGATTCCGATGACAGACCGAACGGGAAACAAGGTTCTTGAGGGGAGGGAGGGTCTGGCCGTCTACTTGCGCTACCTGGGAGAGACTGTTCCGGATCTTTTTCTGACGAGATCTCCCCGGGAGGAGCAGGCCAACGGTCCGGAAAATGGTGACCCTCTGGGTCCGGAAGTCGGGCCTCCCGAGGACAGGGAGCTTAACCTTGCCGCTCTTCGGGAAAAGGCCAGGACCTGTACTCTTTGCTCCCTTTCCTCCACGCGGACCAATGTCGTTTTTGGAGAGGGCAACCCCGATGCGGCCCTCATGTTCGTGGGAGAAGGGCCGGGAGCCGACGAGGACGCCACAGGCCGCCCCTTCGTCGGGCGGGCGGGAGAGCTTCTTACGAAGATGATCGGGGCTATGGGGTATGCCCGCACCGATGTCTACATCGCCAATATCGTCAAATGCCGCCCTCCCGGAAATCGGGTCCCCGAAGACAACGAACGCCAATCCTGTCTTCCTTTCCTGGAACAGCAGATTTCCCTCGTCTCCCCGCAGGCGATCGTGCTCCTGGGCCAGACAGCCGCCGCTTCCCTCCTGGGCCAGACGGGCGGAATCTCGAAACTGCGGGGGAAGGAAGCCCGTCTCTCCCGATTCCCTGACATCCGGGTCATGCCAACCTACCATCCGGCCTACCTTCTCCGGAACCCGTCGGCCAAGGCGGAGGTCTGGGAGGATCTGAAGAAGGTCATGGCCTGGCTCGGGAAGGAGCGAACATGAGACTCCTTCTCGCACTCATTCTGGTCGTTGCGGGATGGCTTTTCATGGTGGAAAACGACCAGGAGCATATCACCATTACGCTTCCGGGTTCGGGGCAGATCGGCCCCTTTTCGGTCGGGGTCGTTGTCCTGGGTGCCGTTCTCCTGGGTATCCTTCTGAGCCTCCTGGGGAGTTTTCTCCTGAAGGTCACCGCGAAACTGAAAAGGGCGAGAACCCCCCAGGAGGGAGGGCCTCCCGGATCCTCTCCGCCCCATGTTCCCCACTGAAAGCCCGTCTTCTGCCGGTGACCAGGAGCCGGAAATTTCCTCCTTTTCTTCCCATGTCTACCCCGAGACCCCTCTCTTTCGGCAGTACCGGGAGCTCAGGAAGGAGGCCGGAGAGGCCCTGCTGTTCTTCAGGCTGGGAGACTTTTACGAGCTGTTCGGGGACCAGGCTGAACTGGCCTCCCGGATTCTGGGGGTGACCCTTACAAGCCGGGACAAGAATCGTCCTGATCCTCTTCCCATGTGTGGAATTCCCGCAAAGAGTCTTGACATGTATCTCCCCAAGCTGGTCCATGCCGGCTATGCGGTGGCCATAGCCGAACAGACCACATCGGAGGCGGATCCGTCGGGGCTCTTTCCCCGGAAGATACTTCGGACAGTCACCCGGTTCACCCTGATGGAAGATCCCTCCCGGGAAGAGGGAGCTCCCCAGAACGGAATTGCCATCCTGAAAAGGGGGGAGGAATGGGGGGCCGCCTCGCTTGATCTGACAAGCGGCCGGATATCGGTCTGGGCCCCGGAGGCAAAATCCGACTTCGATGGCCTTCGGGACTGGCTGGAGAGAAAGGAGGCCCGGGAGCTCATCCTTGAGGCGGAGTCCTGCCGGGACCAATTTCCCGGAATCCCTTGCGTGATATTCGATAAGCCCTGCAAATCAGACTTTTCCGGGTGGCTCCCTCCCGGCTACCGTGTTCCGGATCTTCCCGAGGTCTCCCACGGGGCCCTGCGCCTCCTTTTCGGATTCCTCGCCACCCATGAACGGACCGTCCTTGCCCATCTTCGCGGGATCGATCTCGAGGGAGGATCTCCCACCCTTCTGCTTGACCGCTGGACCCTCCGGCATCTCGATGTTCTTCCGGGGGAAAATCACGGAAGGGAGGGAGGAAAGGCCTCCTCCCTCGTCTCCCTCCTCGACCGGTGCCGGACTCCCATGGGAAGCCGCATGCTAAGACGATGGCTCCTCTCTCCCGATGCTGAAAGTTCTCCGATAGAGGAAAAACATCGGGTCATCCGGGGATTTTCCTCCCATCCCCGGCTGGCCGACAGGATCGTTCCCCTCCTTCGCGGAGTCGGCGATCAGGAACGGATCCTGGCTAGGCTCGCCATGGGGAATCGTCTTCCCCGGGACCTTACGGAATTCCGGAGGTCCTTCCGAAATGCCCTGGAAATCGTGGGGATCCCCGAGCTCGTGGATCTTTTTCCCGGATTCGGGAAGGATTTTTCCCTTCTTCGGGAGAAAACGGCCCTCCTGGATCTCCTCGATGGGGCCCTGGTGGATGAGCCCGCAATGGTCCTGGGAGAGGGCCCGATTGTCCGGGACAGCTATGACGATCTCCTGGCGGGATACCGCCGACGGGAATCTGAGGGAGATCGGATTCTGTCCGACCTGGAGGAGCGGGAAAGACAACGGACGGGAATAGAAAATCTCAGGATCCGTTACAACCAGGTGGCCGGCTATTATATCGAGGTCTCCCGGGCCCAGTCCCAGAAGATGCCCGACTATTATTTCCGAAAACAGACCCTGACCAACACCGAACGGTTCACTCTTTCCGAGCTTATCGAATTCGAGGGGGGGCTCCGGGAAGCCCGTGCGAGGGTGTTGGCGAGGGAAGGGGAGATTCTCGAAGACCTTCGGCGGACGGTCCTTTCTGAACGTGAGGTCATCCATATCCTGACGGATTTTGTCTCCCGGGTCGATGTTCTCCTTGCCTTCTTCGAAAACGGCCGGATCTACCGGTATGTCCTCCCGGAATTCGTCTCCGGTGAGGAGCCGCTTCTTGTCAAGAATGGACGCCATCCCGTTCTGGAGGGACGGATGCCCTCCCGGGCCTTCATGCCCAACGATACCGAACTCTCTGACGGAGAATTCATCGTGCTGACAGGGCCGAACATGGCCGGAAAGTCGACGTACATGCGCCAGATCGCCCTGATCGTCATAATGGCCCAGGCCGGAAGCCCCGTGCCGGCGGATCTGGCCCGACTTCCCCTGTCCGACTGCGTCATCGCCCGCGTCGGGGCGTCCGATAACATCCTTGAAGGGGCTTCCACCTTCATGGTGGAGATGACCGAAGTGGCAAGGATCCTTTCATCGGCGACCACAAGATCCCTGGTCCTTCTCGACGAGGTGGGACGAGGGACGGCCACCTTCGACGGGATGGCAATCGCCTGGGCCGTGAGCGAATTCATTCATGACCGTATCCGGTGCCGCACCCTCTTTGCCACTCACTACCATGAACTCTCGGAGCTTGCCCGGACCCATCGTCGGGTCAGGAACCAGACCGTGAGGGTAACGATCAGGGAGGGTGTCCTTGTCTTCGAGCACAGAATAATTGACGGTCGGGCAGAACAGTCCTACGGAATCGAGGTGGCGAAGCTGGCGGGCCTTCCAGGTGAGGTGATCGACCGGGCCTCCGAGGTGCTCTCCTTCTGGGAGGCCGGCCAGCCACGGCGCCTCCTCCAGAAGAACCGGGCCCTTCCGCCGGAGAGAGACTTTACCATGCCTCTTTTTTCCTGGAAGACACGCCTTGCAAGAGGGAAGACAGACAATCAGGAGAGTCCTTAAGACCCTCAAAAGGAGAGACGATCAATGGAAATCATGACGGACAATCCGGATAAACTGGTCGGGGAGCTGGCCGCGATCCTTCGTCTGGGCCCCCCTTCGGAAGCGCTGAAGGAAGACGACCTGTCGATGCGCTTTTCCGACATCCTGGACATCCTTGCGGAGGAGCGGGAGCTGGGGGTGCTGGCGGATCTCCCGGAAGTGACGCCGGAGTGGTCTCTCTTTATCAGGAACTATCTCGAGATCTCTCATGACCGTTTCGACCTCGAATCGGAGGAAGGAGAGGAGGAGCGGCCGGATAGGGACTCCATGGACCCCGGAGACGCGGTCTTCGGCCTAGGTCTTCTGGTGGACCTCGACCATGCCCTTCCCGAGGCCCTGACACTTGACGCCCTGGCTCCCCTGGCCCAACTCCTCGAAACGGCCCTTTCCGACAGCACTCATCTGGTCCAGGTCTTCCTTCATCCCCGGGTTTTGTCTTTTGCAGATGTTTATACTTTTTCGTATGATAGCCGACGGGGATTTGTCGAGGAGCGACTGAACTTCGGATTTTCGATGGACTCCTCCGGAAGCCTGGACGAAATGCCGGTCATGATGGCCGAGGCCCTGCTGGGAGATTGGGACCAGCCGGCCGAGGAGATTCTGGTTTCATCCGATCCCCTGCTGCGGTCATTTGGTCCTTCCCGGGACAAAGGGAGGGGAGCCCTGGTCGGGGTGGTCCGGGTGACGCCGCCCTATGCGGGCGAGTGGGGGGAGATTCTCGACGAGCGTTTTTCAGGGACGATTCAGGAGGAGGTCGGTGAGGCGATTTCCCGGGTTTTCGATCTTCCCAGGCCATTTCAAGGAGGGGAAGAGCCGGAGGAGGGGGGGCATGTCTCCCTGGTCCCCTGGTCCCTGCTCCTTCCCATGGCGGCCACGATCGAGCTGGGAGCCTCCCTTGCCAAAAGCCTGGAGGACGAAACGATCCATCCAGAGCGGGTTGCCATGACCCCGGTCTGGCGGGACCGGGTTCTCTGGATCGAGGTCGAGGGGCGATCTCCCGGGAACAAGACGTCCCGGTTCCTGGCTGTGGACGAATATGTGGGACAATTCATGGAACATTATGTTCCGGGGGTCATGGAGTCGATGATGGGACTGTCGGTCCGCTGGAACAAGAGGAAAGGCGGGGGAAGGTTTCTTTCCCTGGGGGTTGTCTAGAGTCAGATCGGA
>JAJYPO010000124.1 GCA_021795275.1 Nitrospirota bacterium | reverse complement strand
TCAAAGGCATGGTAGGCGCCGGAGAGGCTGGTCTTGAGATTGCCCAGGATGGTGTTGATCCACAAGAAATCCGGCAACTCCCTGGGCTTTCGGCCAGCGAACCTGGTGACGACAGCCCGCTTCGGTCACTCCTGTGAAGCAGGCGAGCCCGTCGGAGAGCACGGAGCCCCCCGGGTCGAGCTGGGTTTGGGCCCAACTGCGATCGCCTAGCCCCCTCAGGTTTCTCCTCTTGACAGAGGGAGAGGTTGGGTGGCGATGATTGAGACAGCCATTAGGAGGCTCCGGGTGCAAACAGGACTCCCAGAGCGAATCGATATTGCACGATGGCACTCCGAAGATCATACCGGGCCGAATCCACTTCAACCCTGGCCCTCCTTAACGCCGTTTCCGCATCGACCACATCCACCGAATGCGCCGTCCCCACACGGTAGGCCGCCTCGATCAGTCGGTCATTTTCCTCGGCGTTATCCAAGGCGGTCCGGGTCTCCTTCAGACGTTCCTTCGCCTCCCGGACATCCTCGGCGGCATCTCTCACATTGGCCACGATCCGGATGGCATCGTCCTCTTTCTGGTGGATCGATTGGCGAAGGCTGGCTCGCGCCTCATGAATCTGGTGGGTAACCAGCCCCCCCTCAAAGATAGGAACATTGAGCATCCCACCCACATTGACGCTGGAAAAGGGGGTCGTGGGAATCCCGGGAAAAAACTGGACCGAGATCTGGGCCAGATAGTACTGGGCCGAACCGGTAATGGAAGGATAGTTCTGGTCCTTCGCAGAATCGAGCGAGGCTTCACGAGAGTGGACCGTTTCCTTGTCGGCCAGCATATCGGGATGAGTGCCGAGATAGCGGGACAGGTCGGCATCCGGGTCGATCGATGGAATCGCTCCTCCGTCCGGAATTTCATCGGCCACAAACGGCTGTTTCCGCTTGTATCCGATCGCACGTCCAAGATCGACCTGAGCCTTCCTGAGACTGGTCTCTTCATGGATCATGTCGAGACGGGCCTGCTCGTAGTTCACCTTGGCCTGGGTGACATCGAGCCTCAGGCCGACTCCCGCCTGCACGCGGGCCTGGGCCTCGTCAAGGTGTCTTATTGAATCGATCAGGCTTTGACGGGCGGAGATTACCCGGTGCTGGGACTTGAGCAAGGCATAATAGGCGGTTTCCACATCCCGGATCACCGACTGGACGATCCTCCCTTTCTGTGCTTCGACGGACTTCAGCTGATGCCGGCTCTGGCGGACCTGGGAGTGGACCCGGCCAAAATCGAGAACAGTCTGAGTCAGGCCGATGGTCATCAGGTTATAGTTGGCATACACAGACCCCGGAAACAGAAAATAGCCGAAAATGCTGTTTCCTAACGTGTCACTATAGCTGGCCGAAAGGTTGGGGAGATAACCCGACTTTGACTCCCTAATCCGTTCTTTCGTGGCCTTGACCTGATCGGCAAATGCCTTGAGGGAGGGGCGCCGGGAAATCGCCTCACCCACCGCACTGGAAAGGGAGATCGATTTTCCTCCCGAATCATATCCCGATGTCATCAGATCTTCCGAAGCCCTTCCAATAGTCGGGGAAAAAAGCATTATCAGGATGGAAAACCTGGATATTTCCAAAGAGATTTTTTGCCGTATCACTCGAATCCTCCTTGAACCACGTTTTTCACCCGCATCGGCCTCATGGTCCATTGGCTCCAGGAAACCGAACTTGGACCCTTTGTCCCAGCGGCAAGGGCAAAAGATCGACCGGAGAGATCCGGACATTGAAAGTACGAATATCGACAGGAGCGGACGGATCCTCGGGGTTTGTCCGCTGAGGAACAACACGGTGGGGGATTTTGATGACACGTCCATTCCAGGATATGCCAGGATAGCCATCGGCTGTGATGAGAACGGTAGAATTTATCCGAATACGTCCAGTGTCGAATTCGGCCACTTCGGCCAGAATCTGAAGATGAGAGAGATTGGCCACAGTAAACAGAATGGCCCCGCGGACTTTTTCTTCGCCGGGATTAGTCAAGCGGGCTAGAAGGATTCCATTGAGGGGGCTCCGGATTTTTGCCTTCGCTTCGATCTCTTTCAGGCGCGCCAGGTGTGCCCTGGCTTCTTCCAGTCGGCTCTCCGACACCACAATGTTTTTCTTGTTCCTGTCTTTTTGTTCGAGAGTTTGAAATGAAAGGTGAGAGAGTATCTGCCCTCTCTTCCATTCCTTTTTGGCAAAAACCAGTTGCGCCCGAGCCTCCCGAACCCGGGCCCTTTCCTCCCGGATGCGAGCGGCAATTTCCCGGTCATCAAAAATGGCAAGTAACTCACCTTTGTGGACCGTATCGTTAACATCGACAAAAACCTTTTCCACGAGACCCGAAAAATCGCTTCCGACCGAAACAAGGTCTTTTTTTGGAGTGGTTACATGTCCGGTCGCCACAATGTCGGAAGTATCCCCTGGAAGCAATGGAGCCGAACGACCCGAAGGAATCATTTTCGAAGAATTGGGTGGCGGCCTTTTTTCCGTGCTCCCATAGGCAAGTCCGACAAGAATAGTGACGACAGTTGCGCCGAGAAAAATCGAGACCTTGCCTTTTCCCGAAAAAGTCCGTAATTCAGGCATACGTGACTCCTCCATTTTCCAAAAAACCGTCATGAATTCGGCACACGCGATCCGCAATTCTCCGCACTTTGGGATCATGCGTCACAATGACCAAAGTGCGATCTTCCTGGTGAACGACATTCCGAAATAGATCAAGGATGGTCTCCCCGGTTGTTCTGTCGAGATTGGCGGTCGGCTCGTCGGCTAGAACGATGTCGGATTGGCCGGCAATTGCCCGCGCTATAGCCACCCTTTGTTTTTCGCCTCCCGAAAGAGTCCGCGGCAACCAATTCATGGCATGGGACATCCCAACAGAATCGACGGTCCGGCAAGCCTCATTGAATGCCTCCTGGCCCGAGACTCCTCTGATATTCAGGGCGAATTCGACATTTTCCCGGACAGAAAGGGAGTGAAAAAGATGAAATTGCTGGAAGACGAAACCGATGTGCCGTCGCCTAATGGTCGGGAGAAGATCATTGTTGGCGTTATCGATTCGCCTCCCGCCCAAAAAGATCTCCCCCGATGTCGGGGTCATGATGAAGCCGAGGATCGAAAGAAGCGTGGTCTTCCCGGATCCGGAAGGGCCTTCGATAGCGACGATCTCTCCTTTCGAGAGGGCAAAGTTCACATTTCTGAGAATGGGGATCACCGTCTTCCCCTGCTCGAAGGTCTTTGTAATCCCTTTTGCGTCAAGGATGATGCCGTTGCCGAGCCTCATTGTCGGAAAACCATGGCCGGATCGATCCGGGCGATCTTTCGGTATGACACCATTGCGGCAACCTGACAGAGAAAAAAAGTGCAGAGAAAGACAACAACAGCAAAAGACGGTGAAAGAGTAAGCTTGAGTCCATTGTGAGCCATAGGAATTTTGATCAGAAGGCTGACAAGAAGTCCTGGGGGAAAAGCCAGAAGAGCCGCCAGCGCCGCCTGTACAGAAACGATTTTGTAAATATCGGCGTTCGAGCCTCCAATCGCCTTAATTGTTCCGAATTCACCCAAATGTTCCGAGGTCGACGAGTAGAGTGTTTGGGTCACAACTACCATACCGACAAGAATTCCGAGGAAGACCATAACAAAGTTGTTGAGACCGAGGCCGGTGCTGACAATCCAGTAATGTCTGGATTTCTTGGACCATGCTGCCTTTGTGTAAACATCATTGTAGGGAAGGCGGGATTCAATACTCGCCATCACTTGGCGAAGATCACTTCCCGGTCTTGTCCGGACAAGGATATAGCTTGTTTTTCCGGAAAGAAGCTGGGACTGTATCTGGCGGGCCCGGCGAATATCCATGAAGGCAATGGGAGTTGTGGTGAAGGACAATGCGCCCCGACTTTTGTCGAGGATTTGCATGCGGACATTGAAAATGGTCCGATAATCCCCTCGTCGGTAAGAGCCGAACCGTCTCGTGGCAGCATCATCTAGAATAAACGCCTTTTCACGTCGAAGATCAGAAAGCGATCTCCTGTGCGTGAGATTCCATGGAATGCCCCATGGACGGAAATCTCTCATGCCATAGACCTCGATCCCTTCCGCAGCACCGGACGGAAGTGTGACATTCATGTAGGAAACGACCAGATTGTCCGCCCGGACCACGTCGGGGATCTCCCGCACACGATCGACGAACTTGGAAGAAAAATATTGGGGAAAGTCAATATTGGGAGTTTTCTTCGAGGTAATCCATAGATCGGCGTGGGCTCTATCGATCATCAATGAGGCGTTGGAAAGTAGCCCTTCAAAGAGTCCCACCTGAACGAATACAAGAATGACCGCAAAGGAGATTCCGATCAAGGTTATGAGGGCTTTTGATCGGTCGTGGAAGAATATTCTTCGGGCGATAGGTACCCTAAACCTGTTTGTGCCACTTGGTAGAGGAAGCTTTTTCCAACTACTTCTCCTCAGGGATTCTTCGAAAGGGTTCGATGTTGTCATATTCGTTGGATTTCCTCCCCTTTGGTCGTAGAAGCATCATCTGATAAAGTCTTGTAGCTTATTTCTGATTCCAACAGAAAAAGCTGATCAATGTTGACGATGGTAATATACTACAATATGTTGTCATCGTCAACATTGATTTCACCAAGGTAAACCCCCACCTCAGATCTGATCATGCCCCATAAGTCAGGGGTGAACACCGAGGAAAAATTCCTGTACGATTTTTCCCATGAAGATCTGCGGACAGGAATTCGCGAACGAGACGATCGAAATGATCCGGGAATTTGTCGCCCGGGGCATGGGCCGGACGGAACTGTCCCGAGAGGTATGCCACCTTCTGGACTGGAAGAATAAGGCGGGGGAACTCAAGGAGATGAGTTGCCGGGTGGCGCTCAAAAAACTTGAGGGGAAAGGGGAGATCGTTCTTCCCGAAGCTCGGGTCCTGGACTTTACGCGCAAGAAGGAGGGGGGCGGAGCCGGACGGGATCGCCATGGCGTTTACGGGATCCCTTCCGGAGCTGGGAGAGATTTCCCTGGTCCGGGTTCCCCGGGGGCACAAGGCCCTGTCCCGGATCTGGAACACAATGATGAAGCGGCACCACTATCTGGGATCTGGGCCACTGTGCGGAGACCAGATCCGGTATCTGGTGCAAAGCTCCCGGACAGGATACTTGGGGGCTCTCTCCTTCTCGTCGGCCGCCTGGAAGGTGGCGGTCCGGGATGCCTGGATTGGGTGGAGTCCCGAGCAGCGGGTCGGGGGCCTGTCCTGGGTGGTGGCCAACAGCCGCTTTCTGATTTTGCAGCATGTGCGGGTTCCCCATCTGGCCTCGCATGTTCTGGGAAAGGCAGTCAAGACGCTCCCCGGGGACTGGGAGACCACCATCGGGGAACGGCCCCTTCTTCTCGAGACCTTCGTGGAGGAGGGACGGTTCAGGGGAACCTGCTACCGGGCGGCCGGATGGGATGAGATCGGACGGACTGCGGGACAGGGCCGGGGCGTTCCAGTCAAGAAGGTTCTGGTATATTCTTTGGCGGAGGAGGCACGGCTTCTTCTCCGGGAGGAGAAGCCGGCCTACGAACTGCCATGTCCTCCCGCGCTCGTACCGGGTGATTGGGCGGAGGAGGAGTTTCTGGGGGTATTCCTTCCGGACAAACGGCTTCGAGCCCGCTTCTGACCTTGGCCCGGGATTTCTTCGTCCGGCCGACCGCGCAACTGCCCCAGGCGTGCGGTAGCCGGGCCAAAGCCAAGGCGGCCTACCGTTTTTTTTTTTTTTGACCACGAGAAGGTGACGTTGAAGACGCTTCTGGCTCCCCATCTCAAAAAAACCGAAGAGCGCCTTGCCGCCCATCCGGTGCGTGCAGGATACGACCGATCTCAACTATACCGCCCATCCCGACACGAAAGGTCTGGGGCCCATCGGAGATCATCTTCACGGCCCTCTGGGGCTGATGATGCACGACACGCTGGCCTTCGATGTGGCCGGAACACCGCTGGGGCTTCTGGACGTGCAGTGCTGGACCCGTCCGCCAGATCCGCCCACCCCTGTCCCGAAAACGCCGGAGGAAAAGGAATCGGCTCGGAAGGATAGGGAAAAGAAAAAAACGGGAGGAGAAAAAAACCGATCGAAGAGAAAGAGTCGTAGAAATGGCTCAAGAGCTTCGAGGCGGTCGCGGAAATCCAGAAACGCCATCCCGGAACCGTGCTGGTCAGCATGGGGGATCGGGAGTCGGATATCCACGAATTGTTCACCCTGGCCCAGAAAGATCCAAACGGCCCGAAGCTTCTGATCCGGGCGGTCCAGCCCCGGAAAAAGACGGATGGAACGCCCCTCTGGGAAACGCTTCTGGGCCAGTCGCCGGACGGAGAGGTCCTTCTGCAGGTTCCGAGACGGCACAGCCGGGCCTCCCGGGAGGCGACGCTCGAGATCCGGTTCTCGAAGGGGAACTAGGCCCCTCCGACAAACCGGAAGGGATTGCCTCCGGTCGTCCTGTGGGCGGTCGCGGCCACGGAAGCCTGGTGATGACAGCCCGCTTCGGTCACTCCTGTGAAGCAGGCGAGCCCGTCGGAAAGCACGGAGCAACCCGGGCCGAGCTGGGTTTTGGCCCAGCCGGAAATCGCCTTGCGCGTAAAGCCGGGGACCACT
>JAJYPO010000123.1 GCA_021795275.1 Nitrospirota bacterium | reverse complement strand
GGCATCATAGACGAGCCCGCCGGCGGGAATCAGGATCAGGGGAGGACCGACAGGATTTCCCTCCTTGCCCTTCTTGTGGACCACCGCCGAGCCCTTGATGACGAGACTTTCGATGGTCTTGTTCTTCCCTCCCCTCATCGGGACCTCCTTCCATCCGGGAAGGGCACGGGAATCCACGACGGGGTCATGGGGAAGAATCTCCGCTCCCGGGATCAGAAGATGCTTGCACCCGAAGGACTCTCCCGCGATGAAGGGGTCGAAGGGGAGAGGATAGGAAGCCGCCCGGGCCACTTCCCCTTGCCCGGCTCCCAGAACCCCCGCGACCAAAGTCCAAACAAGCACGATCCCGAGTCTCATGGCTGCAGTTCCCAAAGGAAAACGCCTCCTTTTCCCGTCACGGCTTCCTCTGCCGGCAAGAACATTCCCGCCGGGGAGAATCCGCCTGAAGAGACCATTGGGGCAAGGGCTTCCACAGAAGTTTCCACGTTTTCAAATCCCCGAACCATCTGGACCCCCGGAACTCGGACGTCAAGATCGACGACCCCGAGGTTTCGGCCGTGATCGTGTCTCCCCTGGGGCAGGAGGATCCGATTGGCGGTAGGTCGTCGCTTCCCCCTCGTTGCCGGACGAGATGACGGATGGGGTCCAGGCTCTCCTGCCACTTTGGAGGGGGCGATTTTCACACACACCCTGACCGTTCCCGCCAGTATGCCCTGGAGAGCCGCCATGCGGTGGGATGGCTCCTGTCGCGTCAATCCTTGCTCTACCATCAGTCTCCCGGCTTCGGTCCGATCCCTGGGACAGGGGGGCGACCTTCGGATCATCGGACCCTTCTCAATCCCGTATCCGGTCGGGAGTGCCCGCATGACCCAGTCGGCCTCACAGTGTCTCTTGTCGGTTTTTTTTCGAACGGCCACCAGGAGCGTAAACTTCATGCTACTCCCGAAGGCCGATCGACAACCAAAGCTGAATGGGAATCCCCCCTTGTCCGATATTTCCACCGGTCATTGCCGTAATCGAGTTTCCCAACCCCTGGACGGGAAGAGGCCCGACCGGAACTGCCGCATCGATCCTTGCAAAGAAGTGTTTGGAAGAAAAGGATTCCTCCACACCGGGTCCCATGGCGCCAAAACTGGTTCCAATTCCCGAGATTTCTCCTGCATCGAAGAATCCCGACGTATAGAAAGTTCCGGCATCAACGGAGTCCGTCCGGGTGAATGTCAGTGTTCCAACGTAAAGATTGTTTCCGAAGAGGGAGGCCGTGGGAAGGACCATCACATTCGCCATGCCCCCGAGCGTGGCCTGGAGCATGGGATCGAGGGTTCCTCCACCGATATATTGCTGGTCCACCGTTCCCAGAGTCATCGAGTATTTGGGCGTAAAGGCAAACCCGACCTGTCCGTTGCCTGTTATATAATTCTGAAAACCCTGTGTGTCGTAATAGAAGGGATTGACGGGACTGGAACCGCTTCCCTGGGAGAGATCGTATTCGGTGTCGGAGAGGTCAAAAGAGAGATTCAGGCGGCCCAACGCCCTGGACCCCGACAGATCGAGGATCCCGCCAACAAGGCTTCGGTCGTTCTGGACCGTGGGAGAGTAAGAGTCCTGGAATTCTTTGAGAAAAATCGTCTCCTTGAGTACAAGCTTCCGGTCTTCCTTCTGGACAATCGCCTGGTTGATCCAAAGATCTCCCGAGTAATTGCTGCCGCTCACCCCCAGAGCGGTGAGTGCTTGGGTGTTGACCCCGCTTCCCCAAGGCGACAGGCCAAGCCCGATTTTGTAGTTCATGGCAAATAAATCCATTCCTGCCCGCACATACAAGCCTATCGGAAAGGAGTAACCCAGGCTTCCCGAGTTCATGCCCCCGAACGTCGTCGAGGCCCCGACGGTGAAGAGTCCTCCCGCCAAAAGAGCATTGTTGACGTTTCCGATCGCGTTCAACGTGACTGCGCCGGTCGGAGCATAGCCGTAATTGTCGATTTCGACCTGGGATCCGGAGAAGGTCGGAGTCGGCGTGAGGTGCACGAGAAAGTTGTCAAACTCCAATGCCTCCGGAAGCGGGGCGAAGATGTTGCCGGTGGAGAGCTGCCCCTTCGGATTCTCGATGACAGAGTCATCGGAGACTCTCCCGAGGGTCGCGGCCTGAAGAAGAATGTTCTTGAGGGTGTTCAGAAGACGGGAAGGCGCCTCGACACGGTAGGTCTCTTTTGTTTCCTGTTGAATCTTGAGAAGGGGCCAGTCGAGCCGCGAAAGCCGACCGGAGAGTGTTTTCACAATCTTCTTGGCCAGCGGGTTCTTCATGTCGATCACCAGGTTGGCCACAAGCAAAAACACCTGTCGACGAATGTCCCGCGCCCAGTCTTTCCGGTCGCTATGGATGATCAGGATGTGAGGCAAGGAAAAACTCACATTCCGGGTCGCGATTGCAGGCACCATCATGCCGTCGGCCCGGGTATATCCGGGAATCTGGGAGAGAGCAAAGAGCCTCGCGGACATACCCTCAGAATCGACAATCCCGCTCTCGGGAACCGGGAGTTGCGCGGACGCAAACTGGTTCTCTTTCTCCGACCCTCCTGCAACAATCACCCGGGACACATGATAGGTCAGATGCCCCCTGCGCAGCGCCTTGTCGAGGGTTGCGGCGATTCTATTGAGTGTCTTGGCCGTCACATTCACCCTGGTGATCAGGTCCGATTCTTTGACCGCCCTGATCGGAAATCCCATGCGCGCAAGATGCTGAATTGCCACGCTCATGAGCGCATTTTCCTCCTTCGTCGCATTGGGATAGAGTCTTTTCTCCACCCACAATGCGACACTGGCCCGAAGGGAAGAATGCCAGTCGCCCTGAGGGGCGCGAATCCTTAAGGTCCAGTCCCTGTCGAATCGATCGGGTTCCTCCTTCTTCGCTCCGGGCTTTTCGGGACCGGCAACCGCAGGGGTACAATCCATCATGATGACCGAGAGAGATCCCGTCGAAATGCAGTCGCTGGCCCGAACAGGATCCGGAACAAAGACCGCCATAAGGACCAAGGACAAGCACCAAAACGCCTGTCGGACCATTTTTATGTTTCTGACCTTCGTGCTCAGGGGAAACCCTCCCGGCCTGTCCTTAAAAAAACATTCGAAGGGGGAGAGACAAAATGTCATCATGTCACCGGAGCCTGAAACGTGCCAGCCGGCTTCAAGGCCTTGAGGACAGACAATGACAATCCCCGCTTCTTTCCCATTTCATCGCCTCCGGTGCCGCCCGCAGCATCCTCCGGCCGTCATCGATTGTTGTGAGGACGCCCGGGAGTTTTTCCCGACGAGCCGAACCGAGGAAACGTCGAGATCCTCTCCCACCATTTCGCCTGTCGGGAAAACAGACCGAAACACGAGAGAGGCAGCGGCGGCCTGATCGCGGAAGGTTCCCATCTCTCATCTTCGCAGAAGACGTTCCTGGGGCGGGGTGGCTGGATCGAGCTCCGATGTTGTTTTTCCGGACCCGTTTTCGCCCCACCCTTCCACAATGGGTGAGGAATATTGGCCAGACCGGACCATTCGGGCCGGATTCAGTCAAGACCTGGGCAAGAAACCTGGATCCAGGGCCTCCCAACAAACTCTCCGGCCTTCCCTTGCACTCTCCGAACTTGATGTCGTCTCATTCAGGAAAGTCCACCAGAAACCCCAGGGCGCTCTCCAGAGGACAAAATCGTTTTTCCGCCAGATTCAGGATGACCGAATCCCTGACGGGAACGTAATCCCGGATCGCCACGGAAAAGGAAGCCTCGCCCTCCCGCAGCTTCTTTGCCATGCTCTGCAAAATGCAGCGGGGGTATTTTTCCGTATGCTCAAGAACGGAAATAAGCTCGGGAAGGCTCATATCTGTTCGCATCTGAAGGAGCCTGGCCAGCTCCCGATAGAAGGAGGTCCGGAGCGCAAGAAATCGTTCTCGGGACTCCGATTCAGAATTCTTGTCGCAGACAGGCTCACGACGGACCGTATAAGGCTTGATGGCCATCCTCTCCTCCTCATCCTCCCGGACAGGTGGTGCACAACGAATTCCCGATCCTGTGGAGAACGGTCTCCACGTTCATCCTTATCGGGCATTCTGGAAAAGCCTTGTCGCTCCGGATATGTCGAGGGCGGAAAGACGCACCGCCAATTTCTCTGCCCTCCCTCTCATGGTCTCGTCCCCGCTCGACCGATAAATCCGACACAAGACCGGAAGCGCCCGAGCGGCCAGCGCCGGCTCCCAGAGAGCGAGGTCGACTCTCTCGATCTCTTCGAAAAGAACATTCGCCAACGAAAGAACGGGGATCTCCCTCCCCATCTGTTCGACGGTCGAGAGAAACTCGAGGTTCAGGAGAAATCGTCCTCGAGGCGAAGGCTCTTTCCGGCGAATCTCCTCGAAAAGGTCGCACGCCTCGAAAATCTTTCCGGCCGAAATGGCGGAGCGGACCGCCGAAAGTGCCGGGTTCGACCTTGGGGATCCGTCGTCTGCCTCGTCCGTCTCCGCCGACATCGTTCCTTGGGCAATCCAGGCGCGACCCTCTTCCGACAGAAACGGTCTCTCCCCTCCGGAAAACGAAAGGCACTCGATTCCGGGAAGCCGGGCGACAAGGGTCCGAAGCGCCCCGCGAAGGGCCTCCGCTCCCCCCGATCCGTTTGGACCGCGGCCTTCAAGAATCTTCCCCGCCCGGAAGGAAAGGTCGAGCCAAAAGGGAAATTCGGCCTGCCGCCCCAGGAGAAATCGGAGAGCATCATCTTCTGTCCCGGACTCGAGTTGGGTTTCCAGGGCTGACAACACGTGCGGAGGAGGGGCGGGAATCCGGGTCATCCCCTCCTCGTTTGAAGGCATTTCCCGAATGCCCTCCCAGAGAATCAGTCGCGAGAGAACGTGCGAACGGCTATCCTCCGGGTCGGCCTCGAGCAGGCGATCGGCCAGCGACAGAAGTGCCGGAGAAATCTCCTCCAGCGTCGTGAGCGGATCTCCTTCCTGAGAAATCGAGAGCGTGTTTTCGGGCCTATCCGGGGAAGGGGCCGACGAAGGAGCTCTAGCGGGCGTACCGGTGGACTCGGAGGGGGAGAGGGGCGGGGTCTCCGGTAAAGTGACCGGCAACCCTTCGACCAGCGGATACAAAGGAGAGAGGGACGGACCGTCGGGATCCTTCTCCCCCAATGCGGCATTCAGTTCCCGGATCTCACGGACGCCTTGCGCCATAACCTCGGGGGAGAGAGGCGGAGAGGACAGGGCGGGAAGGATCTCCTGCATCTGGGTCATCCACCAGGACAACGCGTTTCTCCGGGCGCGGAGACGGGAGATCGGAGGAAAAAGAGCCTCCCAGTGTTCCGCCACCATGGCATTGAGCAGGGAAATTCCCTCCACCACACCCGCCGGACCCTCCGTTTTCGCCATGGCTACGCAGAAGTAGGCAGCGACAAGAAGATCCTTGCTCCGGCTTTCCAGGATCGATGCGGAAATTTTTCGGATATTCGACCAGTCGACAACGGCGGACGCCCCCGACGTCACCGTCTGGGAGCGATTCATCTCGGCCTGGAGGTCAACGAAAACATCCTGATCGCGAACATCGTCTCCGGCGGGGGCCTCCGGACGAATCGGACTGCGCCCAAGGTCGGCTCCGGTCATTTTACACTCCCTTCTCGTGCGGAGGAGCCGGGGGTGCCCCCGCTCCCGCCTTCAGATGGAACTCCGGAGACCTCTCCCGGAAGGCAGACCGCAATGTCCGTGGGGAGATCCTCGATGGCAAACGGCTGGCTCTTCAATGCGGCCTTCTGATTGTCGAGTGTGCTGGTGTCCTGAATGGCCAGCTCCTGATCGATCCGGGCAATTTTCTCCTTGACCCTGTCGAGCGACTCTTGGGCCTGAAGGTAGTCCTGGTAGCGGAGAAGAAGGGTATGAATTCCTTTGAACTGGAAATGAACCGTCAGGTTGGTCACCCGGAGATTCTCCAGAGCCTTTTTCTTCAGAGGAAAGTCCGCCGGCGTCATGGTCAGACTCCCTTGGTAAAACTGCTGGGCAAACTGAATGAATCCGTTCCCTCCCGAATATTCCCGGGTCAGAACGAGATTTCCGAGACGGATCTCGAGGGAGGTCTTTCCGCACGTGAGAGAGGACCAGACCCAGGCCCTTCGGACCGGAAGATTGAGGTTGTTCAGCACATGCTTCTTCTCCGCGCACTCCAGGGTGAGCCTCGTAAGATAGGGACGGGCAAGAGCTTCCGTATTCACGTCCGTGGGAAGCGCCTTGATCACCACCGGAAACTTCGTCTTGGCCATGGAAAGAATCTTTTTCCGGTCGTTCTGTTCCTGCTTGCCCAGCGACTGTCGAAGATTCACCAGGTCGAGATGTCGTTTCTTTTTCTCAATTTCGTTTCGCTTCGCCGTCAGATCGAGTGCGCGTTGGGAATTGATGGTGTCGTTGATGAAGACAAGAAATGAAGGCCTTATGGACACGGTGTGCCTGTCTCTGACAAAGAGATTGAACCCCGGGGGAGTCCGCTGGACAAAAGGAGCCATCGTCTTTTCCATGAAGGCAGGAATGGCCCCTCCCTGCCCGAGGAGAAATTGCTTGAGGTCTTTGCTGGACAGGGAGGCCTGGGCGGGGGCGACGACAGTGGCGATCCACTTGTCCTGAATCTCGCAGGCCGCCTCGCGATCGATCATGTCAAGGGCCGTCCGGAAAGGTCCTGAAATAATTCCCCATAAAATCTCCTCC
>JAJYPO010000122.1 GCA_021795275.1 Nitrospirota bacterium | reverse complement strand
CGAGAAAGGTCAATGACGGGCAGGAACGGCCGACCGAGCCGCTCCAGCGTCCGTTCCTGCAGGGAAAAATGGATGACCTCCTCCCCGATCTGGCGCATCAGTTCCTTTCGGGCCTCGGCCGTGGGGGCAAAGGGGAGGCGGTCGCTGCAGAGTTCGAGCGCCAGGAGGTCGATGTCGGCGTAAACCTGCAGCAATGTCGCGGCAGCCTGTTTTGCGGTGTCTTCCATGAGCGACTCCTTCGTTCTTGATGGGCGTATCCCTTCGGATCGTCCCTCCTCGTCAGGGGATCACGGCGCCGATGGTTCGCTTTTCGGCGGCAGGATCCTGTCACCGGTCCCGATAGACCCGGTTCTTGAACACTCCGTATTTCAAAAGATGCCAAAGGGGCTTCCTGTACCCCATGAACCGGATGATCCGTTGGGTGATGGGGGCCAGGGGGGGCACCACCCCCGGAAGGATCCAGTTTCCCCGGGCGGCGGAAAAGGCCTCGAGATAGGGGATCAGGAAAGACCGAACCGCCGGGTCGATGAAAAATCGGGGCTCCAGGAAATCTTCCTCCGATTTCACCAGACCCGAGGAGAGGGCCCAGTCTCCCAGAGGCGTGCCGGGATAGAGACGGACCCCGGCCATGGCCACCACCGCCATCGGACGCGTTCCGTCGATCAGCTGGCAGGTGCGTCGGACCGTTTCGGGCGTCTCTCCCGGCCCCCCGAAGATAAGGCTGTGGCAGAGAGGTATCCCGACCTTGCGACAGTCCTCGGCCACTTCGAGGATCCGATCGACGGAAAAACCCTTTCCCAGGGTCTCAAGAGTTGTTCCGTCCGCGGAATCGCTTCCCACCTCGAGACCGTCGCATCCTGCCGCCGCCATCGTCTCCAGAAGGCCCCGGGTGAGTCCCGCGGGGGAGGCATAGGCCGACCAGCGTATCCGGATTTTCCGGCGGATCAGGGCCCGGGAGACTCCCTCCGCATGGGAGGCAGGCAGATTGAAGACGCTGTCGACGAAAAAAAACGAACGCACCCTGTCCCGCTCGACAAGCTCCTCGATTTCGTCCGCGACGGCCTCGGGATCCCGGAGACGGTGCTCCCGTCCCTCGAGAAGGGGATAGGTGCAATAGCGGCACCGGAAGACGCATCCCCTCTTGGTCTGGATATTGGCCATCCCCCCCACCCTCATGTAGCGCGGAAGGTCAAAGAGGTCCCGGGCCGGACGAAGACGGGTCCAGATCCCTCCTTCCACAACGGGAGTGACAGGGGAATCCGGAAAAGGAAGAGGAGTGACCGCTCCCCCGCTCTCCTTTGCCCCGACGATACCCGGGATTCCCAAAGGGTCGCATCCCTTTTCGATGGCTTCGAGGAGCGCCGGGAAAGCCTCCTCCGACTCACCTGCCACCCCGTAGTCGGCCTCGAGGCTCTTCACAAGGGGGACGGGCATGAGCCCGACAGCCGATCCCCCCACCACGACGGGAATCTTCGGACGTGCGGTCTGGACGATCGTTTCACGGGCGATCCTGAGGAGAGCCCGATAGTCCGGGAGATAGAATCGCGTCAGGGGATAGGCCGCATTGTCGAGGTTCCTGAGGGAGAAGGCGAGTATGTCGGCCTTTTCCCTCAGGATCGACTCTCTCAGGGCTTTTTCGGGATCGGTCAGGAAGGCGAGGTCCAGGGCAACGACCCGATGGCCGACACTCCGGATCGCAGCCGCCGCGTAGGCCGCCCCCAGGGGAAAAACAGGATCAGGAAAGTGTTCGCGGTTGGCCGAGACCAGAAGAACCTTCACAGCATCGCTCCCTTCTGCAACCCTGTCGGGAAGCGTAAGCACCGTCCCCGACCGACCAACCTCCGTCAGGACCCAAAAGAATGAGGAACGATTCTTATAACCATACCCCCCTCATCGGAGTCGGTCAAGGGACCGGCTCTGCAAACGACAAAATATTTGGTCCATAAGGGATCCTTGACATTGACAAAAATTAAGCTTATGGTTTTCTCATATTCCAGCGGCATCGACCTGGAAAAATCATTCCCGATCCACGCGGGTCCGTCCGGCAAGGAACGCCCATGACACATTCCTTCCCCCGATCATGGCGGGAGCTCCTCCTCGCGCTTCCCGTGCTGCTGGCGACGCTCCTTTTCCTGGGCGTTTCCGCTCCGCTGTTCCTCTTCTTTGCCCGGAACCACATGGCCGAAAAAAGGGTCGCGGAGGCGGTCCACGCCACAGAAGCCCTGGGATTCGACATGACCTCCCTCGACCGGGCCATTCATGCGGCCTTCCTGGCCGCCATCCTGAAAAAAGAGCCAGAATCCGAACGCTACGTATTGGGATTGTCCCTCCAGGCCCGGGCGGTCCTCTCCGATCTGGACCGCAGAAGACCGTTCCTTTCTCTGGAAATGCGACGCTCCCTCACCGATGTCGCTCGGGGATGCGACCGCTATTTCTTCAGTCTGACCCGAAATTTTTCCGGAAGGCCCCCTTCTCTATCGGATCCTCTTTCCAGGGACTACCGCCGACTGAGCTTCCGGATCGTTTCCTTCTCCTACGAAATAGACAAACAGCTCCGGAGGGAGACTCTTCGTCTGGCCTCCCTTTACCGGACCCGCTCGATTCTCATCCTTCTCCAGGGTTTCCTGACCGTTCTTTACGCCGGCGCGATCCTGTTTTTCTCGACCTCCCGGCGCCACACCCACCAGGTCCTGCTCGACTTCGCCGCGGAAGACTCGGAGGAGATGATCGTCCTGACCGATCTTCGGGGGAGAATTCTTTTTGCGAACCGCCGCTTCCGGGATCTCTTTTGCAGGAACCACTCCGGATGCGATGCGATCCCCCTGGCGGACCTCCTCCGGGAAAGTCCGTCCCTCGGAGAGGCCGCCCTTGAATGGGAGGCCTTCCTCGCGGACCCCGGTGCACCCCGCCAGCATCTCCTTCCCTTCCGCGATCCGTCCCTTCCCGCCCTGACCTGGCTCATGGCCCAGATGACCCCGACCCGGATCGGCCGGCGATCCCGGTACCTCGAATGGAAAGGGAGCGACGTCTCGCGCCTCAAGAACGCAGAACTGGCGCTCGAAGCTCAGGGGGAGTGGCTCCGGACGACGCTTGCATCCATCGGGGACGGCGTCATCGCCACCGACGTCTCCGGAACGGTCACCTTCATCAACCAGGTCGCCGAACGCCTCACGGGATACGGGGTCGAGGAAGCCCTGGGACGCCCCGTCTACGAGATCTTCCGGATCCTCAACGAAAAGACCGGGGAACGAGTGGAGGTTCCGATCGACCGGGTCCTGAAGAACGACATCGTTGTGGGGCTTGCAAACCACACCGCCCTGATCAGCCGGAGCGGACGCATCACCTCGATCTCCGATTCGGCGGCCCCCATCCACAGCCGGGACGGACTTCTCACCGGGGTGGTCATGGTCTTTCAGGAAAACACCGAGCGGCGGCGGGCCCAGGAGATGATCTGGAACCTGACATACCGGGACACCCTCACCCATCTCCCGAACCAGAGCCTTTTCCAGGACCGCCTGGCCACCCTTCTCCCCTGGGCCAGAAACAATCGCCGCATCCTGGCCATCGGGATGGTCGACATCGACCTTTTTAAGCGGATCAACGACTCTTTGGGCCACGGGGCGGGAAACGAGCTTCTCCAGGCCCTTTCCCGGCGCTTCTCCGGGCTCCTGTCACCAAACGACACCCTGGCCCGTATCGGGGGAGACGAATTTCTCGTAATGCTGACCGAAT
The DNA here is from genome assembly GCA_021795275.1 of Nitrospirota bacterium. The sequence continues at coordinate 2,986 of JAJYPO010000122.1, read as the reverse complement.
GCCCGACGGAGAAGGATGTCTCCCTCTTTTGCGACCGTCTGCTCAGGAGTCTGGACAACCCCTTCGAGGTGGCAGGACAGGAGATCGCCCTGACCGCGAGCATGGGAGTGGCCCTTTTCCCCCGGGACGGCGAATCCCCCGAAGATCTGGTCAAAAATTCGGACATTGCCCTCAACCGGGCCAAGGAAGCGGGAAGGAACCGCATCCGCTTCTTCGAGGAGGCCATGTCCTCGTCCTCCCTCCGTGATCTCCAGCTCGAGCAGGCCCTCAAACAGGCGCTTCTTCGGGGGGAATTTTTTCTCGAATATCAGCCCCAGATCGAGACCCAGTCGGGCAAGGTCGTCGGCGCGGAAGCCCTGGTGCGATGGGAGTCCCCCGACGCCGGACGCGTCTCTCCGGCCGACTTCATTCCCCTGGCCGAGCGGACAGGGCTCATCGTCCCGATCGGCAATACCGTGCTCCGGATGGCCATGGAACAGGCCAAGCGATGGAGGACCGACGGTAACCGGATATCCGTATCGGTCAACATCTCCTATCAGCACTTCGTCCGGGAGGGATTCGTCGAGGAAGTGCTCTCCATCCTCGACAAGGTGGGGGTTCCCCCGGAGGTCCTCCTCCTCGAGATCACCGAGTCGGAGGTGATCAAGGATTCCGAGAATTTCTTTTCGGTGGTAGAATCGCTTCACCGCCAGGCCATCCGGATCTCCATCGACGACTTCGGAACCGGGGCTACGGCACTTTCCTACCTCACCACCTATCCCATCGCCGAGGTCAAGATCGACCGCTCGCTCGTCACCAACCTTTTCTCCGACCTCAAACGCTCCGAACTCGTCCGGACGATCATCGGTCTGGGCAAGCGCCTGGACTTTACCACCACGGCCGAAGGCGTGGAGAGCGCCGAGGAGTGGGATTATCTGGAAAAGCACCAGTGCGACCGGATCCAGGGCTTTTTCTCCAGCCGGCCTCTCCCTCCGACGGCATTGGAAGCCCTCTTCGGGAAGCACTTCACTCATCCGGCCGGGCAGATCCATTCCTGGACCGACGACTGAAAGGACCCTTATGGAGTTTTCCGCCCGCCTCCTCCGAACTGTTCCGGTTGCCGCCGGGACTCTTTGGGCCGAGTTCGAGATATCAGACTCCGCCTTCACCTTCGAAGCCGGCCAAGCATCCCTTTTCTCTTTCCCTCCCGACCACCCCCTGGACGACCGGAGCCGGACCTTCTCCCTCTGCAGCGCCCCGGAGGAGCTCCCTACCGTTTCAATCGCCACACGACTGACTCCGGGCTCGCCCTTCAAGAAAGCGCTGAAGGGCGCTCGTCCCGGCCAGACCTTCCTGATCGAGGAGGCAAGCGGGGACTTCATTCTTCCGCGGGGAGAAGGACCGAAGAATCTGGTCTTTCTGGCGGGTGGCATCGGGATCACCCCCTTTCGGAGCATGGTCCGAAGCCTCAAGAAGCGAAAGGAATCGCCTTTCAGGATCTTTCTCATGACGGTAAACCGGACAGTGGACGAGACGCCGTTTCTTTCGGAATGTCAGGAGTGGGTGCGGGAGGAAGTCGTCGCATGGGTCCCTGTCCTGACCAAGGAAGGCCTCCCGGTCGGAGGCTCCCGTCAGGAGCGGATCAATGAGGGCCTTTCCCGGATTCTTGAGATGGCGGGGGAGGACTCCCTCCTCTATCTGTCCGGACCGCCCGCCATGGTCGACGCCTTTCACCAGACTCTCCTTGGGCAGTTCCTGGTGGAGGAGTCGCGCATCCGGAGCGAGATGTTCTACGGCTACCTGTCGCGGTAAACGGCCAGGAAAAAGACCTGAGGGCGATGCGTCTGCAAGAAAGGGTCAGGCAGAAGGACCGAACGTGAGCCGGTAGGCGTCCATCTCGTCCCGAAGGTTTCCGATCGCCCGCACGAACCTCTCTGTGACATTGAGGGAGAGTGCCCCCGAAATGTGCATCTGTCTATGGGAGTCCCTGGCCTCGCTCCAGGAAGGAAGGTGACAGTAAAGAACACCGCGCTGGGCGAACCAGAGGTCCAGCGGACAGTCGGCCTGGCGGTGGTCCATTTCCTCGTAGGAAGAGGAGGGGCGGAAGGCGTATTCGAGAAAGGGAAGATCTTCGACCGGATAGACCGGGGAGGCAGTCGCGAGCTCCGGTGGCAGGGGACGGCCGAGCCAGGAAAGAAGCTCCTCCTCCGGCATGGGTCTGGCGAGAAGATACCCCTGGATCAGACGGCCTCCCATGCGAAGCCAGAGCGCGAGGTCCTCGGGAAATTCGAGACCTTCTCCCACAAGACGGCTTCCCGAAAGATCGGCCAGCAAAAGGGTCGAGCCCACAACGGCGAAGGCATTGGTGTAGCTCCGGAAGCGTCGGAGAAAATAGGAATCGAGCTTGATCTCCGTCATCGAGAGATCGGCCGCATAATGGAGGGAAGAGTATCCCGTTCCGAAGTCGTCGAGGGATGCCCCGAATCCGCGGCGTTTCAATTCCTCCACCAGGCGAGTCGTCCGATGCATGTCCTCAAGGGCGGCGCTTTCCGTGACCTCAAGGACCAGCCCCTCCCCTCCGGCCCCACCGACCGATTCCTCCACATTGGACAGGAATTCCTCATGAAGGAAATGGCTGGCGCCGATATTGATCGAAACCCTCAGGAAGCGTCCCGACCGGAGCAGCCGCTCCCGAAGAATCCGCGCCTGCCTCAGGGCATGAATTCCAATCATCCGGTTGACGTCCTCCCCTCCGTGAACGAAGGGGATTCCTTCCTGCCAACTCCCCGGACTGAAAACGGGGATGGATCGGCGGGCCTGAAAGGTCAGGCCGCCGACTCGGAGGTTTTCGCCTCCGAACAGGCGCTACGGGCTTGCCCAGCCCCGAGAATATTTTTCGCCGCATTCGCATCGGCGTTTTCCGCATGACCGCAGGCCACGCAGACGAACGCCTCCTGCGTCTTCCGATTTTCCGGAGACACGTGGCCGCAGGCGGAGCAGGTCCGGC
>JAJYPO010000121.1 GCA_021795275.1 Nitrospirota bacterium | reverse complement strand
GCAGAGAGAAAGATGGCCAGCCTCCGGCCAGCCCCCCGATCAACTCCCATGGACTGGGGGCCAACGACGAACAACGCCGCCTCCCCGACCCCTGTCAACATTCTCCCCAGGAAGAGTTCGGCCATTCCACCCGCCATGGCACACAACCACATGCCTGCAGAAAATACGAGAACCCCTCCTGCCAGAACGCGGCGCGGAGGAATGCGGTCCGAGAGGTACCCCGCCAGGGGAGCCGCAACAAGATAGGACAAGGTAAAGGCGGATCCCAGCGCCCCCACAAGAGGGTCCGAAAGCCGAAAGACCGGGACGACCACAGGAAACAGGGCGGAAAAAAGCTGGCGATCAAGATAGTTCAGGAAATTTGCAAGAAAGAGGAGAATGGGAACCAAAGCCGTCATCGTTCGACATCCTTGCGAACCCCGACGATCAGGCGAACTCAGCTGTCAGCGACAGGCTCGGTTTTTTCATGAACGCCATGAAAAAGCTGGCGGTTCCTAAGAAGGTATACGACAATGAGAATATTCAGAATGAAAACCCCGAATCTCCAGATGGAGAAATGGGAATGCATGGCATAGACCTCGACCGGGATCAGGGCAGAAATTTCGATGATCGTCATATATTCGGCCCACCGGAATCTCCGGTGGAGCCCCCATGCCACCGTGAAGTTCAAAAGCCCGTAGGCGATCCCCCCGACCGAAATGACCATGAGCATGTTGGGGCCTATCAGACCTGTCTTCCGAAAAATTTGGCCGGTCCATGCATTGTCGACATCGATATTGAAGTTCTGCGCCCACTGGTAGAGAAGGTGGTTCAGACGGACAGGACCGAGAGAGAGCCCCCCCAGTCCGATCAGAAATGCAAACATTCCCTTCGCAACACGCTCAAGGATGATGTATTTTAGAAAAAGGGGAGATCGGGAAGAGATAATCATTGTGCCATTGTACCAGAGAGGAGAAGTGATGGATAGCCGAAAGGCCAAAAGAAGGTCCGTGGCTTTTTCGACCCCCTTCATAGTGTTCCTTATAGCTCTTGCCTTATTGGTGATGACGAATGTTCGGGTATTTGCCGCTTCGCAGAGTTTTCGCGTCGTCTATCCGACCGAAATTCATGCCGGCGATCCGTTAAAGTTTCACGTCACTTTTTCCACCCCACCGCCCACCCATGTCTTTTACATGCTGGAGGTCACGGTCGATGGACAACCCGTTGCCATGGCGGATCTTTCGGAGGAACGGTCCACATGGATCACCGCTCCTCCCCAAAAACCTGGCCGTCACACCCTCGCCGTCATCTGGAGAAACCCTCCCGAAGGGTCGCCGGTCTCGGACCGGGAAGAACTTTTCATCCTCCCGAATAAATAAAGATCGCCTCCCGATCGGAGAATCTACCGTCTATGCGTCTTTCAAATGAAAGGATGGTCATGAGAAAAAACTTTTCCTCTCGCTCCGCACGATCCATCGCCCGTCTTTTTTCTGCTCTCCTTCTCCTGGCCGTGGCTTTCATTCTTCCGGCCTGCACCTCCTATGGGCCGGCACCGCCCATTCTCGTCCCGGACCCGCAGCCATTGCCAATCAGAAAGACTTTGCCGCTTTCAATCGCAAAGATTTATGTCCTTCCGGCAAGCCTCCCGCAAAACATGGAGGATGTCGGCACCTATTTCAAGAACGATGGCTCATACTCTCAGCTGGTTCCCGAAAATCCTCTCGGCCCATCGCTTGACTCCATTCTTGTCAGGCAGTTGCAAGCCGGGGGAATCGATGCCGTTGTCCAGCAGGGTCCGGTCGATCCTGGAAGTTCGACTCTCCGGATTGTCGTCAAGGAATTCCGGGACAAGGTCAAGGAAGGGATTCTCCAGACCACGCAGGAGGGAAGGATCCGGATGGATGCCGTCATCATTCTTCACTCCGGAGATCTGACTCGAAGAATTGACCGATCCATGGAACGCCACAGTTCCCCAAAGCCGATTCTTTCCTTCGAGCGGACCGCCCCGTCCAAGCTTCTGGGAAAGCTTTATTCGGAAAGTATCAGTAAAGACCTCGTTCCCTTTCTCAGAAAACAGATTGGAGAAACCCCTTGAAATCCAACCCTCCCCTTTCCAACGGCCGGGCCCTGCTCCTCACCGCAGGGTCAGCAGCTGCTTTTTTCGTGCTTCTCATGATGATTCCGGGTCCCCATAAAAACCCGACGAATTCTTCTTCCCCCTCCGAGGAACCAACCGGGTCGCCGGTGGCTCCCGCCGGACTCTTCGCAACCCGATGCTCTCAATGCCATGGGCTCCCGCCGCTCACTCACCGGTCTCCGGAAGACTGGAGGATTCTCGTGCTCAAGATGAACCGGTACATGAAGCAGACGGGACGTCTCTCTCTGACGGAAGACCAGACCCGGGAGATCACCCGCTATATCATCCAGAACCAGAAATAATCCGGACCTCCGGCTCTTCCTTTACAAGGGGGACCGGAGTCCTCCGAACCTGAATCCGGAGCGATCGCAGGACTCGCTCCCTTTCCTCATCATCAGGACTTTGAAAGCTCGCCCCATTTTCAAGGGATGGACGAGAATACCGGATTGAATTGTCTCCTCCGGAGTCAGTCGGTGGGCGTTCGTCTCAAGCCAGTCGGGAAAGCCCAACCCCATCAACCAGGACATCTGGTCCGTATATCCCTCAAGAGAGTAATCCATGGCAGAGAGAGTGCGGGCAACCCGGGTAAAATCGACATATGCCGTCAGGTCAGAATCTCCCGGGGTCCCATCAAAAAGATTGTCCGTCACACGGTGATTTTTGTAGGAAAGCAGTGTTCCACTTTTTCTCCGTCCGGAATACAGTTCCTCCCGAATATCTCCATAATCGATCCAGAGCATAAAACCGCGCTTTAGAAAACGGTCGAGGCGCGCCAGAACATCCTGGAGCACCAGACATAGCTCCGCCTCCTGTCCGCGCATTTTGGCATGATCCGGACCAAGTAGCTCCCTTACCTCTCGTTCGAGCGTTTCCGATGAGAGGGGTCCCCAGACCGGCTCGAAGCGATCTCCCGACTGCTCGACATAGCACTCCTCCCAACCCCCATCCCCGCCACGAACCCGATGCACAGGAAGAGCATCAAGAAATTCGTTTCCAAAAACGATTCCGCTTTCAGGAGGAATCTCTTCCGAGTCTCTCCCTTGCGATCCGGCCGGGAGGATCCACCGGGGGGGGTACCGCATGCTGAAGCTGGCCAGTCTTTCTCTCTGACGTTCCTGCAGCACGCCTGGAAGCTCGTAGAACAAGGGGGCGATTCTGGAATACAGATCCGGCGCAGCCGTCCTGAATACCGTCAGAAGCGCTACCGCGAGCGTTCCATTGCCCGGACCTGCTTCGATCATATAAAATGGATCGGGAAAGCCGAGGGCCCGGTCCGCTTCCAGGATCTGAAGGGCCAAAAGAGAGGCGAAGGCGCTGCTTGTCTCCGGCGCTGTGAAGAAGTCCCCTCCCTCGAATCCGATTTTTCCCCGAGAGGTATAATATCCCCCATTCTTTCCTCCAAGGGACTGTTTCATGAACTCACAAAATGTGATCATCTGGTTCCTTTTCAGCCCGGATCGGCGATGTTCATTCGTTTAATTCTTCTCGTGACCATAATCGGCTTGGTGGGGAAGCTCCTTCGCCCTCTGTTTCGATCCCGGCCCGTCCAGAAAAATGCTCCGCCTCCCCCTCTCGTTCAGGACCCGGTATGCGGCCTTTATATTGAGCTACAAAACGCAGGAGAAACTCTCGAAGTCGACGGGAAAAGGATCTACTTCTGCGGCTCCTCCTGTGCCCGGGAGTTCCGGTCCCGCCTCAAAACAGGCGAATCGACTGCGACAACCGAGAAACAGAATGGTTGAGGACATTGCCGAATTCTTAAGAATAAAGATTCCATCTTTTCTTTCACGCGTCTCTCCCGAACCCCTTGTGGAAGAGTTTTTTCGATTCCACGCCGTGCCACAGAGCATTCCCCTTCCCGAAGCGCTGATTTCCCTCGGCAAGGCCGCTGGAGGACTGACGATAAGCTTCGCCAACACCTTCAACATACCGCCGGACAAGACCCTCACGGTCCTTCCGGACGGCTATCCTTCTCCATCGCCAGACTTTCCGGCTCTTTTTGGCCCACACCCCTTTCCCAGCCAACAGAGTCTCCGGACACTCGGCGGCATCCGGAATTTCATCGAAAGCCTCCCCGGCCGAATGGCCGTCGCAGTCGCCATTTCCGGAGGAAGCTCGAGCCTCGTGGCCGATCCCGTTTTCCCGGTGTCTGTCGAAGAAAAGGCCCTTATGACACAACGACTGATGGAAGCCGGAGCGCCGATAGAAGTGATCAACAACCTGAGAATTCATCTGTCCCGAATAAAGGGAGGGGGATTGGCGTCCCTGCTTTTTCCCCGCCCTTCAATAACCTACCTCTTTTCTGACATTCCGGGCGAAGCGGCGGCACTGGTCGGATCTTCGCTCATGTTCCCCACCCAACGGAACGGCCCTCTCATGCTTCAGATCCTTGAAAGATGGCTCGACAGAATCATTCCCCAATCCATAAGACAGGCTTTGTCCGAGACTCCTCTTTTGGACTTCTCCGACCGAATCTCACCACAAAGTTTGTTTGGAGGGATCATTGCCAGTTCCGAAACGCTTCTTCCTGTTGCGATGAAAGTCTTTATCGAAGGCAGCGACTGGGAGAACCTTCCCCGCCATCTTCTGACCGGAGAACTTCGGGGAGAGGCCAGAGAGGCAGGAAAGGTCCTAGCCTCACAGATTCTATGGAACGCGAGAAGGACTGGGGAGGGATCTGTCTGGCTTTGTTCCGGGGAAACGACCGTCCGGATGGAGGGAAAAAAGATCCCCGGCCGAGGAGGACGATCCCTCGAATTGGGGCTCTCCCTTGCCATGGCCCTTTCGCCAATCAACGCCGCTGTCCTGAGTCTCGCTACCGACGGCTGGGACGGAAACTCCTCCCTCGCCGGTATGGTCGCAACCACACGCCCATTGGCCGACCCCATTCTGGCACAGGAGGCCTCTCAGGCGCTTGACTCTCATGACACCGCCCCTTTTCTGGAAAGGCGCGGAATGGCCGTGAAGACGGGAAAAACAGGATCAAACCTCAATGACCTGCTTGTCGTTGTTGTATCGGATCCTTGAAAGGAGTCACGATGAGCCGGTTCCCCTTCCTCCTTTTCTCAATCATTCTGCTTCAGGGCTCAGCGGCGTTTCTGGAACCACCTTTCGCCCTGGCGGACAGTCCCCCGCCAGGGCAGGAATACCCTATCGTCTGGTGGGCCCAAAACCATGTCTCTCAGGCCCTTGAAATCTTCCGGTTCACCACTGCGGAATCGTTGGAGGCTTCCTGTAAGTCCGGCCACCTAAATGGTCCCTCCAAAGTCTTCAAGGCCTGGCTAGCCTTTGCTAATGGAGAAAGGAAACAGTTCTGTCGACATTATCCGGGTCAGACGCATCACCTTTTGGGTGAGGCCCCCTACTTCATGGTCAGTCCACCCGCAGTCCACAGATAAAGCGGGGTCGGTCCCAATGATCGGACAAGGGCAATCAGTGTTCCATCGGAAAGGGCAGACCACCCCCCCGATGTCATTCCGAGCAAGGGAGGAGAACCGCCTCCCGTCTCCTGATATCGGACGAGCTTCACATGACCGAGTCTAAGTTTTTGCTTCAAACTCCTGACCAGGTCGGACCTATAGCCAATATGATCGATCAGGTTGGCTTTCTGTGCCTGGGAAGCCGTAAAAACTCTTCCATCCGCCAAGGCAGAAAGCTTTTTTCCCTTAATTCTTCGATTTTTTTCGACCACGTCCAGAAACTTCTGATAGAAATCCTGGACCAGTCCTTCAAAAATTTTCCTGTCTTCCGGGGTCATCGTTCTTAATGGAGACCCCATTTCTTTTTCTGGGCCTGAGGCAATCGTCCGGTCCGACACCCCTACTTTCTTCATGAGTCCTTCGAAACCAAGGTTTGCGATCATCACTCCTATACTCCCAACCACACTGGTGGGACGTGCCCAGACCTCGTCACTTCCCATCGCCGCATAATAGGCTCCGGAAGCCCCCAGGTCTCCAAAGAATGCCACAACCGGAATTCCCGTTTTTTTCCGGAATTCCCGGATCCTGTGATATAACCTGTCGGAGGCCGTAACGGTTCCCCCGGGGCTATCGATCCTCAGGATCACTGCTTTGACATGAGGGTCTCTGGAGGCTTTTTGAAATTCTTGCTCCAGAAGGTGAACCTGATCGATTTTCCCCCCCAGGAGCGGAATCCCCCCTCTTCTCGGCTCATCTCCAATAAACCCACGAATTGGTAAAAAAAGGATCTTGTCCTCAGCTCGGGAAGGTTTGATCACCTTCTCCTCCAACCCTTTTTCCTGGGGGTAGAGATTGACCGTCACACACCCTGGAACTGCGAGGAGAACGAGGGAAATAAGCACATAAAAAAATCCTTTTTTTCCATTCATGACAGGGATCACCATCTTCCTCACTTCATATCGAGTCAACGATAGTTGGTAAATTGCAGGTCTATCCCGAAATCCTTGTTTTTCAAGAGAGCGATCACGGCCTGAAGATCATCTCTCGATTTTCCGCTGACCCTTACGCTGTCACCCTGAATTTGGGGTTGAACCTTCTGCTTGGATCCTTTAATTTCCCTGATTATTTCCTTCGATATTTCCTGCGTCAACCCTTGCTTGAATATGACTCTCTGGCGCACTGTTCCCCCCA
>JAJYPO010000008.1 GCA_021795275.1 Nitrospirota bacterium | reverse complement strand
CCAGAAGCCGGACATACTTGTCCTTCCACTCCTCGGCTTCCCGAGACTGCGGGGAGGCGTCCTCGGGTTGATCCTGGACTCCGGAGGTCCCTCCTTCCGGCGCTTCCTGTCCCGACGGATCAATCACGGGCTCAAAATCCTCTGTCATCAAAGATCCTTTCCATTCTGCCGACCTGTCGTTCCCGACGAAGCGGCTCGTTCTTCGGCGAAGCCGACCAGCCAGTCATTGAGGCGTCCCGACAGGCGGGACATCAGGGGAATCACCTGACCATAATCCATCCGCACAGGTCCGACCACCCCGATGGTCCCGTACCAAGCCCCCGAGCGAACGAGGGGAACCGAGACGAGGGCACAAACCTCGAGCCCCGGAAGCTCGTTCTCGGAACCGATCGAGACCGAAAGGCCCTGCCCCTCGAAGCGCTTTCTCAGAAGCCCGTACAGGGAAACCTGTTCCTCGAAGGCATGAAAGACCGACTCGAGATCGCCGGCCCTGGCGAATTCGGGATCGCGAACAAACCGGGAGGCGCCGAACAGCTTGACATCGGGCGTTCCGCCCAGGCGCTCCAGCTCACGGACAACCGCCTCCCATGCCGTTGACAGTCCTTCCATTTCGGACAGAAGGGCGTCCCTGAACTCCGATAGAGTCCGGAACCGTCCCGCCCTGTTCAACTTGGCGACGATCTTCCGGAACTCGATCCATCCGATTCCCTCCGGATAGACGAAGGTTTTCTTCAGGAGGTGTCCCGTCTCGAGGATGACGACCAGGAGCGCCTGTCGTCCCGAAAGAGGGACCGACTCGACACCGACGACCCGGACATCACCGAGGGTCCCGGTCTCCACAAGAAAGACGGCATAGCCGGAGGTCCGGCCGACCTGATCGACTACCTTCGACAGAACTTCGCTGAAATCGGACAGGGAGGAGTTGGAAAGGAGGAGGTCGATTCCCCGTGCGAGATCTCCCCACTCGGCGAATTCCGTCTTTTCGAAATCCGAATGGTCCACGAAGTATCGGAAGCCTTTTTCCGTCGGGACGCGGCCGGCCGAGGTATGGGGATGGGACAGGTATCCCATCTCCTCGAGGGTGCTCATGATGTTTCGGATGGTGGCGGGAGAGTACGGCAATCCGTAGGACCGGGTCACGAATTGCGACCCGACCGGAAGAGCGGACCGGATATATCCCGAAACGGTCGCGGAGAGGACCTGCCACTTTTTCTGATCCAGCTCCTCCCTGAATTCCGACCTGTCCACTACGCCTCTCCCCTCACGAATTAGCACTCGAAAACATTGAGTGCTAAAAATATATCAGGATGGGGAAAAGCTGTCAAGCGCCTTGGTCGTCAGGAGAATTTTTCTTCTTGTCTTTTGCTTTGTCCTCAAGAGGATAGCCCCATGGATCCACCGTCCGCTCCTCCGGAGGAAAGCGTTTGTTCAGGATCTTCTCCCGGCGCACGATGAAATAGAAGCTGGCCGAGATGATGAAGACCGTCATGACAAGACCGGCGATGATGATCGAATAGTTGGCGATCATGTTGGGAATGCTTGGTGTATCGTCCATGGATGTCCTTTCGCTGTGTCGATCGTGCCCGGATTTTTTCCCGCTTACGGCCGATAGTCGTCGATGCCCGGCCGTCGGATGATTTCGGCCTGGACCAAGGGCTGTCCCAGGGGCCGGAGGCCCAGCTCTCCGGCCGCCATGTCGAGATGGAGGCCGAGAACCTCCTGGATGTCGGGATTGAGGAGATCCGGTCCGGCCCTCTGGTCCACCATCTTGAGATAGGTCCGGCAGGTCTCGCAGGCCAGGATCCCCTGATGTTCGTTGGGATGCTTGTAGAGGAGGTTGAAAAGTTCGGGATCGGTCTCTCCGCAGGACGGACATCCCGCCATCGGGGAACATTCCCAGTGAAAGGAGCAGAAGAAGCAGTAATAGCGTCGCCGGTCGTTGGAAACCGCCTGGCCGATCACCGGAGGCGCCCCGCACACGGGGCAATGGGTATATTCCCATTCAAGCGTCCGCAGGAAGGCGATGAGTGTTTCGTGAAGACGCTCGAAGGAGATCCTCAGGGACATCTTGAGCAGGTACACCAAAAGCGGGCGAGGGACTTCCATCGTTTCGGAGATCGCATCGAAATGGCCGTCCTCGCGGGACAGAAGCTCCGCAATCACCTCCCCTTCCGACTTCCGCCCATTCCGCATGAAAGTCGCGATCCGGGTGGCGTACTGCTCCCGCTCCCCTCCCCCCTGCCGCATGACGGTCATGAGCTTGCGGAACTGCTGGCCGGTCTGGGGAAGAGCCAGACGGGCAAAGGAGGGCCGGTCGACCAGAGGAATTCCCCGGGAAAGACGGTCGCGAAGGGAGGCGTCCCGAAGGTCGACGAGGGCGAGAAGGTCGTCGGGTCGGGAGGTGTTCCAGATCTCCTCTATCTTTTCATAGAACTGAAAAATATCGCGCAGGTGAGGCCTTGCCCGGATATGTTCGGCAAGAAGGCGGTCCCGCCCGGCTGAGTCCATGGAATCTCCGATATCTCGTTAAAAGTGAAGGGGGGTGGCCTGGTCCCCGGAGGTTTTCACCCGCTGGACCCGGACGACTCCCTTGACGTGCTGGACCCGGGTCATGATTTCCTGCAGATGGAGGAGGTTCCCGACGGTGATGGTGAAGTCGAGGACTCCCATCCGGTGCTTGGCCTGTTTCACCTCCGCATGGGTGATGTTGGCTCCGCGCTCCGAAATGACGGAGGAAACGGCGGCCAGCATTCCCGGCTTGTCCTCCATCGACACCCGAAGATGGACGTCGAAGATCGCATCTTTCGAAGAATCCCAGACGGCCGGAACAAGGCGGTCCTGCTCGAGGGACAGATGGACGAGGTTGGGACAGTCCGAAGTATGGACGATGATCCCGCGCCCACGCGTGACATACCCCACGATCTCCTCTCCCGGGACAGGGCTGCAGCACCCCGCCAAGCCGATCAGAAGATCCTTCCCCCCTCCGCGGACGACGATGGGCACCTGCTCCTTGAGGGGAACCGGAGGCGCCAGGGGAGCAAGGAGGTCGCCTCCCTGTCCGGGAAGAAGCTTCCGAAGGACGGCACCGGCGGACAGGCGCCCGAAGCCGATCCGTGAATAGACATCTTCCAGCGTCGGCTCCGAAAGATCCGAAAAAGAGAGGACCGTTTCCAAAAAGGGAGCCTTGAGGAATTCCGACCAGCGCCTGTGAAGCTTCTGGGATTCCGATTCGAGGGAGCGCAGGCCGATGTCTGCGCTCTGGCGCATCTCCTCTTCCTTGATCCAGTGTCTGATTCGGGCCCGGGCCCGGGGGGTCGCCACAAACCGCAACCAGTCCTTGCTCGGCGTCTGCGACGGATTGGTGATGATTTCGACGACATCCCCGCTTTCGAGAACAGTCTTGATCGGCACCCAGCGGCCATTGATACGGGCCCCCACGGTGCGATGGCCCACCTCGGTGTGGATGCCGTAGGCAAAATCGATCGCCGTCGCCCCCTTGATCATCTCACGGACGTCGCCGGCCGGCGTGAAGACGTAGACCTCGTCCGGAAAGAGGTTCAGCTTGACGGAATTCATGAATTCCTGGTTGTCGGACAGCTCCTTCTGCCATTCCACGAGCTGGCGGAGCCAGGTGACGACCTTGAGATCCGAGAGGGCCGGAGAGCCGTCCGCGTTTTCCTTGTAGTTCCAGTGGGCGGCGACCCCCTCCTCAGCGACCCGGTGCATCTCCTCCGTTCGGATCTGGAACTCCACCAGGACTCCCTCGGGCGCGATGACCGTGGTATGAAGGGACTGGTACATGTTGGACTTCGGAATGGCGATGAAGTCCTTGATCCGGCCGGACATGGGCTTGTAGATCCCGTGCAGGAGGCCCAGGATTCCGTAGCAGTGGAGCTTGGTGTCCGTGATCACCCGGATCCCCATGAGGTCGTAGATTTCGTCGAAGGGAATCTCCTGGGAGGTCATCTTCCGGTAGATACTGTAGATATGCTTGTAACGGCCCTCGACGCGGCCGGGGATCCCGTTTTCGGACAGGGCCTGGGAAACGGAGCGGATGATCTGGTCGATGTAGTTCGTCCGCTCCTTTCTCTTGCGGGCCACCCGGGCCCGGAGATCGGCGTAGGTCTCCGGATCGAGGACGGAAAAGGACAGGTCCTCCAGTTCGAGCTTGATCCACCCGATTCCAAGACGGTTGGCCAGGGGAGCGTAGATATCGAGAGTCTCCTGGGCGATGTTTTTCTGTTTCGAGGGATCGAGCCACTTGATGGTCCGCATGTTGTGCAGGCGATCCGCCAGCTTGACCAGCAGGACGCGGATGTCCTCGGACATCGAGAGAAGCATCTTTCGGAAGTTTTCGGCCTGCTTTTCCGCGCGGGATTTCTTGAAATGAAACTTTCCGATCTTCGTGACACCGTCGATCAGATGGAGCACCTTCTTGCCGAAGGCCGTCTCGATCTGGTCCGGGGTAAGGGATGTGTCCTCGAGGGTATCGTGAAGGAGCGCCGTCACGAGACAGTAGGTGTCGACCTTCATCTCCGCCAGGATCATGGCGACATTCAGAGGATGATTGATATAGGAGTCCCCGGACTGGCGCATCTGGCCCTCGTGGGACTCGAGGGCCATGAGATAGGCCTTGCGGATGAGATCGAGCCCTTCGGGACCGGGATTGTACCTGGAAACGGCCTCGAGAAGCGTATCGATCGTAACGACCTCGTCTTTCGACCGATGGGGACGCTCCGGAACGTCGGAGCCCCCTTCAGGCCGGTCGGTGCTGGATAACAACGAAGAGGCGTTCAAGATAATCCCCCTTGCCCCTTATCTCGGGCGTTACGACGAGATCGCAATCCTGTCCGGGAAGGGGAGGATCCCCTCCTCCCCGGAAAAAGGCCCGCCCGCTTCCGTGCCTCCACCGGTAGGAACAGACCTGCATGCGTCCAAAGCCGTCTTCGAGGCGCTCGATCCGCGCCCGGCGAACGCCAAAAAGCGGAGAGGCGAAACCTTCCCCAAAGGGAAAAAGTTTACTGTATCCTTCCCAAAAAACAGGATTCCGGAAATAGGCCGGCAGAAAGGCGTCGATTTTCAAGGGTCCGTCACCGGACTCGGGAACCCCGATTCCCCTGTCCGCGGGAGCCTCATTGTTCAACACCTTGTTCAGGCGAAGCGAGACCTCGGAAAGGGCGCTCAGGGGGAACTCGAGTCCACCCGCCATCGGATGGCCCCCTCCGAGGACCGGAAGCCCCACGAGCGCTTTCATTATTTCGGGGAATCGATCGTTGTTGCGGCAGCGGATCGAACCGCGCACCGTAAGCGAGGCGGTCAGTGTTCCGACAAAAACAGACCTGTCCCATTCCTCGGAGATCCGGTGGGCGACCCGACCCAGTACCCCCGGAAACCAGTCCTTATCGAAGAGAAACCACTCCATCGGCCCTTTTTTCCTGATTTCGTCATACAGAAGTCCCTCCAGTTCCTGCCTTTTCCGGTTCATCTCCATCAGGAGCAGGACATTTTTCTCCGAGGCTTCCGAGGAGGCGGCCATCAGGAGGTCGAAGGCCGGCCTTGGATCTCCCATGCGGCCCGGAGCATTCAGGAAAGGGATGACCCCGAAGGAAAAGTCGCTGACGATCGGAGCGCGGCGAAGCCTCCTTCGCAGGAGGAGGCGTATTCCGGGAAAAGAGGAGAGGGCCTCATCGGAGACCAGAACCCGGATGAAGTACCGGTTCTCGCGCAGGAGAGGAGCCCTGTCTCCGAGGACGGACAGCCCTGCCAGAAAAGCCATCTGGGGCTCCTCGTCCGGCGCGAGGTAGGGTCTGATCAACGCATAGGCCGACCCCGCCGAGGTCAGGGCGGAGCGCCCGGAAGGATGGACCAGCGGAACGCTCGCCCGGGGCCACTCCTCGGGGATCAGGTGGTGATCCACAACCATGCACGACATTCCTTCCGCCAGGAGCATCCGCAGCACAGGAGCGCTCGAGGCCCCCATGTCGGCTACGATGATTCTCCGGACTCCCTGGTCGAGATAGGGGAGGATCCGGGATGGCCGGACGGATCGACCATCCTCGCGGTTTGTCAGGAGGACGAAGTGCGGGTGGCGACGATGGGTCAGGAATCGGGAGAGGATGGCCGCCGCAGCCAGACCGTCGACATCGAGATCCGCATAGACAAGCACCGGTTCCCGGCTGGAAAGAAGTTCATGGAACCAGGACCGTGAAGGCCCCATCTCCCCAAGGGAGTCGTCTCCTGGAGGGCCGGGAGCCTGGATGTCATTGACGAAGGACCGGGGATCGATTCCCCGTCTGAACAGAACCCGGACCCAGACGGGATCGAGACCCCAGGCCTTGGCCTGGGCGTAGACCTCCTCGTCCGGCATATCGGCCACATCCCATGCATGGTTTTCACGTCCGGCGACATCCTGGTCCATGGTCAGACACCTTCGAAGAGAAACCCGCCGGCCCGAGGGGGGATCCGGGCCCGATGCGAGACTCCGGGGCGGGTTTCCTCAGATGACATTTTTCTTTTTGAGATAGAGAATGATGACCACTGTCACAGGTGGCAGGACAAAAAGACCAATGCTTCCCAACACCTCGGAAATGTCGATTCCACCGTGCACCCGACTGATCCTTTCCAAAGTCCGGAGAAAGAGCCTAGGCCCTGTTGTTCTCCGGAGCCGTTTTCCTTGAAGCTCCTCCCAGACCCTGCCGTTTTCCCGGAAGAACAAGAAGAAGCGGGCTGGCCACAAAAATGGAGGAATAGGTCCCGATCATGACCCCGATGAAAAGAGCCAGGGAAAAAGCGTGAATCACGGGACCACCCCCGATCAACAGGGCCAGAAGAACCAGTTCCACGGTTAATGATACCACAACCGTCCTGCTGAGTACCTGATTGATTCCCGAATTGATCAGCTGTTCGGGAGTCTGTCTCACGGAACGGCGCATCTGCTCGCGGATCCTGTCAAACACCACCACCGTGTCGGTCAGGGAATAGCCGGCGAGCGTCAGCAGACTGGTGACGATCAGAAGATTGATCTCGGTCCCCAGGAGATAGAGGATTCCCAGCACGGCGATCACGTTGTGGAAGGTTGAGATCGCTGCGGCCAGTCCGAACCGGAATTCGAAGCGGACGGCAATGTAGAGGATGAATCCGACCAGGGAGAAAAGAATGGCGATCAGGGCCTTTCCTGCGAGTTCGCTCCCGATGGTCGGCCCGATCTCGATGGACTGGCGAATGGTCATGGGGTTTCCGGGAAAGCTCGTGCGCAGGAGCGCGAGCAGGGATTCGGTCACCGAGTGTGCCGCCTCCCGACGGACCTTGACCCGGATGAACAGATCCGACGTGTGATTGACGTTCTGGATCTGTGCCCCGGCAAAACCATGTTGCGAGAGGACCTCCCGGACATTTCCCAGGGATGGCGGGTGTTCGAAGTGCACCATGAGGGCCGTCCCCCCCGTGAAGTCGATGCCGAGATTGGCCTTTCCCCGGACGATCTGAAGAAGCGCCAGAAGGCCGATCACAACCAGCAGGGAGGAAAGGGCCAGAGAAATCTTTTTCTTCCCCATGAAATCGATGGATGGATTGCGGATCAGTTCAAACATCAAGACATCCCCGGATTTGACGTGCGTTCATATTGAAAGTCGTTCAAGCTTCGAGCGCCTTGAGAGAAGGTCGAAAACGATTCGTGTTCCCGCAAGGGATGTGAAGAGATTGATGGCGATCCCCACCGTCAGGGTCACTGCGAATCCCTTGATGGGCCCTGTCCCGAACATGAAGAGGATCACCGCCGTGATCAGGGTCGTGACATGGGAGTCCACGATGGTCAGAAACGCCTTGTCGTAGCCGGAATCGATCGAGGAGCGGACGGGTTTTCCGGACCGGATTTCCTCGCGTATCCGTTCAAAGATCAGCACGTTGGAATCGACCCCCATCCCCACCGTCAGGATGATTCCGGCGATTCCCGGCAGGGTCAGCGTGGCATGAAGCGCCGCCATGGCCCCCATCAGGAAGAGCATGTTGAGCATCAGGGCGAAGTCCGCCACCACTCCGGAGAATCGATAATAGACGGCCATGAAGAGGAGCACAAGGACCAGGGCGATCATCGTCGCGTGAAGGCCGGCCCGTATCGAGTCTTTTCCAAGGGAGGGACCGACCGTCACATTCTGGAGGATCCTCACCGGAGCCGGCAGGGCCCCCGAACGGAGCACAATCGCCAGATCCTTCGCCTCCTTCATGGAGAAGCTGCCGGTGATCTGGGCCTGACCTCCGGAAATCTCTTCCTGAATGACCGGGGCGGAATAAACGGTCTTGTCCAGAACGATCGCAAGACGTTGCTTGACGTGGTTCTTGGTGATCTGGTCGAAGAGCTTGGAACCCGTACTGTTGAATGTCAGTGAGACATAGGGTTCGTTGAACTGTCCGAAGGCCACGCGGGCATCGCTGATCATGTCGCCGCTCATGAGGGGCCTCGCCTTCAGAAGGTAGGGAATCCGGCCTCCCCCTTTTTCGGGGGGGTTCCCGTAGAGGATCTCCTCTCCCGCCGGAAGGGGCGTCTTTCCGCTCAGGAAGGTGGCCGGATCGGCCGAATCGTCCGCCAGTTTGAACTCCAGACGGGCCGTCTTTCCGATCAGCGCCATGGCCCTTTCCGGGTCGGTCACCCCCGGAAGCTGGATCAGAATCCGGTCCTTTCCCTGCCGCTCGATGACCGGTTCGGCCACCCCGAACTGGTCGATCCTGTTCCGGATAACCTCCATGGCCTGGGTCATGGCGTGCTTCCGGATCCTCAGGACTTCGCTTTGAGGAAGAACGAAGGAAAGTCCGGAGGAATTGTCCGTCACCTTCTGGAGATAGGGGGCCCTGGAAGAGACCCAGTCGAGAATGGTCTTCCGCGCCGCCGGGTCTGGAGCAGGAATGGAGACGGTCACTCCCGAGACTACGGGTTTGACCCCCTTTTCCGACAGGGCCGAGGCGATCTCGTCCAGCGTCCCGGAAACGGCCTTGTCCTCCAGAACCTCTAGCGTCAGCGACATCCCTCCCCGGAGGTCCAGACCCAGGGATATGGATCCTCCCGGGAGGTCGTTCCGAAGAGATGGGGGAAGACTTTTCCAGAGGGGAAGAGAAGGGAGAAGCCAAAGGACGGAAAGGGCGGTGAAGAGGACCAGGAGGAAAATTCGGCCTCGGACATTCCTTCTATGCATGAATTCTTTTCTCCCGTTTCATGAGGGTCTCGAGAAAGACGCGGTCAGGATTCAAGGGTCAGGATTGCCTGTTTCATCACGGTGATCGTCACGCCGGGAGCGATTTCCAGCTCCACCTGTCGATCCCGGATCGTCGCGACCGTTCCGACAAGGCCGCCTCCCGTGACCACGCGGTCTCCCACCTTGATGGAGGCCAGAAATTCCGCCATTTTTTTCTGACGCTTCTTCTGCGGAAGGATGACGAGGGCGTAAAAGAGGACGATGATGAGAAGAATGGGGACCAGCTGCATGATCGTCTGGGCCGAGGATCCGGCCTGGGCGGGAGGGGTCATTTTTCAACTCCTTCAGTTTCCCGGGGTTTGAAGCAGGGAGAGCTCCACCCTGACAGGCGGCCCTCCGAAATGCGACGACGTATTTCGGACATGAGATTCATGTAAAAAGATACATTGTGGATCGTTCCAAGAACGGCTCCGGTCAGTTCGGCGTTCTTTACCAGATGGTGGAGATAGGACCTGGAATGACGCCGACAGGTCGCACACGGGCACGACGGGTCGATCGGTCCGTCATCGTCCCGATAGCGGGCGTTTCGTATCGAAAGAGGCCCATCCCAGGTGAAGTACATCCCGTTTCTGGCGTTTCTCGTGGGGAGAACGCAGTCGAAAAGATCGACCCCATGGCGAACGGCCTCGACAATATCCCCGGGATATCCGACCCCCATGAGGTAGCGCGGGCGAGCATCCGGGAGGATGGGGAGGGTTTTGGAGAGAACACGGCTCCGATCCTCGAAGCTTTCGCCCACTCCCAGCCCCCCGATTCCAAATCCCGAAAATTCCTGTCCGTCCTTCCCGCGCAACCCGACAAGACCTTCCGCGCTTTTTTCCCGCAAGTCCGGGTCCACGCCTCCCTGGACGATTCCGAAAAGGGCGGCGGACTCAAGAGGATTCCAGACGTCCAGAGAGCGTCTGGCCCACCGGTAAGTTCGTTCCATCGCCCCGGCGATCCGTTCTGCGGGCTCGTCCGCTCCCGCGAGATCGTCGAGCACCATCCGGATATCGACACCGAGTTCGGTCGAGATCGAGACGGCCAGTTCCGGCGACAGGAATACCTTCGCTCCATCGTAGGGCGACAGGAAGGAAACGCCATCCTCGGTGACCTTCCGTCTGTGGAGCAGGCTCAGGACCTGATAGCCACCGCTGTCGGAGAGGGTCGGGACCTCGATTCCCATCATCCGGCCGATGCCTCCGGCCCGGCGGACGATCTCCGTCCCGGGCCGGAGCCAGAGATGAAAGGCATTGACCAGAAGAATGTTGACTCCACAGGCCGCAAGGGAGTCCGGCGTCATCCCCTTGACCGTCCCCCGGGTGCCGACCGGCATGAATGCCGGCGTTTCGACAGCTCCATGGGAGGTGCGCAGAAGGCCGGTCCGGGCCCTGGAGCCGGTGTCCCGATCCAGGACCTGGAAAAATTGCGGCAGAGTCACATCGTATCCGGAGCCGAAACGCCCAGGAGGGACAATCCCCTCTTCAGGATCCTGGAGACTGCGATGGAGAGGCCGATTCTGGCGACCATGACCGGCCGGTCCTTTTCTTCCGACGAAAGTATCCGGTGGTGGAAGTAGTAATGATGGTAAGCGCCGGCCAGCGTGGTCAGATAGTCGGTCAGGGGATGCACCTCGAAGGATTCGGCGGCTCGATGAAGAACCCCCGAGAACTGGGCGAGGAGCCTGATCAGAGAGCGCTCCGCCGGCTCGGTCAGAAAAGCAAGGTCCTTCACGGAAAAGATTTCGTGCCGGACATTCCGGAGGGCGGCCTGGGCCAGAAGACTCCTGACCCTTGCGTGCGCGTACTGGACGTAAAAGACGGGATTGTCCATGGAGCGTTCCTTGGCCTTGGCCAAATCGAATTCCAGGGAGGACTCGTGGCTTCGCGTCAGATAGGAAAAACGGGTCGCATCGACCCCGACCTCGTCGAGGACTTCGCCAAGGGTCACATATTCCCCCGCTCTCGTGGACATGCTGACGGCCTTCCCTTCCCGCAGGAGGGAGACCAGCTGAATCAGGCAAACCTTGAGCTCGACAGCCTTTCCTGCCCGCTCCGAGAGCGTTTTGGCCACCGCCTGCATGCGCGCCTGATATCCATGGTGGTCGGCTCCCCAGACGTCCACGAGGGTTTCGAAGCCCCGTTCGATCTTGTCGGCATGGTACGCGATGTCGGCGGCAAAATAGGTGTAGGATCCGTCGGTCTTTTTGAGAACCCGGTCCTTGTCGTCGCCCATGGAGGTAGTCCGGAACCAGACAGCCCCCTCGGACTCGTAGACGACCCCCCCCGACTCTCGCTCCAGAAGGTCGATCCAGTGAGCGATTTTGGGAAGTCCTCCCTCTCCCGGAGTCTCATGGAGAGTCCTCTCCGAAAAGAAGCGATCGAAAGAAACCCCGAAGCGCCTGAGGTCTTCCCGGATCCCGGCCATGATTTCCGTTTGGGCCACATGGGTGAAGGCGGCCTGGACGCGGTCGGTGAACTGGCCGGCCAAGGCTTCGGAGCGGATCTCCGGGGAGAGAAGGGAGTGTTCGTCGCGGATTTTAAGGGCAATCTCCGGGATGTAGTCGCCCCGATAGCCGTCTCCGTCTCCCAGGAGGCGGGATTTTTCATCCGGGGTGAAGGTTCCCTCGAGTTTCCGGAAGGCCAGATAGACGGATTTCCCCAGCATGTTCATCTGGTTTCCGGCATCGTTGATGTAGTATTCGGTCAAAACTCGGTGCCCCACTTCCCGGAGAATGCGGGCCAGGGAATCCCCGAAAGCTGCCCCGCGTCCGTGCCCCACGTGCAGGGGCCCCGTCGGATTGGCGCTGACGAATTCGAGATTGATGAACCGCGGAAGGGCGACCTTCTCCACCCGATCGTCAGACGTGATGACCGCTTCCAGAAATTCCAGGAGAAAGGGCGCAGAGAGCGTCAGGTTGATGTAGCCTGGACCGGCGATTTCGATCTTGTCCAGCAGGCCATCCGATTCCGGATCACGTTCGAGGGCCTGGAGGACTTTATCCGCCAGAACCCGGGGAGGCTTGCCAAGTCCCTTGGAAAGGCCCAGGACAAATGGCGTTGACAGGTCGCCGAACTCCTCCTTTTTGGGCCACTCGAGACGAATACCGCGCTCAAGGACCGGCTTCAGAACCTCCTGGGACCATCCTTCGTCGATGGCTGCCGATTTGACGGCACGGACGATGAGTCCGGCCAAACGCTTTTCAAACACGAAAACTCCGCTTAATCCTCATCCCATCTCGGCCTCGGACGGATTTCGTCGTAGGGAGACATCACCCCGCGACCCGACCGGAATAATTCCAAACCTGTCAAAGCTACCATAACTGCGTTGTCTCCGCAAAGGGGTCGAGGGGCCATGCAAAGAGGAATTCCCTTCTCCTCGCAGAGAATTCCAAGCTGGGAACGGAAGTGTTGATTCGCCGCCACGCCGCCCCCCACGAGCAGGGCTGGCGGACGGAAAGCGTCCAACGCTTTTCCGATGCGATCGATCAAATGGGAGACAATGGCCGACTGATAGGAGGCCGCAAGCTCTGGAGTCTTTGAGGGGTCCGGTCCCGATTGGCGAATATGGCCGACAAAAGCCGTCTTCAAGCCGCTGAAGCTGAAGTCAAAGGGGTTCCTGGTATTGATTCCCCGGACAAACTTGATCGAGGGACCGGTCCATCGAGACGCCTGTTTCTCGATTTCCGGCCCTCCGGGATAGGGAAGTCCCAGAACCTTGGCGCCCTTGTCGAAGGCTTCACCGGCGGCATCGTCGGTGGTCTGTCCCACAAGGTCGAGATCCGGCCAGTCACGGACACGGTAAAGGTGTGTATGCCCCCCGGAAACCACGAGGCCCAGGGATTCGCGAGGGATCTCAAGGCTAGGATCCATAGCCACTCTCAGATGGGCCCGGATGTGGTGAACGGGAACCATGGGAATGCCTTTCGCCCAGCAGAGCCCTTTAAGAAAGGAGATCGCGGCCAAAAGCCCTCCGGAAAGACCGGGTCCCACGGTCAGAGCGGCCGCAGAAATCTGATCCAGGGATAGGCCGGTTTCGGAAAAGGCCTGTTCGACGAGATACGGAAGCCTCTCGGAGTGGGTCCGGGAAGCCAGTTCGGGAACGACTCCCCCGAAAGGGGCATGAAGATCGTTCTGGGAAAGGGATCGGTGAAAAAAAAGGGCCCCGGTCATATCGACCAGGGCCACGGACGTATCGTCGCAGGAACTTTCAACGGCGAGTATCATCGAAAGGGATAGATCTAAATGACGGCAGCCATGGTGTCTTCTTCGATAAAAACGGGCTGCCCCTCTCTCAGTACGACCCGAACTTTCTTGTCGGCATGGAGAGAGCCGGCGATCACCTTCTCCGAGAGGCGGTCTTCAATATGGCGCTGAATGGCGCGGCGCATCGGTCTGGCTCCATAGTTGGGCTGATACCCTTCCTTCACGAGCCACTTTTTGACCTCGGGATCCACTTCAAGGACGATTCCCTTTGGCTCAAGCCTCTTGTTGAGCTCCGCGATCCGGATGTCGACGATGGATTCAAGCTGTTTCTCGTCGAGAGGGTGGAAGACGACGATCTCGTCGATCCGGTTCAGGAATTCGGGATTGAAGGTCCTTTTGAGATCATCCTGAATTGTGTTTTTGATGAAGGTTTCACGAACTTCCCCTGCCCCACGCTGGAAACCGAGGGAACCCTCTTTTTCGATCGCGCGCGCTCCGAGATTCGAGGTCATGATCATGACGGTATTCTTGAAGTCAATCTTCCGACCCAGGCTGTCCGTGATGAATCCGTCATCGAGGACCTGAAGCAGGACATTGAACATGTCGGGGTGCGCTTTCTCGATTTCGTCGAAAAGAATGACGGAATACGGACGCCTTCGGACCTTTTCGGTAAGCTGTCCCCCCTCTTCATATCCGACATAGCCGGGAGGGGCTCCCGTCAGGCGGGATACGTTGAACCGCTCCATATATTCGGACATGTCGACGCGGATGAGCGCATCTTCGTTTCCGAATAGAGACTCGGCCAGCGTCCTGGCGAGCTCTGTCTTTCCAACTCCGGTCGGACCGAGGAAGATGAAGGAGCCGATCGGCCTCTTCTCCCCCTTGATCCCCGCCCTGGATCGCCGGATGGCCCTCGCAACCGCAGAGATGGCTTCGTCCTGGCCCACCACGCGCCGATGGAGTTCCTCTTCGAGCTTCAGGAGCCGCTCGCTCTCTCCTTCCTCGATTTTCGTCAGGGGAATGCCCGTCATCTTGGAGACAATCACCGAAACTTCCTCGCCTCCGATGACAGGTCTGTTCTTTTCCTGCTCGGCCTTCCACTTGAGCTTCTCTTCGTCGATCTGTTTCCGGAGAATGTCTTCCTGTGTCCGAAGGCGGACGGCCTCTTCGAAGTTCTGCTGCTTGATCGCCTGCTCCTTGCCCTTGAGGGAGCGCTTCAGATGCTGATCGAGCTCCTTGATCTCGGGAGGGAGGGAGAAACTCTTGAGCTTTGCGCGAGAGCCGGCTTCATCAATGATGTCGATCGCCTTGTCCGGAAGAAAGCGGTCTGTCACGTAGCGCTCGGACAGGACGACGGCGTCATGGACGGCGGTGTCGGTGATGACCACCCCATGATGCTCCTCATATCTGTCCCTCAGGCCGAGAATGATGCGCTCGGCCTCCTCGACAGGAGGTTCGTTGACATATATCGGCTGAAAACGTCTCTTGAGGGCTCCGTCTTTTTCGATGTATTTTCGGTATTCGTCCAGGGTCGTTGCCCCGATGCACTGAATTTCTCCCCTCGAGAGGGCGGGCTTGAGCATGTTCGAGGCATCAATTGATCCTTCGGCGGCCCCGGCTCCAACGAGCGTATGGAGTTCGTCGATGAACACGATGATGTTACCCGCTGTCACGACCTCTTTCATCACCACCTTGAGACGTTCTTCGAACTGGCCACGGTATTTTGTTCCAGCTACCAGAGATCCCAGATCCAAGGCGACCACCCGCTTGTTGAGCAGGTTGTCCGGGACCTCCCCATTGACGATCTTCTGGGCCAGACCTTCAACGATGGCCGTTTTCCCGACGCCGGACTCACCGATAAGGACGGGATTGTTTTTCGTCCGACGACCCAGAATCTGGAGAACGCGCTCGATCTCGTCATGGCGGCCGATCACCGGATCCAGACCACCGTCGGTAGCCATCTGGGTCAGATCCCGACCGAACTCATCCAATGCCGGAGTGTTGCTCTTTCTCTCCTTCTCCCGCACGGTTCCGGCACCGGATTTCTTGAGAAGGCTCGCCGTCAGCTGGCGTGCCGCCAAAAGATTGGAGCCGAGAGCCCGAAGAATCTTTCCCCCTATTCCGTCTTCTTCCCGAAGGACGCCAAGAAGAAGGTGTTCGGAGCCGATATGGGTATGGCCCAAAAGCCTGGCCTCATCCACGGCATACTCGATCACCCTCTTGACCCGTGGTGTCAGGGGAAGCTCCCCAAAAGTCAACGTGGCGGTTCCGTTCAGCAGATTGCGTTCTATCTCCATCCGGACCTGGTCCGGAGTCAACCCCATCCTTTTGAGAACTGCCACGGGAACCCCGTCAGGATCAGACACCAGAGCCAGAACAATATGCTCGGTTCCGAGATAATCATTCTGATGCTTCTCGGCCTCCTCACGGGCCATAATTATGACCTTCCGACCCTTTTCAGTAAATTTGTCCATCATGGCAGGGCTCCTTACTGGTCGAATTTGGAATGACACATGAGCAACTATCCTAAAAAAATAGTAATCCGCCCCCCCCGCCGTGTCAAGAAAACAAAGGTTTTTTGATCCAATCGCGCGGCAAAGCTCGCCGTTTACGGCGGGGAAGGAGTGCGCGGACGGCATGGCCGTCCCGGATTTGGCTTTCAGTGCGGGGTTTTCTGCTACAATACCCAACATGAAAAAAATGAAATCCTTTAAATTCCGACTCGTCCCGACTCTTGGGCAGAAAAGTCTCCTGTCCCGTGCCTGCGGGTGCGTCCAGTTCGGGTGGAACAAGGCCCTCGACCTTCAGTCTGCGAGGCTTTTGCCTTGAATCCCGCTTCTCTCCTGCAGAAGATCCGCATGGCGAAAGCCCACGAGAGAATCGCGGACATGCGCCTGTATTTTCTCCGCAAGACCGCGACAATGATCGGCGAAACCCAAACTATCGCGGTTGCCGAGGACATGCAAATCCGGGGCATGACGCGAAGGGCAAGGGGAACGAAAGAGGTCCGGACCGAACCCCTCCACCTTTCCCGTCTTTGTGGCGTGCTAAGCGAACGGGGGGGAAGATATCGAAGAATCCGATGAGACATTTCCAACATCTCCGGAATGAAGAGCGTTTATTTTTAAGTTGTTAAGCAATAGCAATAACATAAGGAGAGCCGATGCCAGAAGAAAATGAGATCACTTCCAGGATATCTGACTGTGCCGAAACGGCCAGACAAGGAAATTCCATTACAAAAGAAGATGCCCTATGGCTTTTTTCTCTGCCGGAGACATATGCACCCCTGATACAGGAAAGCGCTGATGCAGTCAGGGAGGCCCACAGGGGGCTCCTGATCGATCCCTGCACCGTGATGAACGCCAAGTCGGGCGGATGCTCGGAGGATTGTCACTTTTGTGCCCAGTCGACCCATTTCCGGACCATCGCCCCGACCTACGAGCTGATGGCTTCTGACACCATCGTCGAGGCCGCAAGGAAGGCAAGGGACAACGGAACCCGACGATTCTGCATCGGCACAAGCGGCCGATCCCTTGAAAATCCGTTAGAACTTCGAATCGTAGAGAATGCCCTTGGAAGGATGCGAGACGATCTTGGCCTCTGGTCCTGCGCCACCCTCGGATCTGTCTCCCAAAATACGGTTCAAGCCCTCAAGGACGCCGGCCTCAACAGGCTCCATCACAACCTTGAAACCTCCCGGAACCATTTTCCGAACATCGTGACGACCCATTCTTACGATGACAGGATCGAAACGGTGATCAAGGCCAAAGAGGCCGGGATCTCCGTCTGCTCCGGAGGAATCTTCGGCGTCGGGGAATCCATTGAAGACAGGGTTTCCCTTTTCGACCTCCTGAGGGACCTCGACGTCGACTCGATTCCCATCAACTTTCTGGTTCCCATCGCAGGGACCCCCCTCTTCGACAACGGATCCGGAATCGAAACGGAAGAGGCCCTTCGCGTAATTTCCGTCGCAAGACTTTTCTTCCCCAAAAAGGAAGTCCGAATTTGCGGGGGAAGAATGGCGGCGCTCAAAGATCGTCATTCCGAGATTTTTGGTCACGGGGCGGATGGAGTCATGATCGGGAACTACCTCACCCGTTCGGGCCGGTCTCCCGACGAAGACATTCGGATGATCAGGGATCAGGGATTCGACGTCATCCCCCCCCACTCTCTCGCTCCGGCAGTGCCTGAAGGTGAATGAAGAAATCTACTTTAGCATCAGGATGCGCATCCACCAGGAAGGGAAACATCTTTCAGGAGCGGAGGAGATTGTTCCCGTCCAGGAGATCGATCATGTCCTGTCCTCCTTCTCGAAACGCCTCCTAGCCCATGTCTTGAACGGTCACCCCCGCCCCCCCCAGCAGATTGTCACCATCGACCCGGTTCCTAAAGAGAACATTCAACGCAAATCCCTTCTTCCGGTCCAGTTCATGGAAAGCCCGTCTTGCGAGGAGTCAGCCAAAGGGCTTCAGGAGCTTCTGGAATGCCTGCTTCCAGAAGGGAAAGCAGAATCCATCCTGGAGATTTTCAGAAAGGAAATCATGGAGACCGCCCCCCGCCATGGGGCCCTGCTTGTCACGAGCATGGGAAGACCTCTTATGGAAGGAGAGGCTTCAGGTATCAGGACGACCCACCTCGGATGCGACGCCTCTCTTCGAAAGGCCCTCGAAGAGAGCCTCGATCACTATCTTGAAAAACCGAACCACCGTTTCATCGACGCCCTCGTCCTCGCGAGCAAGGTTCTGGCATCGGAGTCCGTATTGCTTGAAATTTGCGTCTCGGACGACCCTTCCTACACGACCGGATACCTGGCCTCGCGACTTTTCGGGTATGTCCGGATCCCTCATATGAAAAAACCAGGAATCGGGAGAGGGGGCCGGCTTTACGTTGTCTCCCCCGCACTTCATCTTCCAGATCTCCTGAAGGAACTCAGGGAGATCCCCGTATTGTTCTATGGCCAAATGTCCGAAAGGACACTCAAGGCTCATCCCGGGCTGAAGCCGATTCCTTCCGTCGAAAATGAATCTGCTTCAAAAGGAATGACAGGGGGACCGATTCCGTGAACCGTCGCCCTTTGCTGGCTTCTATTCTGAGTTCGCTCGAAAAAGCGGGAAGAATCAAAAGTATGCCGGATTCCCTCAAATTATCTCTCTCTTCCAACGATTATCTTGGTCTTTCACGTCATCCGAAGGTTGTTGAAGCCTCGATCGACGCTGTCCGAAAGTCAGGAGCCGGGTCGACAGGGTCACGCTATCTCTCCGGCAACCATTCCCTCAACGAGGCCCTCGAAACAAGGATCGCTCATTTCAAGTCAAAGGGAGTGGCTGCCGGACTCATCTTTTCGTCCGGATACCATGCCAACCTGTCTGCAGTCCCGGTATTTGGGTCCCATGCCGGGACAATCTATTCGGACGCAGAAAATCACGCCTCTCTCATCGACGGTCTGCGGTTGCTCAAAAAGCCGATCCATGTGTATCCCCACAGGAACTGGGAATGGATCAGACACCATCTCCGTAGAAGCGGGGGTGGAACCCCCTTGATCGTTTCGGAATCTCTCTTCAGCATGAGCGGGGATTTCGGACCTCTTCCCGAACTCCTCGAAATCGTACGGGAGACTGGGGGGATTCTCATCATCGACGACGCTCATGCAACAGGAACCCTCGGAATGACGGGCCGCGGCGGGCTGGAGCACTTCTCTCTCGAGTTCGACCCCGATCACATGATTGTTACAGGAAATTTTTCCAAGGCCCTGGGAAGCCACGGGGGTTTTGCCGTTCTTTCAAAAGAGGGAAAAGCCATCCTCTCCTCTCTCGCCCGTCCCCTGATATACACCACAGCCCTTCCTCCGGCCGTACTGGGGGCGTCACTCTCCAGCCTCGAGCTCCTTGAGGCGTCCCCCGACCTGCCTAAAGCGCTTCAGTCCCTGAGCGAAAAATGGCAAAAAAAGATCACAGGGATTTCCACACCTTCACCGATCCTGAATTTGCGAGGTGATTTGGAGACACTCGGATCGGAGTCCTCTGAGCTCAATGATTTGGGGTTTGAGCTCCCTGTCATCCGGTACCCGACCGTTCCCGCCGGCGAGGAGCGCCTTCGCCTTTCCGTCAACCTGACTTGGTCCTCTGCTGTGGAGGAGGCTCTAGAGAAAACTTTTTCCGGAAGGATTGGGCAATTTCAATGACAACCAATCAGGAAGATGCCCAAACTCACGTCCCTCTCGCATTGACCATCAATGACCATCTTCAGAAAAACGGAGATTTCCTCGGTCTGTGGGACAACACGATGGATTTCGAAGCCGGCCGCGTTCCTTTCTATGGGCTTTACTGGAAGGGAATGCGTCATCTCTCGAAACTTCTTCTCCTTCTCGACGGAAGAGCCTTGCTCCCGCTTTTTTCCGCCATACCTTCCAGGGACGGGATTTCACCCTCTCCGTACTTTCGTCACCTCCGATTGCTTGGACCTTCCCTTTCGTCCTTCCTGAATAGCTCCGGGGATCCGAATTTCTCCATCGACGGTCCCCTGTTGATCGATCGAAGACGCTTCTGTTTTGCAAACGGTCTGGTGGAGGAATTCACTGTCCACAACCATGGTCCCTACCCCATCCAGGTTCCGATCACGATGAGGCTCGAGGCCGACTTCGTGGACATCATGGATGTTCGCGGTATCAGGGCTCCCTTGCCGAAACATCGGGTAACCGACACCTATTCGAAGTCGACCAACAGCCTGACGCTCTCCTGCCTCGGCCAAGACAAAATCGAAAGGGAGACCATTGTCCAGGCGGAAAATATGGCGTTGGTTTGGAAGGAACGGGGCCTTACAGGAATGCTGGCATTATCCCCCAAGCAATCCGTCACAACACGAATTCAGATCCAATGCCGGGAAAAGACCGGAAAAATCTTTAAGGCCAATGTCGCGAGAGCGCGAAAAAATCTCATGCCCATTTCCCGGCGTCTGGAAAAAGACCTTCGGGAGCAGAAAAAATTCCGAAAAATGTGGCCCAACATCTCATGCGGCGGGGTTCCCCTTTCCCGCTGGACGAACAATGCCATTAACGACCTTCGCATTTTATTGACACCCACCCGCCATGGCCCCTTTCCCTATGCCGGAATCCCCTGGTTTTCAACTCCATTCGGGCGTGATGCCCTGATTACCGGCTTCTCAACCCTATGGGCATTTCCTTCCCTCACGAAGTCCGTCCTTCTTTTTCTGGCGGCGACACAAGCCAAGGAAGACGACCCGTCCAGAGATGCGGAAAAGGGAAAGATCCTTCATGAATTCCGGTATGGAGAAGCAGGCTCCGATCCTATGGTACCGTTCGGTCGGTATTACGGCTCGATCGATGCCACCCCGCTCTTCATCGCTCTTTCCTGGGAGTATCTTCGAAGGACCAAAGACTACAGAACCATTTTCCGTCTGAAGAACCCTCTGGCCAAGGCAATGAAGTGGATCGAGCAAAATGGGATCGATCCGTCCACAGGCTTTTTGGCCTATTCAGCGGACAAAGGCAAGGGGCTTGTGCAAAAAGGCTGGAAGGATTCCGGGGACTCCGTTTTCCATGCGACCGGAGAACTCGCCATCGGACCCATTGCCCTGGCCGAAGTTCAGGGATACCTTTACATGGCTTACCACGGTTATTCAAAACTCACGGAGGTCTATGGCGATCGAGCGGCAGGCGAACAATTTGAAAAAAAAGCTCATGACCTCAAGGATCGATTCAACAAACACTTCTGGTCCGAGAAAATCCGGATGTTCGCCCTCGCCCTTGATGGGCGGGGCAATCGCTGCGAGGTCAGGACCTCGAACGCGGGGCATCTTCTTTTTTCCGGAATTGCCCACGAAAAATATGCGAAGGTCACCTCCAGAGAAATGCTCAAATCCGACATGTTTTCCGGTTGGGGGATCAGAACACTTGGAACCAAAGAGGTTCGCTACAACCCGGTTTCCTATCACAACGGCTCCATCTGGCCCCATGACAATGCCATCATCCTTGCCGGCTTTTCAAGATACAACCTGGAACGAGAGCTTTCAATCCTGGCCGAGGCCTACTTCAAAACCTTGTCATTCCTGCCCGCCGAGAGGCCTCCCGAGCTTTACTGTGGATTCGAAAAAGAGCCGGACTCAGAGGGTCCTCTCTCCTACCCCACCTCCTGCAGAATCCAGGCTTGGTCTGTGGCCTCCATTTTTTTAGCAATCCAGGCAATTGCGTCCTTGGACTTCGATGCTTCAGCTCGATTTACCGTCAGCCATTACGCTCAGAGAGTTCCCTCTCTGAGATCACTCCAGATCCAAGACATGAGCTCCAAAAGTGAATGAACAATGATAAAATATGATAATATGGCTCTATTTTGCATTGAAGGATCAAGGAATTTTGTTCCTGAAAAATGGAGAAAGAATCAAAAAAGCTTGAATTTCCTTCCGGCTTTCGTATAATCATCGCAGATGCATATAGTGGCACCTGACTGTCACAGAGGGAAGAATGCTGGATCCCATTTCGCGCGCACTTCTGAGCCGTATCTTCGTTCTTCTTCTCCTGTCGCTGGCTCTCTATCGACTTCCCGCCATTCTCCACATCACGACGTCATCCTCCGCAGGACCAGCATCGCTGACGGGTCAAGGCCAGGAAGGACCCGGAAGGGCCACGACGATCCGTTTTACCACCGACTCCTTCCTCCCCCAGACACTTTTGGACAATGACCCATCTTTTTTAACGAAAAACGGTGTTCCTGTCATCCGCATTGTCGATAATCTTCCCTCTCTCCTTCCCAATTTCATCCCCCAGTTTGCAACCCAGGAGAATGGGCATTTTGTAACACATCTTGATGGTGGCTACACTGTCGTGTGGACAATCGATCCCGTTCTTCAATCAAAAATTGGAAAATATATCAGACAACATCGTGTCCCCTATGGTTTTTTTATTGCAGAAAACCCGAAAAGCGGAAGACTTCTGGCTTTTTGGGGTTCACGAAGAAGTCAGTACGATGGCTCCCTACTTCTCCGAGCCACCTATCCGGCTGCATCTCTTTTCAAAATCATAACGGCAACCGATGCCTTATCCCAGCGCAAAATCACACCAAATACACGTATTCATTTTCATGGATGCCTTTATTGCATTGGGCCAGCCTACTGGCATAATGACAGACGGCGTGACCGCATAGAGTTTACCGTCGCGGAAGCACTGGGAAAATCCATAAATACAGTTTTTGCAAAAATTGCTCTTAAATATCTCTCTCCAAATGATCTGAGGGAGACGGCAGTCCGATACGGTTTTAATCGTCCACTCCGTTCGGATCTTCCGATAGACCCCAGCCACGCCGATATCCCTGACGACCTCAATGGATTTGCTTTTTGTTCCGCGGGATTCGGGGATGTCGCCATCAGTCCGATTCATGCGGCTGCCATTGCCGGGGCTCTATCGAATGAAGGGGTGATGATGAAGCCCCACATGATTGAAAAAATCATAGGTGAAGGCGGAAAGATCTTATATCAGGACTCTCCGGAGTATCTATACTCAGTCACATCGCCTCCTATTTCAAAAACAATGATCAACATGATGCGATCCACAGTTCTCAAGGGAACCGGACACCGGGCTTTCATTCGCTGGCGGTTCAATCCAAGGCTTCGCCACATTCTCGTTGCTGGAAAAACAGGGACTCTGATGGGAAAAAACCCTGCTGGCCACTATGTTTGGTTTATCGGGACGGCATCAAATCAGGATCCGACAATCGCAGTGGCAGCCCTAACAATTGACCAAGGAATCTGGACAATCAAAGGTCCGGATATTGCGAGCAAGGGGATGTATACTTTTTTCAATGAAAAACATTCCGACCGAGTTCATGGGTAACCCGGACGGACTTGTTTTAAACATCAATCATTCACCAGAAATGCCTAGTTTGACGAAATCGAATACCGTTCGAATGACTTAATGTAATTGACCACAATCCAACCATCCACTAGATCAATCCAATTTGAGTTTGAGGAGGTAATCAATGGTATCAGTCAAAAAGATCATGACCCGGAATCCAA
The DNA here is from genome assembly GCA_021795275.1 of Nitrospirota bacterium. The sequence goes on along the minus strand of JAJYPO010000008.1, from coordinate 4,916 downwards.
TCTCCGTCGATATGACCACGACCGCCAGAGAAGTTGCAGAAATCATGAAAAGCAAAAAAGTTGGAAGCCTCCTTGTTGCTCAGGATGACAAAACTGTAGGGATCATAACCGAAACAGATCTCGTCCGGAGAGTGCTCGGGGAGGACCGCGTCCCGTACATAACCCCTGTATCCCAGGTTATGAGTGCTCCGGTTCTGACAATTGCGCCAGAAGCATCAGTCTATGAGGCCCAGGATATGATGGACAAACATCATATCCGACACCTCCTTGTTGTAGATGAGGATGAAGCGGTGTTGGGTCTCATTTCCATCAGGGATCTCATCCATCCCCAATATGTAGGGCGTGAGGACTCTTGGGATGGCGGAGTGACCGAGTAAGACTTATTGGATAGACATGTATGGAAAAAGGGGCTATTAAGCCCCTTTTTTATTGGGCTGACCGGAACAGGAAGGTGCCACCATTAGTGACGACTGTAATAGGCGGTTTGAATGGCAGGGAAAAGAGATATTTGACATAATGCGGAGCAATGATGACATGATCCATTTTCCCCTGATTCTGATGGGCACTATTTTTAATCAGGATTAGCCGAATAGTTGGAGGAGCGTGGAATTCAAAAAGGTTGTGTCCCAAATACCAAAGTTCGGACCCTCTTTGCTGATAATTGTCATCAAAAGAAATTTCATGAACTTTGGCAGGGGATAATCCTCGAGTATCCAGAATAAAAGCTTGCCTTGAATAAAGCAGAATGTCATTGGAAAGGTAGTGCCTGACAAAGATAAGGACCCCCAATACAATGACGAGGGTCCCTCCTATGAGAGCATAGATCATTGAAAAGGATCTATTAGATTGCGGTGTGTCTATAGCCATGACAGGCCGGCCCGGTTACTTCTTATCTGCCGTTGATTCCTTGCTACCAGAAGAGGCTGTCCTTTTGGAAGAAAGGGACTCACCAAGTTCGACGAGTTCAAGAACAGCCATTTCTGCTCCATCACCTATTCTTCTCCGGGTTTTGATGATTCTTGTGTACCCGCCTGGACGAGAAGAAAAACGGGGAGCAATATTATCCAGCAAATGAAAGGCAACATCCTTATTACGCACTACCTTGAGGATTTCGCGTAAGTGATGAACATTTTTTTCCCGGGCTTTGGTAATAAGTTTTTCTACCATGGGGCGGAGTTCTTTTGCTTTCATGGTCGTTGTTTCAATTTTCTCATGCTCGAAAAAGGAAGTGATCAATGAGCGAAACATGGCCGCTCTATGGCTTGAATCACGTCCAAATTGTCGACCTGCAACTCGATGTCTCATTCTAATTCTCCAGATTTACTCGTTTAATTCAGAATGTTTTTTAAACTTGGAAAGATCCATGCCAAGAGAAAGGCCGATATTGGCTAACGCTTCCTTAATCTCATCCAAAGATTTTTTTCCAAAGTTTTTGGTTTGAAGAAGTTCATCCTCTGTACGTCGAACCAAATCGTCAATTTTCTTGATATCTGAATTTTTCAAGCAATTTGCGGCTCGGACTGAGAGTTCAAGTTCGTTAACACTTTTATCCAGCAGGGCTTGTGTATCATCACTTACAGAAATATGAGAAATTTTCCCGGCAGGATCGGATTCTGGTTGATTGTCGGAAATAAAGAGATCCAAATGGCTTTTTAAAATGGTAGCCGATTGAGATAACGCCTCACTGGGAGAAATACTTCCATCGGTCTCTATATCAAAGATAAGGCGATCGTAATCCGTCATTCTCCCGACCCGCGTACTTTCAACAACAAAATTCACTTTTTTGAGGGGGGTAAAGATAGCGTCAATTGGAATAACACCCACCTCAGGTTCTTCCAGGCGTGAACGGTCAGCAGGAACATAGCCGCGTCCAATCTCGACCTTTAGGTCCATATCAAGGATTGCACCTTCATCTAGAGTAGCAATTATATGATCGGGATCAAGGATCTCAACTGCACCGCCAGTGTCGAGATCGGAAGCCGTAATGGTCTTGGGTCCCTTAACTTTCAAGTGAATCCAATGAGGTTCAGGCAGAAGCGCCTTCAAACGAAGATCTTTCAAATTGAGTATGATGTCAGTGACATCCTCAACAACCCCTGGAATATTTGAGAATTCATGAAAGACATTTTTTATTCGAATAGCTGTAATCGCAGTTCCATTTATTGAAGAGAGCAATACCCTTCTGAGAGCATTCCCGATGGTGATGCCATATCCCCGTTCAAACGGTTCGACGACAACGCGGCATGTCCGGCTTGTATTATTATCGTAATGAAGGCCTTTCGGCATTTGTGTCGCTACAACTGAATCCATGCTTTTCTCCTCTATATCCTTCGAGAACTATTATCGCGAATAAAGTTCAACGACGAGATTTTCTGCGATAAGGATATTGATGGCATCACGCTGCGGGATATCTTTCACAACCGCCTTGAAGTTGTTTTTATCAATGTCAAGCCAGCTCGAAACGACACCACGTAATTCAGCATCACGAAAATTACCAATAATCCTCTCGCTCGACTGAAGACCAATGGTTAGGGAGACAACATCATTGATCTTACATGAGTAGGAGGGAATATTAAGTTTTTTCCCATTGACTTGAACATGACCATGGGAAACAAGCATACGAGCCTCACTCCGAGAAGCGCCCCAACCTATATGATAAACGACACTGTCTAAGCGCATTTCAAGGGAGGCTAGAAGTGATTGCCCAGTATTTCCCTTCTTTCTAGCCGCTAGCTTGAAAGTCTTCCGAAACTGTCTTTCTAATATGCCGTAAATCCTTTTTACTTTTTGCTTTTCGCGGAGCTGTAACCCGTATTCCGATGCCTTTGCCCTATTTTGACCATGCTCACCCGGTGGATAAGCTCTACGATCAATAGCGCATTTTGCTGACAAACAGCGTGACCCTTTAAGAAAAAGCTTGACACCTTCTCTTCTGCAAAAACGACAAACAGCGCCATTATAGCGTGCCAATGGTTCTCCTTTAACGTAATAGAATATCGGATATTAAGCTAAACCCTGCGCCTTTTTGGAGGGCGACATCCGTTATGAGGAATAGGGGTAACATCTTTAATCAAGCTAATTTTAATTCCTACAGTTTGAAGGGCTCTTATAGCGGATTCCCTTCCAGAACCAGGTCCTTTAACATAGACCTCGCAAGATTTCATACCCATATCGGCAGCTTTTTTGGTAGCGATCTCCGCAGCTTTTTGGGCAGCAAAGGGTGTACTTTTACGCGAACCCTTGAAGCTTTGGGCCCCAGAACTAGACCAGGCAATCACATCGCCTTTAGCATCTGTGATTGAAATGATCGTGTTATTGAAAGAGGCATGGATATGAACAATTCCGATAGGAACATTTTTCTTTTCTCTTTTTTTGGTGCCTTTTTTAACGCTCATAAACCCCTCATCTCAGAGATAAATTAACCCGTTTTCTTTTTAGCCCCGATTCCTTTTTTCGGACCCTTCCTTGTTCTTGCATTTGTTTTGGTCCTTTGGCCACGAACCGGGAGTCCTTTTCGATGACGCAAGCCCTGATAACAGCCAATATCCATTTTCCTTTTTATGTTTTGAGAAATCTCCCGACGAAGATCTCCCTCTACAGTGTAAGTTGCCTCAATTGCATCACGAAGCTTTGCAATCTCGTCATCAGTAAGGGCATGAACTCTCGTGTTGGGATCGACGCCAACGGTTGATAATATTTGCTGAGACGTTGGTCTGCCAATGCCAAAGATGTAGGTCAGGGCAATTTCAATTCTTTTATTTCTAGGAAGATCGATTCCGACAATACGAGCCAAGGAGTTTCTCCTTCGATTTAAATTAACCTTGCCGTTGTTTATGCTTCGGATTTTCGCATTTGATTCGAACAATACCGTTCCTTTTAATGACCTGGCATTTGGAACAGATGGGTTTAACAGAAGCACGGACTTTCATTTGGACTCCACCAAAAAGAGTTTATTGTTATTTGAAGCGGTAGGTAATTCGCCCTCTCGTTAGATCATAAAGGGACAGCTCTAGGGTAACCTTGTCACCAGGAAGAATTTTAATATAGTTCATTCTCATTTTTCCTGATATATGAGCCAATACTTTATGTCCATTCTCTAGTTCTACCCTGAACATCGCATTAGGGAGAGTTTCGAGAACGGTTCCCTGGACCTCTACTGTGTCTTCTTTACCCACTCAGTCCTCAATTCAGGGTTCATTAGAATCAGAATATGTTAATACTTTTGGACCATTTTTGGTTATTGCAATAGTATGTTCAAAGTGAGCCGAAAGGCTTCCGTCCTTTGTGACTGCTGTCCAGCCATCAGGAAGAACAAGAGTTTCAGGACTTCCTATATTGACCATAGGTTCAAGAGCTAGAACCATTCCCTGTTCTAACTTGATTCCTTTTCCCTTTGGACCATAGTTAGGAATGGGCGGTTCTTCATGAAGCTTCCTCCCAATTCCATGCCCTACAAAATTCCTTACTACAGAGTAAGAGAAATCCTCAACATATTGTTGAATAGAATTGGAAATATCACCTATTCGATTACCAATGAGAGCATTATTAATTCCAACCTCGAGCGATTCCCTAGTGACTTTAATAAGGTTTTGAGCAGACTCTGAGATAATCCCTACAGGAACAGTAATAGCAGAATCACCAAAATACCCGTCTAATTCAATACCGTAGTCAAGGCCAATAATATCTCCCGATCTTAACACATAATTATCTGGAATACCATGAACAACAACATTATTTACCGACAGGCAGATGGATGCAGGATAAGAATGATATCCTTTAAAGGCTGGTTTAGCGTGGTTTAGATAAGCGTATTCTTCCGCGAATTTGTCAATCTCAAGAAGTGTTACACCAGGTTTAATTAATTTCTTTATTTCCTGAAGGGCGTTGGCTACGATACGACCTGCTTTTTGAATTTT
>JAJYPO010000120.1 GCA_021795275.1 Nitrospirota bacterium | reverse complement strand
AACTCTGGCCCTCCTCCTGATTGTGATTTTCACCTTCCAGGTGAGATTATACCTCACCGAAAATCAAACAGGAAAGAGGGCTTATTTATTTTTTAGGCGTCTCATATCGGAATCAGGGCGAAGCGGTCAGAAAAAAACATTGACACCGACTCGAGGCCGCGCTAGTATTTGAATCAATATCTCTGGTGGAGTGATTTGAGACTATTGCAACCACCTTAAAAAAAAGTGCTAAAAGTCCAGGAATACTCGATTTTTCGATAAACCCTGTGCTTATGCACCGGGTTTTTTTTTGTCTTCAATCCAGGAGGATTTGATGGCCAAGAGCCACTACCTGTTCACGTCCGAATCCGTCACCGAAGGACATCCGGACAAGATGTGCGACCAGATTTCCGATGGCGTTCTCGATGCGATACTCTCCCAGGACCCCATGGGCCGGGTGGCCTGCGAGACTCTGACCACCACCGGTCTCGTCCTTTTGGCGGGAGAAATCACGGCCCGCCACAACGTCCAGTTCGACGAAGTGGCCCGGGAAGTCATCAAGGATATCGGATATACGGACTCCGACACGGGGTTCGACTACAAAACCTGTGCTGTCATGACGACGATTCATTCCCAGTCTCCGGACATTTCGATGGGGGTCGATACCGGAGGGGCCGGTGATCAGGGGTTGATGTTCGGCATGGCCGTCGACGAGACCGAGGAACTTATGCCGATGCCGATCCTTCTGGCACATCGTCTCACGCGGCAGCTCTCCTACCTCAGAAAGTCCGGCGTCCTTCCCTACCTGCGTCCGGACGGAAAGGCCCAGGTGACGCTGGAATATGACGGAGACGCTCCGGTGGCGATCGACACCATCGTGGTCTCGACCCAGCATGCTCCAGAAATCACCCAGGAACAGATATACAGCGATGTGATCGAAAAGGTGGTCCGTCCGGTTCTTCCGGAAAATCTCCTGGGAAGCCGCCCCGTGACATTCCATATCAACCCCACCGGACGATTCGTGACCGGTGGACCGCATGGCGATGCCGGATTGACCGGGCGAAAGATCATCGTCGACACTTATGGTGGTGCCGGGCGCCATGGAGGGGGAGCTTTTTCCGGAAAGGATCCCACAAAGGTCGACCGGTCGGCCTGCTACATGGCGCGCTACGTCGCGAAAAATATCGTTGGAGCCGGGCTCGCCAAGCGGTGTGAAGTTCAGATCGCCTACGCCATCGGCGTTGCCGATCCTGTTTCGGTGCATGTGAATACCTACCAGACCTCGCCAGTCTCCGATCGACTGATCGAGACAGTGGTCCGGGAGCTTTTTCCTCTGACCCCCAAGGGAATCATCGACCATCTGAAGCTTAGGCGCCCGATTTACCGCAAGACCGCCTCCTATGGCCACTTCGGCCGATCGGAGGAGGATTTTACCTGGGAGAAGCTCGACATGGCCGAAAGTCTCAGACGGGAAACGGAACGCTTGGGCTGAGCACCAAAAAACAACATTCATGAACAGACGGGAGCGTTGAATGAAGTGTGACATCAAGGACAAGAAGCTGGCAGCCATGGGTGCTGCCCGGATCGAATGGGCCGGGCGGGACATGCCTGTGCTGGCGGATATTGCAAAGGATTTCGCGAAGTCGAAGCCCCTCAAGGGGGTCAAGGTGGCTGCCTGTCTTCATGTGACCAGCGAGACGGCCAACCTGATGAAGACCCTCAAGGCGGGAGGAGCCGATGTCATGCTCTGCGCTTCCAATCCCCTTTCGACACAGGACGATGTCGCCGCCTCTCTCGTCGTCAATGACGGGATTCCCGTCTTTGCCATCAAGGGAGAAGACCACGAGACCTACTACAGCCACATCCGGGCGGTCCTCGAAGTAAAGCCCCAGATCACGATGGATGATGGAGCGGACCTTGTCTCCATGCTCCATTCCGATCTCAAGTCCCTTCTTCCCTACGTCATCGGCGGAACCGAGGAGACGACCACCGGCGTCATCCGTCTCAAAGCCATGGCAAAAAACAAGGTCCTCGGATACCCCATTGTTGCTGTCAACGACTCAGAAACGAAGCATCTTTTCGATAACCGCTACGGAACAGGACAGTCCACACTCGATGGCATCATGCGCGCCACGAACCGCCTCTTCGCCGGCTCGACCGTCGTTGTCTGCGGATATGGATGGTGCGGCCGCGGAATTGCCCGGCGTGCTTCCGGAATGGGGGCCAAGGTCCTCGTGACCGAGGTCGACCCAATCAAGGGTCTCGAGGCGGCCATGGATGGATTCGGGGTGATGCCGATCCGGGAAGCGGCCAAGCTGGGAGACTTTTTCATCACAGTCACGGGGGATATCAATGTGATCGCCAAGGACGCCTTCAAGGTGATGAAGGACGGGGCCATCGTCTGCAACTCCGGCCACTTCAACGCCGAAATAGACATCCCGGCCCTCGAGAAACTGGCTGTCCGGAAGAATCCCCTCCGGAACTTCGTGGAAGAATACGTCATGAAGGATGGCCGCCGGATCATGCTTCTGGGAGAGGGGCGTCTCATCAACCTCGCCTCCGCAGAAGGTCATCCCGCGCAGGTGATGGACATGAGCTTCGCGAACCAGGCTCTCGGGGCCGAGTTCATCGTCAAGCATGCCAAGACCCTTCCAAAGGATGTGCTGACGATTCCGAAGGAGGTCGATCATGAGATCGCCCGCAGGAAGCTTTCGGCACTCGGGATCGGCATCGACACCCTGACGCCAGAACAGGAGCGCTATCTGGCGTCCTGGGAGCAGGGAACCTAGGAGTACTCATGGAGATCAGCGTCAACGGAAAGACCGAAACGGTGGGCCCGGGGAGCACTGTCGTATCGGTGCTCAAGGCAAAGGAGCTGGACCCCGCCCTCGTGTCGGTGGAACATAATGGAAAAATTCTGGAAAAGTCCGATCTCGACGGGGCTGTCCTGTCAGAGGGGGATGAACTGGAGATTCTCTTTTTCATGGGAGGCGGCGCGGCCTGATCTTGGCGGCGTCACCTCTCCGTAAGGAACAGCCATCGTGACATCTCCACAATCGGGAGAGACTCCGGTCTCTCCCCTCCTGGAACTTATCGGGCGGACACCCCTCGTGCCTCTCTCGACAATCAGCTTCGATCTCGGCCGGACGATCCTGGTCAAGCTCGAATCGCGGAGTCTCGGGGGAAGCATCAAGGACAGGCCGGCCCTTTTTATGATCGACGATGCCCGTAAACGGGGGCTTCTCCGGCCCGGCGCCCGGATTGTCGAGGCGACAAGTGGTAATATGGGAATAGGTCTCGCCCAGATCGCGGTCCTCTTCCGTCATCCCGTCACCATCGTGATGCCTGAAGGAATGAGCCAGGAGCGGATCTCCCACCTGAAGGCTCTCGGGGCGGCTGTTGAGCTCACTCCCTCGGGGGGCGGCATGCAGGCGGCCATCGATCGGGCGCAGGAGATCGTAAAAGGGGAGATTGGGGCGTTCATGCCTCGCCAGTTTGAAAACCCTGCCAACCCCGAATCGCACTACCGGACGACAGGTCCGGAAATCGTCGAAGCCCTGGGCTCTCTTCCGGATGGTTTCGTTGCAGGTGTCGGGACTGGCGGGACAATTTCCGGAACCGGAGGATTCCTCCGGGAAAAGAACCCGGCGATACCGGTCTGGGCTCTGGAGCCTGAAGGCTCGGCGGTCCTTTCGGGGAACCCCCCCGGGCCACACCGGATCCAGGGGATAGGCGCCGGCTTCGTTCCGAAGATCCTCGACCGGTCGGTGATCACGAAAGTCCTGACGGTGAGCGACCGTCAGGCCATCGACATGGCGCATCGTCTCGCCCGGGAAGAGGGGATCATGGCCGGCATCTCTTCGGGGGCCAATGTCGTCGGTGCCATGGCCCTTGCCCGGACCCTTCCCGAAGGATCCCGGGTGGTGACGGTCGTGTGCGATGGATACGAACGCTACTTTTCGATCGAAAAATATCTCTCTCTTTAGGGGGCACTATATGGAATTGACCGAGGAACGGATCGAGCGCTATTCCCGTCATATTCTTCTGCCGGAGGTCGGAGGGAAGGGGCAGCAGCGGCTTCTTTCCTCGCGCGTTCTGATCATTGGGGCCGGCGGGCTGGGAAGTCCTGCCGCGCTCTACCTTGCGGCCGCAGGGGTCGGAACTATAGGCATCGTGGACATGGATGTGGTCGATCTCTCCAACCTTCAGCGGCAGATCATCCACACCACCGCGGATCTGGATCATCCCAAGGTCCAGTCGGCCGAGGAGAAAATCCGGGATCTTAACCCCGATGTCACCGTCCGGACATACCCGTATGCCCTCACCGCCGCCAATGCGCGCGAGATAGCGGGTGACTACGACGTCATTCTGGACGGAACCGACAACTTTCCTGCGAAGTTTCTGATCAACGATCTGGCCGTCATCGCGAAAAAGCCCCTCGTTCACGGTGGAATCCTGCGTTTCGTGGGGCAGGTACTGACCATTCTTCCCGGGGAATCTGCCTGCTACCGGTGTCTTTTTCGAGAGCCACCGCCTGCGGGGGCCGTTCCAACCTGTTCCGAGGCGGGAGTCCTGGGGGTCATCGCCGGAGTGATCGGAACCATCCAGGCCACAGAAGTCCTGAAAATCATTCTCGGGAAGGGCGACCTTCTGGAAAACCGGCTTCTCACCTACGACGCGCTGACGACGACCTTCCGGCCGGTTTCGGTTCGTCGAAGCCCCAAGTGCCCCGTATGCGGGGATCATCCTTCGATCACGGAGTTAATCGATTATGAACAGCCAGTCTGCACCACACCAGGAATCTGAACAGACCCGGGGGGAGGGGGGCAACGCCTCCTCTCCGAAGGAGTCGAAGATAAAGGGACTGAAGTGTCGTGAATGCGGCCGTCTTTATCCGGCCGTGGCGATTCATATCTGCGAGTTTTGCTTTGGACCCCTCGAGGTTGATTACGACTATGCGGCGATCGGGAGGAGAATCACACGGCGCTCGATCGAGGAGGGGCCGAAATCCCTCTGGCGCTACCACGAGCTCCTTCCGGTCACCGGAGCTCCCACCGTCGGTCTCCATGCCGGAATGACCCCGCTGATCCACGCCAAGCGGCTAGGCAGGCTCCTGGGGCTCGACAATCTTTATCTGAAAAACGACACAGTGAACCATCCCACACTCTCCTTCAAGGATCGTGTCGTGGCTGTCGCCATGACGCGCGCCCGGGAGCTGGGATTCGATACGGTCGCCTGCGCTTCGACCGGCAATCTCGCGAACTCCGTATCGGCCCATGCCGCGAGCGTCGGAATGAAGTGCTTCGTCTTCATCCCCCACGATCTCGAGGCGGGGAAGATTTTGGGAAATCTGATCTACAATCCTACGGTGGTGGCCGTCCGTGGGAACTACGACGATGTGAACCGCCTCTGTAGCGAAATCGGGGGAGAGTACCCCTGGGCTTTCGTCAACATAAACATCCGCCCCTACTACGCCGAGGGATCCAAATCGCTGGCCTTTGAAACGGCCGAGCAGCTCGGCTGGCGCATTCCCGACCAGGTGGTAGTTCCGATCGCCTCGGGCTCCCTTCTGACGAAGATCCGGAAAGGATTTCAGGAGTTCGAGAAGCTGGGGCTCGTCTCGACGAACGACCGCCTCAAGGTCAACGGAGCCCAGGCTGAAGGGTGCTCGCCGGTCTACCGGGCCTTCGTCTCGGGCAAAAACCACCTCATCCCGGTCAAGCCGAACACGATCGCCAAGTCCCTCGCCATTGGAAATCCCGCCGACGGCTTTTACTCTCTCGACGTGGTTTTCAAATCGGGGGGGGCGATTGCCGCTGCGAGCGATCAGGAGATCGTCGAGGGGATGAAGCTTCTGGCCGAAACCGAAGGAATCTTCGCCGAGACGGCGGGGGGGGTGACCATCGCTTCCCTCAGAAAGCTGTGCGCGGAAGGGCGGATTGGCCGCAAGGACCTGACTGTCGCCTATATCACCGGGAACGGTCTCAAGACCATGGAAGCCCTGTCGGGAGCCCTGCCGGAACCGGTCGGCATCGATCCGACCCTGGCCTCCTTCAGGAAAACAGTCAATCCTACAAACTGAATTTCGTAGAGAAAGGAAGATCATGTCCGTTGTCGTTCGCATTCCCACGCCCCTCCGCAAGCTCACCGGCAACCAGAACGAGGTCCGGGAAGAGGGAGGAACGATCAGGGAGATCCTGAAGAATCTCGAGCTCCACTATCCGGGGATTGGAGAACGTCTGGCGGATGAGAGCGGGGAATTGCGCCGGTTCATCAATATCTACGTCAACGAGGAAGATATCCGATTCCGTGAGGGACTCGATACCTCCATCAAACCGGGAGACGAGGTTTCGATCATACCGGCCATCGCGGGAGGCTCGACATGACCCAGATGCGACTTCACCTGACCTTTCCTGAGGAGCGCGTCAGGGAGCCGGTCATCTATGAGATCTGCCGAAAGTTTCCCGTGGTGGTCAACATCCGGAGGGCTGACATCTCCCTCGACAGCGGATGGGTCGAGCTCGAGATGGACGGCGAGCTCGCGGACATCGAACGGACCGTTCTGTATCTGAGGGAACGGGGCGTTCATGTGGACCCTCTCGAAAAGAGCATTCTCGAGGGGTAGGAGGGGTTCAATGATATTTCGCGAAGATCAGATTTCTCGATATAGCCGGCACATCATCCTCAAGGAGGTGGGAGGGCGGGGTCAGGAGAAGCTCCTCTCCGCCCGTGTCCTGATCATCGGTGCCGGAGGACTGGGAAGCCCGGTCGCCATGTACCTGGCCGCCGCCGGGATCGGGACCATCGGTCTTGTGGATATGGACGTGGTGGACGTTTCCAATCTCCAGCGCCAGATCATGCATTCGCAGAAGACTGTCGGC
>JAJYPO010000119.1 GCA_021795275.1 Nitrospirota bacterium | reverse complement strand
CGTACCATAACTCTGGCCCTCCTCCTGATTGTGATTTTCACCTTCCAGGTGAGATTATACCTCACCGAAAATCAAACAGGAAAGAGGGCTTATTTATTTTTAGGCGTCTCATATCGGAATCAGGGCCCAAGTACGGCGACCTGATACGACGTGTCCACTCCGATCTGATCTACGCCGCAAGATGATAGACCTGAAAGGCTGGAGGTTGTTGATGAGTCTGGTATGTAGATCGTTCCTGTATTAATATCAGCCAGCTCAAACGAGTTATAGCCTCCGGCAAGAATCATTGCATAGGCGGAGCCCCCCACATTCAGAGACGGATCAAATGCAAAATTTTCCGTCATGATTATTTTACCATTCGCAGTAAAATTTGAGGGAGAGTCGGAAGAAGCGGGATCTCCCGGGATGAGCTTCACTTTGGAGGGAGAGCTTGGCGTCGCGTAGCTCACGATCTCGAATCCGCCTCCCGTGGAAAAGATGGCCCACTTATTGGCGGGAAACATGACCACCCCTCCGATTGTTGGGGTTGCTCCGGAAAAAACTTGAACGCTTGAACATGAAGTATTGCAGGTATAGGATCCGACTTGCTTGTACGTGGAGAGGGAAAAGAAAGAGAGGGAATTCGAAGAGAAGGAAAATGCCGCTCCGAGATTGTTCGTGGAATCGACATTGAGCCCGTTGACGGAACTGACCCCGAGCGCAGGCAGGTTCAGCGCCTGAAATTGCGCGGAGGAAATCGAGACCGATGCCGTGAGTGTTCCTGTATTCGGAAGAGTGACAATTTCTCCTTGGACAGATCCGCCTGAGGTTGATGCAGGGACAGCGGCATTGGCCGCTCCGTTTGTCATATACACCCCCATCGCTCCAGAGCTGGAGGTGGAACTGGTGGCAGGCGGAGCTGACGAGGATGCGGTCCCTCCTCCGCTGCTTCCCCCCCCGCAAGCCGATAGTCCCATCAGGGAAGCGATCAAAATCACAGGACTTAACCATAAGAATACCTTGATCCTTGATCTTTCATCCTTCATGGATGTCTCCTCGGTAAGTGGTTGTATACCTAACCCTCAAATCACAAAAAGTAAAAAAACCATCAAAAGTTTGACACATCTGTCATAAAAATCAAATTTTCTATGAAAGACTTGATAATTCAGGATAAAAACGTAATAACCATTCGTTAATAACTTTTTGTCCCCCTGTGATGCCGTGCTTTTCCATGACCTCTCAGGGTTGTGCATGCCGATCTTCTTCTCGTGTTCATGAATCGCCGCTTCGTCGTCGGCTCCGGCACACGGGATCGTCGATCCGGTGGAGGAGTTGCCGATGGCGGACTATTCCGGACAGGCATCCCTCTTTCCACATTGATCCTCTCCGGAGCCTCCGATGTGGTCTGCACCCTGTATCCGGCCTGACCGGACCCCCCGGGGCAGGGTCCGCCTCCTCCTGTCGTCCCAACCTCCTTTCGGGCCGCTTCCGACAGGGAAAAACGCCGACAGGTAAAGGAAGTGAGGAAAGAGGAGACAAAACCCTTCCTCCCTGTATTCGGAATCCGGATCGTGCTATTCTTCTTCAAAAGTCCGAAAGACTGCGACCGGATCCTTTCAATGGGATCGAGTCAGGCTCTTTGTCCTTCAAGGAGGTTTCGTTGGGTGTCGATCCTTTTCTTCTCTCCATTCTGGTTTGCCCGAAATGCCACGGTGCCCTGTCCATCAGGACCAATCCGGACGGACTGGCCTGTCCGGCGTGCGGACTCCTCTTTCCGGTGAAGGACGACATTCCGGTGATGCTGGTGGAAGAGGCCCTGCCTCTGGCCACAGCGGGAGACGGCCGCCCCTGAAAAACGCACCGCCCGCTCCCGTTCGCAAGATCCTCCTGATCGGCCTTCGAACCCTGGGGGATGTCGTCCTCACGACGGGGGCCCTGTCCGCCCTCAGAACTCTTTACCCTCAGGCCAGAATCCATTACCTGACCCGCTCCCCCTTGGACCTTCTTCTGGAGGAGGAACCGGATCTCGAGCGGGTCTTTTCGCTTCCCGCCAATAAAGGATCCGGCCCGGAAAAACTTTTCCAGTATTTCCGGTTTCTTCAGAAAGTCCGCGCAGAACGCTACGACCTCGTGGTCGACTTCTTCTCCCGCGGTCCCCGCTCCAGGGTCATCGCCTTCTTTACGGGAGCCCGTCGCCGCCTGGGACTGGTCGACAAGAGTGGCTGGATACACCGTCGTATCGACGGCGTCGTCTACACGCAGACAGTCTGTCCGCCCGTCCAGCTCGCGCTGACGCGTGACCGGATTCCCTATCTCGTCAGCCGTCTCGGACGGCTCGACGACTCCCATCCTCCACGTCTCTCGGTCTCCGACACGGACATGGCCCACGCCCGCGAGCTCCTGGCGGAGGAGGGGATTCCGGAGGGGGGGTACTGGGTCTTTTTCTGCGGTTCGGGAGCCCGGACGAAGAACTGGCCGGCCGATCGCTTTGCGTCGATCGCCAGACGCCTGAACGACGAAGGTCTTCATGTCCTGTGTCTTGGAGGTTCGGCCGACCGGCCGGAACAGGAGGCCTTCGCCGCCTCCTGCGGCGCTCTTTCTCCCCGGGTCCATCTCCGGACCCAGCTTCCCTGGGGAACCCTCAAGGGACTCCTCCGGCTCGCCTGCGGGACGCTTTCAAACGACTCCGGACCGGCCCACATCGCCCAGGCGGTGGGCTCTCCGACCCTGGTTCTCTTCGGTCCCGGGGACCACGTCTCCTACGCCCCCTTCTTCGGACGGTTCGTCAAGGCCGACTTGGCCTGCCAGCCATGCCAGGCCTTCTCCGCCCAGTGTTCCGACAACCAGTGCATGAAAAAGATCGACCCAGACACGGTCTGGGAGGCGCTCCATGCCCTTCCTTTTCCCTCCCGGATCTGAGATGGGCCTCTCCGTCGGACTGATCCGGACCCGGTATCTGGGAGATGTCGTTCTGCTCGTCCCCCTGATCCGGGAAATCCGGGCCTTCGACCCGGAATCCCGGATCACGGTGGTCGTCAACGCCGGAACGGCCTATCCTCTCGAACGGATCCCGGGAGTGGAAGTCCTCCCACTCGCGACAGAAGGGAAGCTCAGGAGGCTCGTCGGCACCCTTTCCCTGGCGGGCACGGTCAGGAGTCGGAAGCTGGACCTTCTTCTCGACCTGACCCTCTCCGACCGCTCCCGTCTCATCACGCGACTCTCGGGGGCGGCCCGGACCGGCGCGGCGGGAGATCCCGCCGACAGGAGGAGCGGCGATTCCTGGGACACCTTTTTTCCGGTCGACCTGAACAACGGGCCGGATCACATGATCCTCCAGTTCGGTCGTCTTCTGGCGGAGACGGGGATTCCTGTTTCGGGAATCCGGGACAAGTCCTTTCCGCCGGATCCCCGATGGAGCGATCCGGCCGATGCCCTTCTTCGAAAACATTTTCCGGACGGGAATCCGGTTCTTTTTCTCCATCCGGGGGGGCGCCACTGGTTCAAGCGGTGGCCCCCCGACCGCTTTGCGCGTCTTGCCGACCTCTGGGTGGCGAAAAGGGGAGGGGGCGTTCTGGTGGCGGGAACGAAGGCGGAGCGCACCCTGGTGGAGTCGGTCCTGTCCGGGACGGCGGAAGAGGGGATCGTCCCGCTGATCGGAGCCCCGGTCGGACTTCTCGACGCCCTCGTCCGGCGGGCGACGGTCTTCGTGGGGGCCGACAGCGGACCCCTTCACATCGCCGACGCGGCCCACGTGCCCCTGGTCGGTCTCTTCGGGTCGACCCTTCCGGAGGTCTGGGGACCTGCCGCAGGTCCCCGGCGGGAGGTGGTCCGTCATCCGGTCCCCTGTTCTCCTTGCCCTCACGTCGGGTGCACGATGGGGGAGGAGAACTGCCTCTCCCGGATCACGGTCCGGGAGGTCTTCGATCGTGTGGAGAGCGTGCTTCAATGACGGACGACTTTCGGGCTCCGGTCCTCTACTACCACCGGGTCTCTCCCGACGCCGATCCACGGACCGGCGTCACCCCCGAGCAGTTCGCAGCCCAGATGGCGATCCTCAAAAGGGTGGGATTTGTGGGAACATCCCTCGTTCGGGCCCTCGACGGAGAAAAGAGGGGAGAAGCGCGTCCGGTGGTCGCCCTGACCTTCGACGACGGCTACGAGGACAACTATGTGTACGCCGCGCCGATCCTGGAGAGGTTCGGGTTCGCGGCGACGATCTACTTCGTGGCCGAAAGGCTGGGAAAGCGGGTGGACTGGACCGGGGATCCCGTCTGGTCGGGCCATCGTCTGATGGAGGCCTCCCTGGCCCGGGAACTCGTCTCCCGGGGCTTCGAGGCGGGATCCCACACCCTCACCCATCCGGATCTCCGGGCCATCCCGGACGAACGGGCCCGGCGGGAGATCCGTGAGAGCCGGGAACGGCTTTCCCAGGAGCTTTCCGCTGCCGTGACGACCTTCTGCTATCCCTACGGCTCCTTCGGGGAACAACACCCGGAAATGGTCCGGGAGGCCGGATACCGGGCGGCCCGGACCGTCCGGCGTTACCGGTTCGGGGGAACGCCGGATCCCTTCCGGATGGCCTGCCGCCCGGTTTCCGGCCGGATGGGACTTTTTCGCTTTCAGGCGACGATTCTCGCCTACCGGGCCGGTCTCCGGGGAGGGGACATCCCGTGAATGATCCCCTTTCCATCCTTCACCTCGACTGCACCATGGGCCAGGGGGGCCAGGAAAAGGACCACTTTCACGAGGCGGTGGCCTTCGAGAAGAGAGGCCACCGCTACGTGATCGCGTCCCGCCCCGGGACTTTTCTCCTGCGGGTGGCCGAGGGAAAGGGGTTCGGTCTCTCCGTCCCCTTCCGCTCGAACTTCGACCTCGTCTCCTTCCGGATCGTCCGGGACTATCTCGTCAAAAATCATGTGGACATTCTCGTGACGACGAGTTACATCGACAGCGTGGTGGGATGGTTCGCCGCGCTTTCATTGGGCCGGAGCCGTCCCGTCGTCGTGCGTCAGCGCCATCTCCTGAATCCTCCCAAGGGGATGATCCCCTACCGCCATTTCTGCGACTATCTCGTGGCGGTGAGCGACATCGCGCGCTTTGGTTACGTCGAGCGCAAGATTCCCTTCTGGAAGGTGGTCGCCCTTCCCCGGGGAATCCCCGAGCCGGGGGAGGGGGAGGGACCGTCGCCCTCCATCCCCGACGAAGGCCGGATCATTCTCCAGATCGGGACCTTCCAGCGGGACAAGGGGCAGCTCCCCCTTCTGGAGGGACTGCGACCTCGTCTTCTGAGCCACCCCTCCCTTCATCTGGTCATCCTGGGGGAGGGCCCCTTGCGACCGAATATCGAGCGACGCTTGGAAGACCCGCGCTTTGACGGGATCCGGGAGCGTATCCACCTTCCGGGGTGGTGCAACCCGGCCCCCTTTTACCGGCGGGCGGCGGTGACGGTGGTCTCCTCCTTCCGGGAGGCCTTCCCCCTGGTGGCGTTGGAGTCGCTCTTTTTCGGGGTGCCGGTGGTGGGTTTTCGCCAGGGGGGACTTCCGGAGGTGCAGGCGTGGTCGGAGTGGGGGGATCTTGTCGATCCCTGGCGATTTCCGGAGCTCTGCCGGACAGCGGTGGAATGGGCGCTTCGGCCCGACCTGTCCTGTCCTGACCTCGACCGGATCCGGAAGGTGTATCATGAGCGGTACAGTATCGAGGCCTCGGCCCTTCGGACCGAACGCTTTTACCGGTGGGCGATCGCCCGCAAGCGGGCCGGACGGCACTCGGTCAACCCCTATGCGATCGTCGGGGGGAAGGGTGATCCCTTTTACGACCCTCCCTCCCCCTGACGCGACCTTTGAAAGGAGGGCAGGATGGATCTCCCCATGCACAAGGGGGAGGGGGACGGAGAAGGCGCATCGCCCGCCTCTCCCGCTCCCTCCCGAAAAATACGCCGGGTCCGGATGAATCCCAAGGTGGCGAGGGGTCTCCCCTGCCTCGACGGGACCCAGATCCCCGTGACGGTTTTTCTGGAACTTTTCAAAAAAGGATACTCGATCGACCGGATCGTCACGGAATGCTATCCGGAGCTATCGAGGGAAGACGTCCTCTTTGCTGTCGACTTCGTGATCGACTGGGTCCGCCGGGCTCCCGGCTATCTGTCGGACCTCGTGGACCGCTCCTGAAGGATCGCCTCCGGCTTTCTCGTGGAGGGAAGATTCCCGGGATGGTTCCTTTTACCGGAAATGCGCCGTAAGATGTCGCCTTCGCCGCTGAAACATATGATGTCCTTCCGGATCGAAGGCAATCAGGAGGAAGATCCGACTGAGTCCTTGAGGGAGTGATCCGATGATTGTCCAGGTCGTAGGCCAGATCAGGAAAACTGTCGTGAACAGATCGAAGGGAGGGCGTCCGACATTGTCGGGTCGATACCGCTCCTCGATCGGGTGATCGTCATCGACCAGATCGAAGAGATCCTTGTGCAGATGAGGAACAGCGATTTACTGCCATGCAACATCCTCGGAGGAGAAGGGAGAGAAAGAAGAAATATGGTGGCGGACTTCTTCTCCTCCCATCCGGTTCCGGCCGCCAAACGCTCCATTGCCCAAGGTCTTGAGACCCTCTGTTCGAACCGAGAGGTTTTATGGAAATCAATGGGGAGAGAGAAGCAAAAGATCAGAGTTTCGCTGATTGATGTCCGGGAAAAAAACGCAATGGTCCGACGCCTGACTGATGGCGAACGAAAAAGAACAGACCGTTTTTCCCTGAATTCCGGCTCAGAATCCGAGGAAGGAAAGAGCCCGGGAGGGCTTCCAGGAGGAATCCCGGAGGGACTCCGCAATTTTTTCCCTTCCGGACAGACGGAGAAGAGTGATCGCGAGATTCCGGAGGAGCCGATTCAGGCAGAGAGCCAGCACCTTCGATGC
>JAJYPO010000118.1 GCA_021795275.1 Nitrospirota bacterium | reverse complement strand
TCATGGGCCACGACCGCCATTCCCTCCCCGATCGCAGCCCGCCTCTCGAGCTCCACCAGACGTCGCTGGAGAAAGTACATGGCCTCGTTCGTTTGCGCAAGAGCCTGATTCTTGGCCTGAAGCTCCTGGGTTTTCTCAAGAATCCTGTCCTGAAGCCCTGTGTTCAGGCGGCGGACCTCCTCCAGCAGGAGTTCTTTTTCCCGGGTTCTCTCCCGGAGCATGTCCACCATCCGGTTGAAGGATTCTCCCGTCCGCTGGATTTCAGAAGATCCTAGAGAACAGAATTCCCGGCTCAGATCTCCCTCGCCGACCTCCCTCATCTCCCGTTCAAGTTCCCGCGTCGGATCAATCAGCCACCGTTTGAGAGCGAAGCTCAGGCCCCCCATCAGCAGCAGAAATCCGGCCAGAAGGATGAACGCCATTCGCTCCTTTTCCTGGCGGACCAGAGCGTCGATCTCATAATAGGAAAGGCGGATCCCTACCGTTCCCAGGATCTGGTTTGCATGCCGGAAAGGAACCACCACATAGATGGCATCCCCCCCCGAGTGTTCCCTTACCGACATCCAGGGCTGGTGTTCCAGGCCGACGGCGTCGTGGGCCGCCCGTTCTTCTGGCGACATCGGCGTGCCCGAGGTCGACACAATGTGGGGCAGTCCCGTCTGGCGGGACAGAAGATCGACCCGAGTCACATTGTGCCGGATGGCAAGAACGGCCGACATCTCCCTCCGGATCGACACGAGCTCCCGGACGTGGGCCCACTGGTCGGTGGCGGAAGGTCCGGCGGCGGAGAGAAACTGATCCGCCTCATGGCGCATGTCGACCCCGAAGGCAAACTCCTGGGCGACCAGGCGTCCTTCCCGGGAAAGAATCTTGAAGGCATTGTGGCGGACAAGAAACTCGTCCACCGCACCCAGGATTCCCACCAGCCCCACGATCAGGACCGCGACGACCAGAGCGAGAATAGTCCTGATCCCGGGGGTTCTCGATTGCCAGGCATTCACGGAGTTCCCCCTGGGGCGGAGGCGTGCTCGAGGCGGTAGAGGGCATAATGGCGCGCCGATTCCCGGATCCACGACCTCTCCTCGGCCGTCAGCTCCCGGCGGACCCGGCAGGGGGAACCGAAGGCCAGATGGCCCGGTGGAATCACCGTTCCTTCCGTTACCAGGGAGCCCGCCCCGATGATGACATCTTCCCCGACATGCGATCCGTCCATGACGATAGCTCCCATGCCGACCAGGATCCTGTTTTCCAGTGTGGCCCCATGAAGAATGACCCGATGGCCTACCGTCACCTCGTCCCCGACCGTCAGGGAGTACCTGTCCCTCGTGACATGGAGGACAGACAGATCCTGCACATTGGTCCGGGCCCCAATTCGGATGCGATGGACATCCCCCCTCACCACCGCCCCATACCAGATTCCCGAATCTTCACCGATCTCTACATCGCCAACGACGACCGCATTTTCCGCGATCCATGCCGACGGATCGATGACGGGCCAGATCCCTTTCCAGGATTTGATCATCGGCGCTCCGCTCCTTCTTGAGACAATCTTAACATTGATCTCCTATGCTGGTTGAGAGACGATTTCTCCATCAAGTCTAACGCAAATTACGGGATTCGTCCCGAACCATGACATTATCTTCGAGGCGCTTGCCCGGTCCTGCCCCGACATGACAATATTGTAAGCAATTGAGGAGCCCCTCCATCAAAAGTCTCTTGATCATTCTCCGGGAGTCGTCCCTTATGCTCAGGATCCGCCTTTTTCTCCTTTCGGCCCTTCTCCTGTTCGGCTCCTGCGCTTTCTATTCCTCATCGGGGTCAGACAACCGGCAGGGGAACTACCTGATCAACACCCGCTCCCTTCCGAACTACGTCAAGACCATTCCCGTCCCGAGTGACCCCCGGGACCTTGTCCTCGTCAAGAAGGTCCGCCTGGAGACAAAACACCGTCTCTCCCCCATGGATTTCATTTACCAGTCAAAACCCCGACCCTACCATGGGCGTCTGTACCTGATGGACTTCCGCCGCCGCCGCATTTATCCGGAGGAAACCCCCGAGCGTCCCTACCGGTGGATCCGCCCAGTCGGAGGCCGTCCCTACCGTTATCTCTATACCGGCAAGTTCGTCGCCCTCAAAAAGGACTGGCAGGCCGAACAGGAGTGGGAGGCGCACCAGGCCATTAAAAAGGAAAAGAAGAAGGCGAGGGAGAGCGCCCGAGGACACATCGTTCCACTTCCTCCCTCGCCGTCGCACGGTCCCCTTGGAGGCTCCGTGATCCAGCAGGACGAAAACTCCATGACGGAGATGCTTCCCTCGGGTGCCTACGTCTTCCATCCGAAGAGTGAACTCGAGGCCGCCGGCTATCATTATTCCAAATCCAATGGCTGGAAGCGCTCTCCCTGACGCAGTCCTTCGGGAAGGCTTTCTCCGGCCTTCCCTCATCGTCCTCTCCCGTGACCATCTTGTAACAGGACCTTGAACAGGGTGTCACCCCCTCGAGGGATCCTGTGGCAAGAATGAATCATTCGGGCAGCCCGCTCTTCCATACCGGAGAATCCCATGGACCAGGAACGAACCCAGGACGATGTCGCGCGTCTTCTTATGGAACGTTTTGACCCGCAATGGTTTTTCTGGTCAAAGCTCACCTGGGGGATCCGAATGGTCGAAGAAAAAGAGTGCCATCAGAAGAAAGGTTTCCGGGATCTTTCCCCCTGGATTTCCGCGATCCGCCAAAGAATCGTCCCCGGCGTCTCGCGCTATCAGTCGGGAAACATTCCCGTGAACATTGCACACATAACCCCTGTCGTTAAGGATTCTCTCCCCAAAAAACAAGATCTGGGGCAGAGACCTCGGTCACCTTCGGGCCTGTTTGCCGAAACATGGTAAAATGAAAAGGGATTTGCAGGAATTCCGATGGAATTTTCAGCCCCCTCATTTCCTGCGACCGCTTCGTGACAAATGCGACCGAGCTCTCCCGGACGGAAAGTTCATCCCGATCTTTCGGCCCTGATCTTCTGATCCCGCAATTCCCGTGGATGGAGTCGACTCCGGTTCAGAGCTGTCGTATAATGGAATAGCACGTCCGAATCGGAAATGTCCGGCACGCGAAATTCTTCTGGTTTGCGCCGGCACCCCAGACCACCACCCAAACGATCAATCACTGATCTTCGGAGGAACCATACCTATGTCCGTCCTCGTTGGAAAGCCTGCTCCAGATTTCACCGCCACCGCCGTCATGGGGGACAACTCCTTCAACGACAAGTTCACCCTGTCGGAAGTCCTGAAGGGAAAATATGGCGTCCTGTTTTTCTATCCACTTGATTTCACCTTCGTCTGCCCTTCTGAAATCCTCGCCTTCGAACACCGGCTGAAGGAATTCCACTCCCGCAACGTCGAGGTGATATCCGTCAGCATCGACTCCCATTTCACCCATCTTGCCTGGAAAAACACCCCGGTGGACAAAGGCGGCCTCGGCCATGTGAGCTTTCCCATGGTGGCCGACCTGACCAAGAGCATCAGCCGGGACTACGATGTCCTTCTCGGAGAGAAACTGGCCCTCCGAGGCTCCTTCCTGATCGACAAGAACCGCATCGTTCGCCATCAGGTGGTCAACGATCTTCCCCTCGGGCGTAACGTGGACGAGATGCTCCGGATGGTCGACGCACTCCAATACACCGAACAGCACGGAGAAGTCTGTCCGGCCGGGTGGCAGAAAGGAAAGCCCGCCATGAAGGCCTCCCCAGCCGGCGTGGCCGACTATCTTGCTCACCACGCTAAGGAGCTCTGATTTCCGGTAATCCTTGCCGTTCGGAATGCTCCGGGTCCCCCTGCACGTTGCGGGGGGCCTTTTTTTTGACCCCTTTGACCCCTCCGAACCCGGCCATCCACCTTAACACTTTGTTTAGGAAAGATTCGTGATCCGATCGGTTCTGTTCGACTTCAATGGCGTCATCCTCGACGACGAAACCGTCCACCGGGATCTTTTCGCCCAGGTCCTCGCCCCCCATGGGGTCCCCCTGTCTTCCGAAGACTATGACGCCCTCTATCTCGGCATGGACGACCGGGGATGTCTTTCGACGGCATGGGAGGCGGCGAAAAAAACTCCCGTCCCAGAGTCTACCCTCCGGGACTTGATTGAAGCCAAATCCCGTCTTTACGAGATTCGGATGGGGGAAGGACTTCCTCTTTACGAGGGGGTCCAATCTCTGATCCGGGAGCTGGCCGGACGGGTTCCCCTCGGGATCGTATCCGGGGCCCTTCGGCCCGAAATCCTCCATGCCCTCGAGAAAAACGGCCTGAAAAACCTCTTCGCCTTTGTCGTAAGCGCGGAGGACACGCATCATGGAAAGCCCGATCCGGAAGGGTATCTGAAGGCCTATCGCCTTCTTCTCGACCGCGGGCTCCACACGGGGGGGCCACACGAGATCGCGGTCATCGAGGATTCGGTGCAGGGTATCGCCGCCGCCCGGGAGGCGGGAATGAAGACGGTGGGCGTCGGCCACACC
Source organism: Nitrospirota bacterium (assembly GCA_021795275.1). The sequence goes on along the minus strand of JAJYPO010000118.1, from coordinate 2,407 downwards.
TATCCGCTGTCGCAGCTTCTTGATGCGGACCGCACAGTTCCCCATATCCGCCTTCTGACGGCAGAAAGTGTTCTTTCACTGTGACTGCCGTCACAATTTCCGACGACCGGGATCATAACCCTCCAGAACAATCCCTGATAAGATAATCAAGAATTGCAAATGCCGGGGCCTGGAGCTCCATTATAACCAACCCATTGATAGTCGAGGTCATCCTCCCATGAAAACGTCAGCCGGAAAAAAACTTTTCGCGTCCCTTCTGCTTTCTTTTGCCGTGATCGCCACTCCCCTGACTCTCAACCCGGCTCTTGCCGATGAGGCAGCGGCCGGCAGTATCGATTCTCCTGCAACCTCCCAGTCATCCTCAGGAGGGACCTATGACAACGTCCACCATTTCGGCGTGGGACTCGCATGGGCTCCCATGGACATGGTCCAGCAGAATGGAAGCGATGTCTTCAGCAATGTCGGCTTTGTGGACACCCGGTACTGGTTCAACGACCGCTTCGGCCTCGATGGAGGCATCGGCTTGGGGCTTCCGCAGATCTCTCCCCAATCGAGCCTCCTTGCCACCCTGAACATCGAGCCGATGCTGGCGCTCATCACCCGGCGGCATTCTCTGCTCTATGCCAACCTCGACCTCATTCCCGCCCTCAATACCGGTGCCGGACTCCCCTCCGCCGTCAGTCTCTCCGCCGGGATCGGAATCGAGACCGAGATCGCGGACATTCCACGGCTCGCCTGGTTTGCCCAATGGAACCCCCTGTCCATCAACTGGAACCTTCCCAACGAAGGACCTTCTGCCACCGGCTTCACCTTTCTGGGATCTCTCATGAACGTGATGGTCGGATTCCATTACTATCTCTGAAGGCTTTTTCCGATGAGGGAGAAGCAGGACATTTTTGTCACCTTGTATGGACATTCGTGTCGTGATTTCTGACAAAAAATCGCCCTATCAATTACTTTCATGCTCCAAGTAGTTATGAATAAAAAATACTTTAATATGGCACACTGATTGCTATGTAATGACTGGCAAGAATCATGAAATTTGGATATCAAATTGTTTCCGGGTGGATAAAAATGGATAAGAATCTGGGAAAAACGAAGACGAAAGGGTTCTTGGGGCTGTTTGTCGGAATGGCGCTCGCCCTTTTTCAGACCGGTGAATCTCCCGCCGCGATGATCGAGGATGAAGGCACAGGAGACCGCCATGTCGCCAAGAAGGTCATCGGGGGAATCGTGATGAAGGTTCGCCACCAGGCAGGGAATCGTAACCTCTCCCTCCTGATCCGGGAAACCAAGATCGACCGGACAGGCCGACCTCTCTGCAATGCCCCCACGGGTCGGATTCTTTCAGTCGAGTCGGTGGGCGGGATCTTTCTCGCACGATCCGCCCGCCTCAAGAGCTCACTGGTGGTCATGGAGTCTCCCTCGGACCCGACCCCCCGGGACTTGAAACCCGGAGAATGCGTCTCCGTCGCCCCCGACGACATCGACCGTGTTGAAGCGACGCTCCGCTCCTCGATCAGGATCGGGCGGACTTCCGTCGTGGCGAAAAAGACCGATAAAGTGAAAGAGGGCCTGGTCGAACTCTGGGCCCGGACCTTTCCTGCCAAAGGCGCGGTCGCCTCTCACTGGCACGGAAACGGACTGTCTCACGGAAAAAAGGCCGCTCCTGCCTCGATCCCGGCGACAGCACGCCCGCTTGGCCAGCCTGCCTAATACCCACCCGCATACACCCTTCCTTCCGTCCCGGCACTTTTGGTCCGACCGCCCCTTCCCGCCAGGGAAGGGGGACCGGAGAGACCGGGGCGGAGCACCCCACCCTATCCTCCGCTTGAAAGACAGCGTGACCGCCTGATCGAAGATCGGTGGCACCTGTCCCCGTTTTCTCCGAAACATCCGATCCACTCTTCCCGCAAAATCGGGTCCCTCTTCGATCCCGCATGCCGACCACGCATTTTGGATCATCCAATAACGGAAAATCGGAGGAATCCGGGAACGACGACGCCGGAGTAAAGGGGGCTTTCGCCTTGAGGATCGTACCTATGGCTTTGCCTGTCGTCTTCCTTCATCTTTGGGCTCAGAGCGAAAAGGGCTCCCCCGGGCGAACGGACAGCACCCGGCAGTTTTTGTCCGCGACCAGCCGTGTAAAGGCTTCCGGAGTTCCCGTCAGAGCAGGGAAAGTTCCATGATGAAGCGGCAGAACGGTTTTGGCTTCCAGAAATCCGACCGCCATTGCCGCCTCCCGGGGTCCCATCGTATAGAGGTCTCCGATGGGAAGACAGACCAACTGTGGATCGTAAAGCTCGCGAATAAGCCTCATGTCGGAAAAGACATTGGTGTCGCCGGCATGGTAGAGGCGAAACCCGTCAGAAAGCTCGACCACGTAGCCCGCCGCTTCCCCACCGTA
>JAJYPO010000117.1 GCA_021795275.1 Nitrospirota bacterium | reverse complement strand
TCTTGGAAGAGCAGGTGGTGGTCTCCCTTCCGGGCAACCTGGTGCAGGTGCGTGATGGCCAGAACCTGGCGGCGTCGTCCGATTTCTTTCAGAAGATCCCCCAGAACCTCACCGACCTCTCCTCCGATCCCCGAATCGATTTCGTCGAAGACGAGGGTCGGAACTTCGTCGAGATCGGCCAGAACGGCCTTGATCGACAAAAGGACCCGGGAGATCTCGCCACCGGAGGCGACCTGGCCCAGCGGGCATTCCGGCATTCCAGGATTGGCCGAAAACAGAAACTCCACCCTTTCCATCCCGAAAGGTCCTCCCAGAAAATCGGGATAGGGGTCAAGAGAAACAGAGAAGGAGGGGTGGTCGATCCGCAGACGTCGAAGCACTGCACACACGGCCTCGGAAAAGCGCCCGGCGGCTTCCCGCCTCCGTATTCCCAGCGACTCCCCCAACGTCCGAAGCGACTTTTCAGCCTCCAGGATTCTCCCCTCCACCTCCTCCAGGGCCCGATCGGCCGCTCCGGCGTCCTCCGCCGTCACCTGGTCCAGGTGGATGACAAGCTCCTCCGGCCGGACCCGGTACTTTTGAGCGAGCCGTCGATAGAGGCTGAAACGTCCTTCGAGGGCCGCCAGTTTTTCCGGGTCCATCTCCATGGATTCGCGGTACCGGTGGAGCTCGTGGGCGCTGTCCTTCAGGATCTCCGTCGCCTCTTCAAGGGCAGTCCGGAGGGGATGCAGAGTCGGATCCAGGGAGAGGATGTGTTCGAGGTCGGAGGCCACGCGGCCCAGAAGGGCGAGGACGCTCTGGTCGTCTTCATAGAGGGCTCCGTAGGAACGCCCGGCAACCGTGAGGATTTCCTGGAGATTGAGCTGGGCCGACAGCGTCTGGGAAAGCTCTTCGAACTCTCCCGGACTTCCCGAGAGCAGCTCCGCATCCTCCCGCATCCGGATCCGTTCCTCCCGTTCCCGGAGATCGCGCTCCCGCTGCGCCGAAAGTTCCTCCCTCTCCCGTCTGAGGGCAAGGATCTCCCGACGCAGTCCCTCAAAGCGTTCGGCAAGCTCAGCCACTCCTGAGAAGGAGTCCAGGTAGTGGCGGTGGGCATCGCTTTTGATGAGCCGATGATTCTCTCCCTGACCGACGAGGTCGAAAAGGATCTCCACAAGACTTTGGAGCTGGGAGGTGGAAACGGCCTGACCGTTGACGGTCTGACGGAATCGACCGTTCGGGGTCACCACCCGGCGGATGACGAGATCCTCGTCGGAAGAAAGAATATCGGTCAGAGATTCGGGAATCGGGAGGGAAGGAGCCGAAAAAGAGGCCTCGACAATGCCTTCATTGCAGCCAGGACGAACTGAAAGGCCCCGGGGCTTTTGCCCCGAGACCAGAAAAAGCGCATCGACCAGAAGAGACTTTCCTGCACCCGTCTCTCCCGTGACGACTGTCAGCCCCTCATCAAAAGAGACCGACATCTCCTCGATCGTGGCGAATGCGGCGATTCGAAGATGGGAAATCACCCGGGTCAGGCCGCCAGAAGCTCTTCGATCTTTTCCTTGAAGGTTTTCTTGCTCTGGGCACCGACAAGCTTGCTCACGACCTTCCCGTCCTTGAAGAAGATCAGGGTCGGGATCCCCATCACCTGGTAGCGGACCGCGATATCCTGGTTGTCGTCGGTGTTGAGCTTCATGAAGGTCACGCGGCCCTTGTATTCTTCCGCCAGCTCATCCACGACGGGAGCCACCATGCGGCATGGTCCGCACCAGGGAGCCCAGAAGTCGACCATAACCACTCCCTTCGACTCGAGAACACGCTTGTCCCATTCGGCCGTAGACACTTCCCCAACTTTTTCACTCATCGAGACTCTCCTCTTCGGATCTGTTTTGATAGGTTTATTTTTCAGGTGCCACCGGGAATCGTTCTAAAAAAAGGCTTCGCCAATCTCCCTTGAAGGTTTATTTTACAACATTCCTGGAGCCTCGCGAAATCGGTCCGGACAAAATGACAAAAAAAAAGGGGGGGGAAATCCCCCCCCTATCGGAAACGGAAATCCTAGTACATGTCTCCCATTCCGCCGGCACCGGGCATGGCCGGTCCTTTGGCTTCCTTCTCAGGCAGTTCGCAGATCATGACTTCGGTCGTCAGAAGAAGCCCCGAAACCGAGGCCGCATTCTGGAGGGCCGTCCGGGTAACCTTGGTCGGATCGATGATGCCCGCCTGGATCATGTCCACATAGGTTTCGGAAGCCGCATCGAAGCCCATGGAACCCTTTTCGTGACGGACCCGCTGGAGGACAACCGAACCCTCGAGACCCGCGTTGTGTGAAATCTGGCGAAGCGGCTCTTCAAGCGCCCGCTTGATGATGTTGACACCGATCTTCTGATCGCCTTCAGCCTTCAGATGCTCAAGAACAGCCGACGACCGGAGAAGGGCCACCCCACCACCGGGGACGATTCCCTCTTCAACAGCGGCCTTCGTCGCATGGAGCGCGTCTTCCACACGGGCCTTTTTCTCTTTCATTTCTGTTTCGGTCGCGGCGCCGACATTGATGACCGCCACACCGCCCACGATCTTGGCGAGCCTCTCCTGAAGCTTTTCCCGATCATAGTCGGATGTCGACTCTTCGATCTGGGTCTTGATCTGCTTCACTCGGGCCTGGATCTTGGCATGCTCTCCGGCTCCTTCGACGATCGTCGTATTGTCCTTGTCGATAGAGACCCGTTTTGCCCGGCCAAGGTCGGAAAGCTTGACGTTTTCGAGCTTGAGACCGAGGTCCTCGGCGATCATGGTGCCATTTGTCAGGATGGCGATATCCTCGAGCATCGCCTTTCTCCGGTCTCCGAAGCCGGGAGCTTTCACCGCCGCCACATTGAGGGTTCCGCGAAGCTTGTTGACCACCAGGGTCGCCAGAGCCTCGCCTTCCACCTCTTCCGCGATGATCATGAGAGGCCGGCCCATCTTGGCGATCTGTTCAAGAATGGGGAGAAGATCTTTCATGTTGCTGATCTTCTTTTCATGGATCAGGATGTAGGGATTGTCGAGAATGACCTCCATCCGCTCCTGGTCGGTGACGAAATAAGGAGAGACATAGCCTCGGTCAAACTGCATTCCCTCCACCACATCGAGCGAGGTGGTCATGCTCTTCGCCTCTTCGACCGTGATCACACCATCCTTGCCGACCTTGTCCATGGCATCGGCGATGAGACGGCCGATCTCGGCATCATTGTTGGCGGAGATCGTGGCGATCTGGGCAATCTCCTTCTTGTCCTGACAGGGCTTGCTGAGCTTCTTGAGCTCCTCGATCACGGCAGTAACCGCCAGATCGATTCCACGCTTGATGTCCATCGAGTTGGCACCGGCGGTCACATTCTTGACCCCCTCGCGATAGATGGCATGAGCCAGGACGGTCGCGGTGGTGGTTCCGTCACCCGCGATATCGCTGGTCTTGGAAGCCACTTCCTTCACAAGCTGGGCGCCCATGTTCTCGTAAGGATCCTTGAGCTCGACCTCCTTGGCCACCGTCACACCATCCTTGGTGATGGTGGGGGCACCGAACTTCTTGTCGATGACGGCGTTGCGCCCTTTAGGTCCCAGGGTCACCTTCACCGCATCCGCCAGGGCGGCGACTCCGCGTAGCACGGCGTTCCGGGCCTCTTCACTGTAAATCATCTGTTTTGCCATAGCATTTCCTCCCGAAAAATTCGTGATGTTATTTTATTTGACGCACCCTTTCAGATTTTTCCGCTCCGCTCCTCAGGAGACAAAAACGCCCAGGATATCTTCTTCCCGCAGAATCAGGTAATCAGTCCCGTCGATCGAGATCTTCGAACCAGAGTACTTGTCGAAGAGGATCGTGTCACCCTTCTTGAGGGACTTCACCTCTTCGCCGATCTCCTCTACCTTGCCCTTCTGCGGCTTCTCTTTTGCAGCGTCAGGAATGTACAAGCCTCCCTGGGTCTTTTCAACCTCTTCCGCATAGCTCACAAAAACACGATCCTTCAAAGGCTTAAATTTCATACACACCTCCATTTTCAATGTTGGAACTGGGTTTTAGCACTCACGCCAACTGAGTGATAAAAGGATATCAAAGGGAACGGGAGTTGGCAAGTCCTTTTTAGGCAGGGAACAACCGGAAAGATGCATGGAGGGAAAGCGGGGGCCTCCACAAAAAGCCCCCGGCTCACCCGGCCAACTTTCGTTTAAGGATCCGGATGGCAGTGCGCAGCTGATTGTCAGCTTTCCCGGAGGGAATGGGGTAGACAAGGTGTTTCTGGATATTGCCGGCGGGAATGATCACATGGTGTTCCTTCCCGTCAGGATTAAGAAAATGATGCTTCAGATCCACTTCGCGAGGAACGGAAATGGGCCGTCCCCCTTTGGGAATTCGCTCCTTGACGATGATGTCCGGCGTGATCCCGTAATCCTGGATCGAGCGGCCCGATGGGGTGAAGTAGCGGGCTGTCGTCAATCGAAGAGCCGATCCGTCAAAGAGAGGAAGAATCGTCTGAACGGAACCTTTCCCAAACGTCTGTGTGCCGATAATCGTCGCACGGTGGTAATCCTGAAGCGCTCCGGAGACGATTTCCGCCGCCGAGGCCGTTTCCGTGTTGACAAGGATCACGACGGGAACGCGAGGAAAGTCTTCTCCCCCGTGGGATCGGAAGGCCCGTTCCTGCCGGCGCCCCTTCATCGAAACGACCACCTTGTTGTCGGGAATGAAGAGCGAGGAGACATCCACCGCGCTTGTCAACAAGCCTCCAGGGTTGTTACGCAGGTCGATGACGAGAGCGCGCATTCCCTTCCGGCCGAGTTTCTTCAGGGTCGCGTCAAGATCCCGCGCCGTATTTTCCGAAAATTCCCGGACGAGGACATATCCGATATGATCTTTCAGCATGCGGAATTTGACCGTGTGGATCTTGATGACCTCCCGGACCAGGTCGAAATCCCGCGCCGTGAAAACCCCTTTTCTGAAAACCGTAAGAATCACATGGGTTCCCGGCTTCCCCCTCATGGTCCGGACAGCCTTGGCCAGACCGAGGGAGGCAGTGCTCACCCCGTTGACCCGGATGATCTCGTCCCCCGACTTGATACCCGCCCGAAAGGCCGGGGAGTCGTCGATGGGAGCCTGAACAATAATGCGGTTCCCTTCGGTGGTGATCTTGATTCCGACCCCGCCAAAACGCCCCTGGGTGTTGATTTCGAGATCGTGATACTCCTGGGGGGTCATATACTCGGAGTGGGGATCGAGCGAGGCCACCATCCCGCGAATCGCGCTGTCGAGAACCGGCTGCGCCGGAATCTTGTCGACGTAATCGTTCTGAATCAAAGCGTAGACCATGGAAAAGATCTTGAGACTCTTGTCCGTCCCCCCATCCGCCAGAACCGCATGGCCGACTCCGCCGACCAGAATCCCGACCGCGAGGACAAGAAGGATATTTCCTGTTTTCATGACCCACTTCCAGCCTGATCGGTTCGACCCATTCCTGAAACCCGGAAGATGCATAAAGATCCTTATGATAGTAATCCCGAGGGTCCTGCCGGAGCCCGGGAGGCTTTCGAGAGAAGAAGCGGCTCAACAAATTGTGATTTGAGAATATCATGCATCGGCCGGCATTACAACACGGCCGCCGGACTCCGCTTGAGCTCCCTTCAGTGGGAAAGGAAACCCATCGGGCTTACCGGCTTCCCACGGCGGGTCACTCCGAAAAAGAGGGTCGACCGCCCTCGGGTTCCCCCCCTCCCCACCGTTCCGATAATTCTCCCTTCCGGGACCCTTTCGCCCTCCCTGGCAAAGATATGGTCGAGATGGCCGTAAAGGGTGTAAAGATGATTCCCGTGGGCCAGGATGACCAGGCGTCCGTATCCCGTGTAGGCCCTGGCGAAGAGAACCTTTCCCGGCCAGGCGGCTCGGACGCGGGACCCGACTCCGGCAGCGATATCAATGCCATCGTGAAACGGTCCGAAGCTCTCGATGATCCGACCTTTGACCGGCCATTTGAAAACGGAGTGCCCCGGAACGGGAGGATGGGAGAATCCTTCCTGGAGGGGCGACCTGCGACGCATCCGCTCAAGCCGCGCGATCAGGTTCATCAGCTTTCGACGGCGCCTGAGAATCGAGCGGTTATCCTGGGCGATGGCCTCTTCTTTTTTCTTGAGCCGTGCGATCTCGCTCTGGGTCCCGGTCATTTTCCTCTTGAGACGGGCCTCTTCCTTTTCTCGGTTTTCCAGAAGCTTCTTTTCGTGATTCTGGATCGTTTTCAGCTGCGCCCGACTGAGGCGGAGCCGATTTTCCTTGGTCCGGTAACCATGCAGGAGAGAGTCGAGATGGTTTGTCTGATCCGCCAGGATATTGGACCGCAGGATCAGGTCGGGTTGAATGTCGGTTCCATCGAGACGCGACAGGGAGACCTCCGCCATCCGTGTGAGGAGCCTTGATTCAAGGGAGCCTTTTTCGCGAAGGTCGGCGTCGATAACGACACCAAGACGGGCCATGGCGCGGTCGAGCCGCCTGATGGCCTGGCGGTCCTGGATCTCGCGGATCTGGAGCCTTTCGACCTGCAGATGGAATGACTCAAGCTTGACGCGGAGCCTGAGGATCCTGACCTTGAGCTTGAGACGACGGCCCTTGTACCGCTTCAGACGGTCCTTGTTTTTCGCGAGCCGGAGCTTCAGGTTTCGCATCTCCCGCTCCCGGGCATCGAGCTTTTTCTCGATCGATCGAATTGACGGGTGGGAGGCGGCAAAGACCTTGTCCGGAATCACCCCGGCTCCTTTTGGAAAAAACATCCCAAGGAAAAGCAGGAAAAGAAGAGCCGAGCCGGACGGTCCGCTCTTCCGGCGGCAGGAGGTTTCCGCATGTTTCGGAATCACGGCCGAAAAACTTCCCTGCCCTCGGACGGCAAGGGAAGGATAATGGAGACAAGGCCCCCAAGAAGGCCGATGAC
>JAJYPO010000116.1 GCA_021795275.1 Nitrospirota bacterium | reverse complement strand
CTGAAGATCGACCGGTCCTTCGTCCGGAATATCCACAGGGACAGCGAGGCCTTCGAAATCGGGCACCTGATTGTCATAATGGCCCAGGCCCTTGGCCTTGAAACCTGCGCCGAAGGAATGGAAAGCGTTGGGGAACGGGACTTTCTCAAGGAGCTTGGAGTCAGGAGCTTCCAGGGATTTCTCGCAAGCCCCGCCCTTGCCTTCGATTCATTTCTCTCCTGGAGGAGCGGCGCTCCCGGAAACCAGCCTCCCTCCCTCATCTCCCGCCCGATCGGGGCCGGTCTGAAGTGACTTCAGAACTTCAATGGCCAGGGTGGCCCCACCTACGATTCCAAAAACACCACAAATGACCGGTAACGGAAGGGGAGAGAAAAGAAAGGGGGTTCCTGCCAGGATCCCCGCAACGAGAATGTCGGCTCCCAGAATCAGGAGAAGGGTCCGGGAGGGAGGAGATTTGACCAGGGGTCCGGGATGCCGGATGACAAGGACATTTCCGATTCCCGTCAGGACCAGGGTCAGGAAGGAAAGCGTCTGGCACTTCTCCGGGGAAAGATGGAGGATGGTCTGACCTGCACGGAACAGGGAAAAGGTCAGGAGGAGCCAGAGGGCGGCAAAGAGGAATCCCCGGATCATCGTCTGGCGGATATTGAGGATGTCCGGTCTTTCGGAAATCCTCACCCGGTCGCTGGCCAGGGCCATGGTCACAAAGTCGTTGGTGAAGATGAGGAGCAGGACCTGACGGGATCCGATGACGGCCGTGTGGAGAAGGAGGAGCCCTCCTGTGAGGAAAAACGCGATTTCGATGGTTTTCACAATCTTGTTGAGAATGTAGCTCTGGAGGCGCCGGGTGACCCGCCGGCCTTCAAGGACGACCTCGACCAGGCCGGAAAGGCCTGGCGACAGCAGCACAAGCCCCGCCGAGGCCCGGGCGATATCGGTGGAGCGGGCCACGGCGATTCCGACCTCCGCCTGCCTGAGAGCCGGCGCATCATTGACTCCGTCCCCGGTCATTCCCACGATCCGTCCTTTTTCCTGAAGCCTCCTGACGAGAATGAACTTGTCTTCAGGGAGAATCCCCGCGAAAAGGTCGCACTCCTCCCGAAAGGGGTCCGGTTTCCCCGAGCAGGGATCCCCGGAGAGCCCCAGGGCGCGCGCGACCGGAATGGCGGCCTCCGGCGTGTCCCCCGTCGCCAGACGGATACGCACCCCCAGATCCCGGAGACGGTCAAGTGTCTGCCGGCTGTCGTGTCTTAAGGGATCGGAAAAGGAAAGGACCCCCAAAAGCTTTAGCGGGCCATTTTCCGGACCGGACAGAACGGCCACCGGCCGCTGTCCTCCGGGGAGAGCCGGCGGGAGGAGATCAGTGAGAAGGCCCAGGGCTGAAAGGAGGGGAGGAGAGCCCTTGACGACACGGATCCGGGTCCCTGACTCCTCGAGGAGAGCCTCCGTGCGCTTCGTGGAGGGATCGAAGGGGGTGAAGGAAATCCGGGAACGCTCTGACCCGGGGACAAGCCCCCGGCGCTTTCCCTCGACAAGAATGGCAAGATCGAGCGGGTCCAGGGTCGCGGCGTCGGAGGCGTTCATCGCCGCCTGGAGAAGTTCCGTCCCGGAATGGCCGGGTGCCGGGCTGACATCGAAGACCGCCAGACGGTTTTCGGTCAGGGTTCCGGTCTTGTCGCAAATCAGTTCTTCCATGGCCGCCGCATCCGAAATCGCGGAGAGACGGGTCACCAGGACCTCTCGTTTTCCGAGGGTCACGGCGGAGAGCGCGTTGGCCAGGGTAAACATGGGCGGCAGGGCGATCGGAATGGCCGAAATCAGGAGAATGAGAACAAAGGCCGTGATCGCGGACAAAGAGAGCCCGTTCCTGAGGGAGAGAGGGACGATGACGAGTGCGAGGAGAAGGTCCGTCAGAAGGAGGGAGCGGACGATCTGAAGCACCGTCGCTTCGGCGTGGCTTCGTGTTTCGGCATCGTGGACAAGCTGGACCGTCCGGCCAAAGGCGCAGTCCTTTCCTGTCCGGGTAACCCGTCCCGTTCCCTCCCCCCGGCGGACGAAGGTCCCGGCGAAGAGCGGATCCCCCGGACCCTTCGGGACAGGAAGGGATTCTCCGGTCAGGGAGGACTGGTCGAGGAGCGGTGTTCCGGAGTCCAGGAGGAGGTCGGCCGGGACGAAGTCCCCCTGGCGGACATGGACGAGGTCTCCCGGAACGATTTCCCGTGCGGGAACTGTCTTCCAGAGACGGTCCCGCCTGACGCGGGCGGTTACCTCCATCTTGTCCCGGAGAAGGCGGAGGGCAGCTTTCCCCTTTTCCTCCTTCAGAAAGGCCAGAAGGCCATTCATCAGGAGAAGGAGGATCACGATCAGGGCTTCGAGATCTTTGCCGGTCGCGAGTTCGAGAAGGAAGGCGGTTTCCAGCATCCAGGGCACGGGTCCCCAGAATTTTGCGAGCAGGAGGCGACCGGGGGGCGGTTCGGGAAGAGGGACCGAATTGGGACCTGTCGACTCCAGCCTTTTCCGGGCCTCCTCTTCGGAAAGGCCTTCGGGGATCGCCCCAGGGAAGGCGTCTGGGGGAGAAGGGAGGTCCATCGTCTCCCTCCTAGAGGGAGACGACGATAAGGATCATGGCGGGGGTTTCGTTCGCATTTTTCCAGTTGTGGGGCTGGTGCGGGTCGAAATAGACGGCATCCATGGCGCCGAGATCATACTTTTTCCCTGCCTGTTCAAAGATGACCGTCCCGGAGACAACGATGCCGAACTCCTCCCCCTTGACGCCGACATAGGGTTGCTCCCCCACCTCTCCTCCGGGGTCGAGGGTGATGAGGATCGGCTGCATCTTTTTTCCGGAGAGGCCTCGCGCCAGGGGTTCGACGGTGGCATGGGAGGTGGTGCTGTAAACCCGTCGCCTGTTTCTGGCGGGCATGAGGAGGGGATCCCCTCCGTTTTCCGGTTCGTCGAAAAGGGACGTGATGGGAAGGGAGAGGGCGGCACAAATCTTTTCGAGTGTGGCGATCGAAGGGGAGACGAGTCCCGCTTCAATCTGGGAGAGGGCACTGGCGGAGATCCCCGCATTTTTTGCCAGCATGCGGAGTGAGAGTTCCCGTTCCTGTCTCAATTGGCGGAGGCGTTCGCTGACCTGCTTCATGGGGGTAGTTTAAGGAAAAGGGAGGTCCGGTTCAAGAAAAATTCATGAATTGAAGGGAGTGTCGCCTCAAGCCGGGAAGATTCATTGACAAAAGTTTCTATTAAAATTAAAATCATTTTCCTGTGATCAGGCCGAAAATAGGGATTAGACTAGGATTCCGAGGCAGATCACGGGATGGTATGATCCTGGTCACAGTGTCCTGTCTGCCCAGAGCCTAAGCCGGGCTATGTGTCCCCTCACATCATGAAGGCAAGGAGGATTTATGGACGTTTCCATCAAGTGCATGAAGAACGGCCCCCTGGAGGTCACCGGGGAGATTGCGATCACCGATGACCACGGCAATGTGGTCAAGGACGGACAGAGGGTCCATCACCTCTGCCGGTGTGGCCATTCCGCGAAAAAGCCCTTCTGCGACGGATCCCATACACGGGTTCACTTCACCACCTGATCCGGACAGAGATCTTCCGGCCCGTCTCCAGGGCCCTGGAGACGGGCTTTCCTCTTCGATCTGTTCGGCTCCCTTCCTTATGTCCCTCCCGGTCGGAACGCGGGGGGAGCGTGCTTCCACCGGTTGTGCATCCAGATCCACTGCTCGGGATGTTCCCGGACTCGCTCCTCGATCAGGGAGGTGCATCGATCCGTCATCCACCGAATCCTTTCCGGGACAGACCTGTGGTCGGTGGGACAGTCCTCAAAGCAGAGGGGTGGTCCAAACCGGACCTGGTGACAATCGGGAGAGATGCGCGCAGAGAAGGCGGGCAGGATGGGCACACCCCGGCTGAGGGCAATCCGGGCTGCCCCCGGATGGGTTCCCGCAGTCCGGCCGAAAAAGGGGGAAAGGAGTCCTTCGGGAGGGGCCGTACTCTGGTCCATGGCCAGAACGACGATCTCGTTTCCGTTCAAGGCTTTCAGGATGCCCCGGATTCCGTCGTCCTCGGCTGACAGGGAGCGGGCTCCCCCATGTCGAGCCCTGTGCTCCCGGATAAACTGGTCGACCTTGCGGTCGCGGATCTTTCGGGTGACCACATGGATCGGAGTGTCTATCTCAAGGGCGAGCCGCTTGCTGATCAGTTCCCAGTTTCCGAAGTGGGCAATAAAGGCCAGAATGCCTTTCCTTTTTGCCAGAAGGTCCAGGATACAGTCCACATTCTCAAGCGCAACATGCTCCCTGAGCCAGCGGTCCGAAAGAACGGGAAAGCGGAGAAATTCCGCACCGAGCATTCCGTAGTGGCGGAACACCGCCCTTTTGAGAGAGTGGATGACGGGGGTTCCCGAAAGTTCGGGGAAGGCCAGTTCGAGATTCGTGAGTGTCCGGGATGACTTCCCCCGGAGGAGGATTCGGAAAAGATCTCCTATGCACCGTCCCAAGAAGAGGGCTGGCCGATGGCCAATCCTTCCGAAGAGGAAGACAAGGGATCTCATGAACCAAAAGGGAGTGAGTGTTCCGGATCGCGATCTTGCCATAGGGCTATCCTTCTTGTCTTGTCGGTCGTGGGAGAAAAGAGGAAGAGATCTCTTCCGAAAGAGGTCCCACAGGAGAGAGGAAAGAAATCAGAGGAAAAACGATTCCTCATCCCGACAAGCATGACATTCTTTTCCGGAAATGTACACTTTGGAGAGCTGGAAGAGGGCGCGTCTTTTTGTACGATCAGACTCATGGCCCCGGGAACTTGCAAGGCCTTCCAGGGAGAGGAAACAGCTGTCCGCCTCAGAATGGACCCGGTGAAAGACCGGGCCGCTCCCTTCCCTCCGGGTTGAGGATCCTTCCCGGATCCCTTCCGCTTCTTGAGTCTTTCTCCATCCTCCGCTAATATCGAGGCAGACCTTTTCACCCACTCTTCCATTCAGGGACTCCCGGATGCAGACTTTTCAGGATATGATCATGGCCCTCAAGGCCTTCTGGGCCAGGGAGGGGTGCCTTCTTCTCGAACCGTACGACATGGAAATGGGGGCGGGGACCTTCCATCCGGCCACCTTTTTCGGGGCCCTGGGACCTGGAGAAACCCGGGTGGCGTATGTCCAGCCCTGCCGTCGTCCAACCGACGGGCGGTTCGGGGAAAATCCCAACCGGCTGCAGCACTATTACCAGTTCCAGGTCCTGATCAAGCCATCTCCCGTCCGCTCCCAGTCCCTTTACCTCAAGAGCCTGGAAGCCCTGGGGCTCGACATCTCGGCCCATGACATCCGTTTTGTCCATGACGACTGGGAATCCCCCACCCTGGGAGCCTGGGGGCTGGGATGGGAGGTCTGGCTCGACGGCATGGAGGTGACCCAGTTCACCTATTTCCAGGAGGTGGCGGGTCTGACCCTCGCGCCTGTCAGCGTGGAGATCACCTATGGTCTCGAGCGGCTGGCCATGTATCTCCAGGGAATTTCCAATGTCTTCGATCTTCGCTACAACGACCGGGTGACCTATGGCCGCCTTTTCCAGGAAAATGAACGCCAGCAGTCGGTCTTCAACTTCGAGAAGGCCGACCGGACCGTGATCCGCGAGCAGTTCGACTTCTGGGAGCGGGAGGCGGGCAACCTTCTTGAGGAGGGTCTCTACCGTCCCGCCTATGAAAGGGTTCTCAAGATGTCCCACTCCTTCAACCTTCTCGATGCCCGCGGGGCGGTCGGGACTGAGGAGCGCCAACGTCTGATCGGCCGGGTGAGGGGAGCCGCCAGGAAGGTGGCCGCCCGCTATGTGGAGGCGGAGGACACTGTCTCTTCCGGGATCCGGCCATGACCCCTTTCGCACCGTCAGATCCGAAGAACAGCGCCCTTCTGGAAGTCGGGTGCGAAGAGCTTCCCGCGGCCCTGCTTCCCGGGGTCATCGAAGCCCTCCGATCCCTGGCGGAAGAGGCATCGGCGGCCTCCGGAATCTCCTTCGAGCGCATCCGGTCCGCTGGAACTCCTGTCCGCCTCATCCTCCGGCTCGACGGCCTCTCACCCGAGACCCTTCCCCGGGAGTCTGTCGTGACGGGCCCTCCGGCTTCATCGGCCGGCAACTGGCCCTCCGATCCGTCTCCGGCGGCCCGGGGGTTTGCCAGGACCCATGGGGTGGGAGTCGAGACCCTTGAGATCCTGGATCTTCCGAAGGGACGCTACCTGGCCGTCCGGAAGAAGGAGGCGGGTCGCCCGGTCTTCGACCTTCTTCCGGACCTTTTCCAGCGTGTCCTGTCAGGACTGGTTTTTCCCAAATCGATGCGGTGGGGAGAAGGGATCGGTCCTTTCCTTCGCCCGGTCCTCTGGATCCTCTCCCTCTATCGCGACGAGGTGGTGGGATTCGAGTTTGCCGGGCAGGTCTCCGGCCGGCTGACCTTTGCCCCCCGCTTTTTGGGGATGGAGCCCGTCCTTGTCCGGAATGTCGCCCAGTACGACCGGGAAGTCCGGGCCTGGGGAGTCGAGCCGGACCTCTCCGAACGGCGGGACCGGATCGAAAACGATCTTGCCCTGACGGTGAAGCTGGAATCATCCGCCGGGAACTGGCCGGAAGGCTCCTTCCTTGTCTCCGATTCCGATCTCCTGACCGAGGTGGCCTGCCTCGTGGAGGGTTACCGGGTCATTCCGGCGATCCTTCCCGAAAAGTACCGGAATCTTCCGCCGGCCGTTGTTCGGACCGTCCTCAAGGTCCATCAGAGATTCTTCGTGGTGGAGGGGCCAGACCGGAAAACCGTGGCCCATTTCCTGGGGGTTTCGGGGAACCCGAAGGGGGACCTCGAAGCCGTCCGGGACGGCTATGTCCGGGTCGTGACGGCCCGCCTCGAGGACGCGGCCTACTATATGTCGAGGGATCTCACCCGGACGCTTGCGGACCGTGTTCCCGAACTCGACTCCGTGG
>JAJYPO010000115.1 GCA_021795275.1 Nitrospirota bacterium | reverse complement strand
TTACTCCGTCTTCAGGATCTCCGTCGACGCCTTTCCGGACGTCTCCCCCGTCTCGGTCACCGTCCTGACTGAGGCCCCCGGACTCTCCCCTCTCGAAGTCGAGCAGCAGATCACCTACACCATCGAAACGGCCATGAACGGACTTCCGGGAGTTCGCAGGGTCCGCTCCAAGACCCTCTTCGGGCTGTCGGCCGTGACGGTGGTCTTCAGCGGGTCGAGCGAAGTCTACCGGGCCCGGACGATGGTCTCCGAGCGTCTGGCGACCCTCCAGGGACTGCTTCCGGCCGGTGCCCGTCCGGTCATGGGGGCTGTCTCGACCCCCACCGGGAACCTCTTCCGCTACACACTGGCCGGCTCGGACGACCTGATGAAACTCAGGACCCTCCAGGACTGGACGGTGAAGCGGGCGCTTCTCTCCACCCGTGGGGTGGCCTCCGTCCTCTCCTACGGGGGCTTCGTCAAATCCTATTACGTTGTCGTCGACCCCTACCGCCTCGACGGCTTCCACCTTTCCCTTCAGGACGTGACGCGGGCTTTGGCCAGCAACAACGAGAACGTGGGTGGGGGCTATCTGGACCGGGGCGGGGAGTATTACCTGATTCGGGGTCTGGGGCGGATCGGAGGGCGGCGCGACATCGAGTCGGTGGTGGTGGCCGAACGCAAGGGCGTCCCGGTCCTGGTCCGGGATGTCGCCGACGTCGAGGTCCGTCCGGAGGTCCGGCGCGGAAACGCCTTGCTCGACGACCGCGAGGTCGTCAAGGGAACGGTCGTCATGCTCCGGGGGGAGAATGCCCTGAAGACCCTCTCCCGGATCGAGAAGAAGGTTTCGGAGGTCAACCGGACCCTCCTTCCTCCCGGAATCCGGATCGCCCCCTACTACAACGAGGGACCCCTCATCCGCCACGCCTTCCGGACGGTGATCCATTCCCTGGTGGAGGGAGGGATCCTGGTGATCCTCGTCCTCGGGCTTTTTCTGGGCCGCTTCTGGGCCTCCTTCGTCGTGGCCGCGGGTCTCCCCCTCTCCATCCTTCTCACATTCTTCGTGATGCGGGGGATCCACCTCACCGCCGATCTCATGAGTCTTGGAGGAATCGTCATCGGAATCGGCATGATGGTGGATGCCTCGATCGTGATGGCCGAGAACATCGAGCGCCTTTCTGTCATGATGCCGGAGGTCTCCCGGGAGGAGCGGATCGTCGAGGCGGCAGCGGAAATCGTGAAGCCGGTCTTCTTTGCGATCATGATCATCGTCGTCGTCTTCGTTCCGATTCTTTTCCTGCCCGGGATGCCCGGCAAGATGTTCGCTCCCATGGGAATGTCGATCATCGTGGCGCTGCTTCTATCCCTCCTGGTGGCCCTCTCCTTCGTGCCCTCCCTGATGTCCCTCGATCCGTCCCGAACCCCCGGAGACCACGGGGAATGGCTGACCCGGAACCTCGAGAGATTCTACGCGCCCCTTCTGGACAGGATCCTGGCACACCGGACCTGGGTCCTTCTGTCGGGGGTGGCGGCCATTTCCCTGGCGGCTTTTCTTCTGGCCCGGACCGGAACGGAATTCATCCCCGTTCTGGACGAGGGCTCGGTCCTGATCATTGCCGATCTCTGGCCGTCGGCCTCGCTATCGGAGACGACCGAGGCCAGCCGGGTCATCGACCGCATCGTCCGGAGCTATCCCGAGGTGGTCCTGACGCAGTCCCGGATCGGTCGGGCCCAGTCGGGGACCGACACCGACGTCACGAGCCACATGGAGATCTATGTCCGGCTTAAAAAGAGGAGCCTCTGGCCCAAGGGGATGAGCAAGCGGCGGCTGGTGGAGGAGATGAGCCGCCGCCTCAACGAGACTCTCCCCTCGGTCTCCTTCGACTTCAGCCAGCCCATCGAAGAACGCATCGACGAGATGGTTTCGGGAGCCAAGGCCCAGGTGGCGGTCAAGGTGCTCTCGGACAACCTCGACCTCCTGACCTCCTATTCGGGTCGTCTGGCCGCCCTCATCCGGACGGTGCGCGGGACCCGGGATGTGACGGTCCAGAGAATCACCGGCCAGCCCTACATCGACATCCGGATCGACCGCCAGGCGATCAGCCAGTACGGACTCAACGTCTCGGACGTGCTCCGGGTCATCCGGATGGGGATCGGTCCGGAAGGGCTCACGACGACGATTCTGAAGGGGGTCCGGCGGATCCATCTCCACGTGCGGTTCCCCCGGGAGATCCGGAACTCGGTGGCCCGCATGAAGACGATCCTCCTGACGACGCCCCGGGGGGTCTCCGTCCCCCTGGGCCAGCTTGTCCACTTCTCCGAGGTGACCGGCCCTTTCCGGATCTATCATGAGGGCGGGAGCCGCCTGATCATGGTCCAGTTCAACATCTCCGGCCGGGCCACGAGCCATGTGGTGGCGGAGGTCGAACGGAAGGTGTCCGCCCGGCTCCCACCCCCCCTGGGTCTCCACCTGTCTGTGGGGGGAGAGTTCGAGAACACCAACTTGACCATGGATCGCCTCCGCCTCCTGGTCCCTGTGGTGCTGATGGGGATCTTTCTCCTCCTGATGTGGAACTTCGGGTCTCTGGGGTATACGCTCCTCATTCTCCTCAATATTCCCTTTTCTCTCGTGGGGGGGGTCGTGGCACTCAAGGCGTTCGGAGAGTTTCTGAGCATTCCCGCTTCGGTGGGTTTCATCGCCCTTTTCGGGGTGGCGATCCAGAACGGGGTTCTGCTTCTCTCCTTCGCCAAAGAGGAGGAAGGCAAGGGCCGGCTTCCTCGGGAGGCGATCCGGTCGGCGGCCCTCCGGCGGATTCGTCCGGTGCTGATGACCGCCCTGGTGGGAGCGATCGGGATTCTTCCCCTCTTGCTCTCCACGGGGACCGGCGCCAATATCCAGAGACCGCTGGCGGCGGTGGTGGTAGGGGGGCTCGTCAGCTCGACCGCAATGACCCTTCTTGTTCTTCCGGCCGTATACGATCTCGTTTTTTCGAGACGGAGCTTCCTGCGCCCGGCAAGGTGAACCGACAGGCTTTCCCCCGTCCTTCCCAAAAAGGCGGAAATCCGGGTAGAATGAAAGAATGACCGGAGTTTCCCCAGGTCACGCGATCTGGGAAAGATTCGGTTTTCGAACCCTTTCAAAGGAGGTCGAAATGAAAAAGGGAATCGCGTCCTGGACCCTCGCACTGGCGCTCGTCCTCACTCTGGGACTCCTGGCGCCGGCAACGGCCCGGGCCGACATGCACCATCACGGCATGATGCACCATGGAGGCCCGATCGCCTTCTACCTGATGAACCAGGACCGGCTTGGGCTGACGCCGGACCAGGTGAAGAAACTCTCCGCCCTGAAGATCGATTTCATGAAGACCATGATCATGGAGAAGGCCCGGATCCATGTCCTCCACATGGAGACGATGGCGCTCATGATGCATCACCGGATCGATGTGAACAAGGCCCGGGCCAACATGGACCGGATCCTGAAGCACAAGCGGACTATCATGCACGCCTATCTGACCATGATTTCCGGGGCACACCGGGTTCTGACTGCGGATCAGTTCTCGACGGCCAAGAAATTGTGGCGGCAGATGATGATGATGCATCACGGTCTGATGATGCCGCATCCGATGGCGCCGCACCCGGGCATGTGAGGCCTTCTTGAGTCCTGACACACCTTTCGGCCGAACCGGAGAGTTTTTCCGGTTCGGCCTTCATGTCTCGGTCGCCGGCGGTCTCGACAGGATCTTCGGGCGGGGAGAGTCACTGGGCGTCAACGCCGTCCAGATCTTCTCCCATTCCTCCCGGAGCTGGGAGTTCGATCTGCCGGGAGAGGAGGCCCTCGCCTCCTACCATCGCGCAAGGACGGGGTCATCCGTTTCCCGCGTCTACGTCCACGCCAGCTATCTCATCAACATCGCCTCCGAAGATCCGGCCGTCGCGGAAAAATCCCGGATCACCCTCGAAAAGGAGCTTCGGACGGCGGACCTGCTCGAGGCCGACGGCCTCGTTCTTCACCCGGGATCGGCCCGGGGTGGAGACAGGACCGCTGCCATCCGGAGGGCCTCCCGGATCCTCGGGGAGGTTCTCGACGGCCTCCCGGATCAGCGGACGCCCCTTCTTCTTGAAAACACGGCCGGGGCGGGGAGCATGCTCGGCTCCCGTCCGGAAGAGATGGCGGCTCTCTTTGCCGCTGCAGGCCACTCCGATCGCATGGGGCTCTGCCTCGATTCCTGCCATCTGTTTGCCGCTGGCTTCGACCTGTCCGGGAAGGACAATCTCGATCGGGTCGTGGGAGCCTTTCTCGACGGGGCCCCCTCCGGCCTCCTCTCACTCTGGCACCTGAACGATGCCCTGTTCGGCCTCGGGTCGGGCCGGGACCGGCACGCGGGGCTTGAGGAGGGCCACATCGGGTCTGAGACCCTCGCCCGGATCGTCGCCATGGCCAGGGGGACGGGCGTCCCCCTGATTCTCGAGACCCCGAAAGGGGAGGGGGAGATCCTGGACCGCCTCAATCTCCGCAGACTTCATGGCCTGGCCGGCTTCCCCGTTCCGGAACTTCTGCGCGATGCCGTTTAGGAAGATCCTCCTGTTCCTGACAGGATTCCTGGTGACGGTCCAGGACTTCACGGCGATGGTCGGAAGGTCGTTCCGGTACCTCTTCGTCCATTTCCGGCTGCGGGAGAGCCTTCTGGAGATGGACCGCCTGGGGGTGGGGTCGATCCCCATCGTCTTTCTCGCGAACCTTTTCGCGGGTCTCGACATGGCCCTCCAGTTCAGCGTGGTCATGGCTCCCTACGGAGCCTCGAACCTTTTGGGCCGGGTCGTCGCCACCTCCATCATCCGGGACATGGGACCGGTTCTGGCCTCTCTCGTAATGTCGGCCCGGGTCACCGCCGGAATTACCTCCGAGCTCGGCATGATGGCTACCACCCAGCAGATCGAGGCTCTCCTGGTCATGGGGGTCGACCCGGTCGACCGCCTGATCGCTCCCAAGATCCTGGCCGGCATGCTCATGCTCCCTGTTCTCTCTGTTGTAGGGGATCTTCTGGGTGTTCTGGCGGGGCTGATGGTGGCGGAGCTCGGCGCCCACGTCCCAGGGCCTCTCTACTGGTCCGGAGTGCGGTCGGCCCTGACCCTCCCCAACCTGGTGAACGGAATGCTCAAGCCGTTCGTCTTCGGCTTCATCCTCGTCGCGGTCGGGTGCTTCTACGGACTCCGGACGACCGGCGGGGCCCAGGGAGTGGGACGTGCCACCACGAAGGCGGTCGTCTATGCCGCCATCTGGATCCTGGTGGCGAACTTCCTGATCAGCAAGTTCCTGATCGACATCTGGGGGTGGAAGCTGTGATCCGCCTCGAGAAGGTGACGGTGGCCTACGGGGAGCAGGTCGTGCTCGACGCGGTCGATCTCGAGGTCCCGACGGGAAAGACGATGGTCATCCTGGGGGAGAGCGGGTCGGGAAAGACCACCATCCTGAAATGCGTTCTGGGGACACTCCATCCCGTTTCAGGCCGGGTCCTGGCCAACAACCAGGACATCGGAAAGCTCGACGAGGAGGGGCTGCTCCGTTTTCGCCAGCGAATGGGCATGGTCTTCCAGGAGGGAGCCCTCTTCGACTCCCTCACCGTGGGCGAGAATGTGGCCTTCTGGCTCTGGGAGCACTCATCGCTCCCAGACGACAAGGTCGAGGAACGTGTGCGGACCCTGCTTCGCTTCGTGGGTCTCGAGGCCTCCATCGACCAGAAGCCCTCGGACCTTTCCGGCGGGATGAGGCGGCGGGTGGCCATCGCCCGGGCGATGGCCGCGGAGGATCCGGCCTTCATGCTCTACGACGAGCCGACCACGGGACTCGACCCCTTCACCTCGAAGTCGATCTGCGATCTGATGCGCCGGGTTCAGCGGGAGTTCCGGAGCACCAACATCGTCGTGACCCATGATTTGACGGACGCCTATCGGGTCGGAGACCTCTTTACCTTCATCAAGGACGCGAAAGTCATAGCCACCGGGACACGGCAGGAAATCGAGCACTCGCCCGATCCCTTCATCCAAACCTTCCTCTCCCTCGATTCCTGAAAGGGGGCGCTCCGTGAAACGAAGCCAAAACCTCTCTCTCTCCGAATTGCGGGTCGGGCTCATTGTGGGCGTGAGCTTTCTTGTCAGCGCACTGGTGATTATCGCCTATGGGAAGATCGCCAACATCTTCTCCCGCCAGGTCGAGATTACCGCCCTTTTCCGGAACGTGCAGGGGCTCACCTCGGGGGCTCCGGTGCGGCTTCTGGGCATCGACAGCGGCTATGTCTCCTCGGTCCACTTCGTGCGCTTCCAGGGGAAGCGCTATGTCAGGGTGACAATGCGCATCACCCGCAAGAGATTCGACGAGCTCTCCTCGGGGGCGACCGCCTCCATCCACACACAGGGGCTGATGGGGATCAAGTATCTCGAACTCACCCCCGGACAATCCGGTACGGGGCCGCTCAACCCGACCCTTCCCATCATCGGGGTGGAGTCGGGCTCCCTGGGAGCGGTCATGAAGTCCGGACAGGACGTCGTCTCGAACCTCAAGTCCCTGTCCAGCTCCCTGACCAATCTCGCCCAGCAGGCCCAGAAGGGGCAGGGAACGGTGGGCCGGCTCCTTGGCGATCCGGCCCTCTATCAGAACGTGAACCGGGCAGCCAGCGATCTGTCGGTCCTGGCCGAACGGATCGACCACGGGCCGGGGACGGCCGCAAAGCTGATCGGCTCTCCCGCCCTCTATGACAGCCTCGACCGCTCGCTAGCGGATCTCGACCGCCTGGTCCGGACCGCCTCCACCGGGCCGGGGCTGGCCGGAAACCTCATGAACGACCCCCGGACCGCTGCATCCTTCAAGGACAGCCTCGTGCGGCTCGACGGGATTCTTGCCCAGATCCAGAGCGGAAAGGGAACGGCCGGGGAGCTCCTTTACGACCCACGGATGGCGGGTCGCCTCAACGGGGTCCTCGACCGGGTGAACTCTCTTTTGGACGACATGAAGAAAAATCCTAAAAAATACTTTACCGTCGAGGTCCATGTCTTTGATC
>JAJYPO010000114.1 GCA_021795275.1 Nitrospirota bacterium | reverse complement strand
TGGCATAGAGCGTCAGGGCAAAAAAGATCGCCATCGTGAGGAAAAGGGCGTCGGAGACAATCGCGGCCCCTCCCGGAGAGCGGAGAATGGCAAAAAGCAGAGGGCCGAGGGAGGCGCCCATCAGTGTCGCGAAAAAGGCCGTCACGATCAGGTTGACGCCCGGCACCTTCTGGACCGCCATCAGGAGAAACAGTGTTCCGAACATGGCGATCGCCAGAATGATGGGATGGGGACCCACGATCCTGAGACCGTTTCCCATCCCCCAGAGAGCCCCCACGCCGGAGGCCAAAAACATGAAGGCCAGAAGACCATAGACCTTCATCATGAATCGGTTCAGTGAAGCGGCTGTCCGCCTTCCTTCGACAACCGGGCCTGAAAACAGAGCGGGTTCCATCAAAACTCCTTTCATCCGTTCCCCGAGGGGAAACGCTTGCCAGTCATATCTGAAGACTCGAAACCGGGACCGCTTCCCCTGGAAGCCTGTCCCGGTTTTATTGTCCCACATGTTTATATCTCCATCTTAAGACCGGCGAGGCTGAAAATCAAGAAAGCCTCTCATTTCCAGCATTTTTCGCAAGCTCGCAAGACGGGATGGACAGAGGAGGCCGCCCCATGGTATCATCTAAAAAATCTTTTACAATCAATATCTTAATAAATTTTCACCTTATGCAATATTCTTGCAGGTTTCAACCCGGGCATCCCCCAAGCGTCCCAGGAGGTCCCATGCCACTGAAACTGCGAAACCGGAGACTTTCCGGATGGTCCCTATTGATCGTTCCGATCCTTCTCTCCCTCGGAGGATGCGGATCCGGAGGGGGAATCTATGGTCCGGCCTACGTCCCGGAGTGCACCTGCTGCTGCGGGGGAGGATTTACCCCGTATGCCTACAAACAGAGCAACCATTCCTCTATCGCCGGGCCCCCTGTTGCAACCACCATGCTTCACGATACAAAAGGCCCCCAGACCGATATCTCAGCCAACGGAAAAACCCAGCGCCGGCAGGGGAAGGCTCCTCGCCACTGATCTCCTGTTCCCCTTCCGGACGGAAAGATAAAGGAAGAGAAGAAGATCGGTCATCCCGCGGAATCGGGTCTCCCGGATCTCACACAAAGACAATCATGCCCAGGAGGAATTCATGAAAATGAGCCAAAGAGCCCCCATTCTTTCCGCCCTTGCACTGGGCGTCTTTTTCTTGACGGCCGGTTGCACGTCGACTGGGTCGATCGGTCTCCTTTCAAACAGCGAAACGGAGGCGGATCTTGGCCCCCACGACTCCCACAAGTTCCATCGGGTCGGAGGTCAGATCGAGGGAAAGGCCTGCCGTCACTTCATCCTGGGAGTGATCCCCTGGGGAGATTCGGATCTCGAATCGGCGATGAAAGACGCCTTCAAGAAAAATCCCACGGTCCATGCCGATGGCCTTGTCCACGTCACCACATCGACCTCCCTCTACAATTTCTTCCCCCTCTACAATGTCTATACCCTGACATGCACGACGGTGCGCGGCATCCCTGTCCGATTCGACCACTCTCCGGGAGGAAAAATGGAAAAAGGCGGGGGAGAAACGAAAAAACCGTCTCCCTCCTGACGGCCAAGGGACCGGTGAGGACCTGGTTAAGGCCGCCCATGGCCCTGATTCCATGGGGCCGGTCTTGATCTCTTTTCCCGGATAGGTTGGCCTCTTTAAAGCACTGCGAATATGATGGGAGATCTTCGGGCTGATTTTCTGAAAATCACTCCCTCATGCTAAACTGTCCCGGACCCTCCGAGACTGGGAGCGAACGCGGGGACATCATGTGACAAATGACCAGTTGCGGATCTTTCTCAAGGTCGCGGAACATCAAAGCTTTACACAGGCGGGGGAGGTCCTGTTTTTGACCCAGCCCGCCATCAGTCTCCAGATCAAGACCCTGGAAAAAGATCTTGGTGTCTCCCTTTTCGAGCGGACAGGGAAAAAGGTTCTTTTGACTGCGGCCGGACGGCGCCTTCTTCCCCTGGCCATTTCCATCACCCGGCAGATGGACGAGGCCAGGGAGGCCGTTGCCCCTTGCGCGGAAGGCCCCCAGGGGCATCTGAGGCTGGGGGCTTCGATGACGATCGGAACCTACCTCCTGCCTCCTGTGCTTGCGGCCTTCCATCGCGCCCATCCCAGAATCACGGGGAGTCTGGCCGTTCGGAATACCCACCAGATTCTCCATGACCTCAAGACATCGGAAATCGACCTGGGACTCATCGAAGGCGAGCCGACCAAAACGCAGGGGCTCTCACTGGAACGCTCCTTCCTCCAGCATGACCGGCTCGTCCTGATCGACTCGGTCTCCTCTCCGAAGATCTTGGGGACGGATCCTGTTCCCCTTTCCGACCTCGGCCAGTTTCCCGCCATCGGCCGCGAACCCGGCTCCGGAACCCGTCAGGTCATCGAAAAGGAACTGGTCGAAAAAGGATTTTCTCCCGACTTCTTTCAGGTGGTCATGACTGTCGACAATCCGGAGGCCATCAAGGATCTCGTGGCCCTTGGAACCGGCATTGCCTTCATTTCCGCCCTATCGATTCGTCCCGAGGAGACCGGGAGGATACGGACCGTCTCCGTGCTTGACTTCCAGCCGGTCCGGGATCTCTGGGTCTTCATACCAAACCGGAAGCTCTCACCGGCTGCCGACTCTTTCCTCGAGACACTCTTCATGACCACCCGGGACCGCAGGCAGGGGAACTAGGAGACAAAAAATCCTTCTGTCGGATTCCGGCTTTCCGTCCCGTCCCATCGGCCAAGAAGGCCCTTGGCAAAGCGCTGCATCCAGGGTGAGGCGAACTGGTTGGGATATCTCCCGAGAAGAACCAGAACGCCTTCCCCCTCTCCTGCCAGGTTATGGAGGGGCAAGGCCAGGATGGAACGAACAGGCAGGCTCTTTGCCAGGGTCTCCTCGGACAGATCCTCTGAGCCGGGCAACCGTATCAATCCCGACCGGCATTCCCCCGATTTCAGGGCCTCGACGACGAGGCTTTTCCCCAGAAAGGATCCGGCGGCAATGGCCGGACCCTCTCCCCCTTCGTCCCACAGGGGCCGGCATTTCTCCCCGCAGTCTCCGGAGGCAGAAAGGATCCTGAGGGAGCCCGAAGGCTGGCAGGTCCCATAAAGGACCGCGCTGATTCCCGGAAGTCTGGACAGACGGTCCATGTCCGCTCCCAGTCTATCCGCCTCTCCCTCTAACGGAGGCATTGGCCAGGAGAGTGTTTCGAAGTAGCTGTCGATCGTCGACTTCGCGGAATCGAGCTGGATTTCAAGATCCCTGTCGAGACGCACCTCGATGGCGAGATAAAGCTGGAGGCGGTCCCGGACGGAAAGGCGCGACCCGTTCAAGTGCTCGAAGAGAAGTCTTGAATAATGGAATTTTGATCTGAGAAGCAGAGTGTCCGGGACTCCGGTAAGCGCATGAACCTCCCCCAGATGCCGTGACAGTTCCACCCCCTGCCCTCCGTCCCCACGGGGAAGCAGCAGGGAGGAAAGGTAGGCCGCCTGACGTTGCTTCAGTGATTTCACCTCCTCCTTCGTCAGACTTCCAAGGATGCCCCGGGCTTCGGGCGTGTCGGAAAGCACCTTGTAAAAATCCTCGACAAAATATTCCTGGAGACTCTGGAGCTCCTTCTTGTGATGCTCCAGCAGAAAAATGGTTTCCGGGCCGAAGGGGTCGAAGGATCTCTCTCCCCCCGACGTCTCCTGAGAGACACCTCTTTGCCACCAGGCCCCCCCCCGGAGCTTTCTGTCCTTCACCCCATACATGGAAAGATCGGCCTTTCGAATCAGCTCGTCCCCCTGATTGCCATCCTCCGGAAAGAGGGCCAGTCCCATGCTCATGCCGACATTGGCCAGTTCTCCCTTCGGGAGAGCGTAGGGAGTCGCGACCGCTTCATGGAGACGCTCCAGGACTGTCCCGATCTGGGCGTCCGTGATTCCCCTGGGAAGATCCTCGATCACGAGGACGAATTCGTCCCCTCCCAGCCTTGCCAGAAAGTCGGTTTCCCGAAGACGGGCCCGGACTCTCATGGAGAAATCCCGAAGGAGGGCATCCCCTGCCTCATGGCCATGATAATCGTTGATGGGCTTGAAATTGTTGAGGTCGATAACGCCGACCGCGACGGAGGTCCCCTGCCTCACGGCCCGGGCCAGGACACGGTCGAGGTGGGACTCCAGGGATCTCCGGTTGGGCAGGCCCGTCAGATCGTCATGGCGGGATTCGAAGGCCAGACGTTCAGCCATTTGCCGGATTTGGGTCACATCGCGGTGAATTTCAACAAAGTGGGTGAGTTTTCCGGACTCATTTCTGATGGGTGTAATCGAGATCTGGTTCCAGAAGGGCTTCCCGTCTTTCCGGTAATGGAGAACCTCTCCCGTGAAAGTCTGGCCGGAGGCCACGGCCTTTTCCATCTCCAGGATGGCGGTCTGGTCACTTCCGGGACCCAGGAGTCTCCGGCAGTCCTGACCGGACAGTTCTTCGGCCTCATACCCCGTAATCTCCGTGAAGGCCCTGTTTAAAAAGAGGACTCTCCGGTCCCTTCCCGTGACCACGGCCCCGTCCGAAACCACGGCGAGAGCCCTGGAGAGGATGGACCGGAACTCTTGCAGTTCGATGAGGTCCAGTCCCCGGGAAACATTGTTGACCAGCTCCTCGAGAATGATCTTGAGGTCCGAGAGAAGCACCCTTTCCTGGCGGTAGTAAACAATGAAGACCCCCCAGGGTTTTCCGTTCCTCAGAACGGGCAGGACGCCCCCCGAGCGAAAGCCGAAAGAGCGGGCCCTGTCCTTCCAGAAGGATGTAGCGGCAAAGGTCTCGTTGAACTGGGAGACCCCCGTCCGGAAAGCCAGTCCGACGGCGCCCAGTCCTTCGGGAAGGTCGTCCCTGACAGAGAACCGGACCCCCTCCAGAAATTCCCGCTTTCCGGAGGCGGCAAGAATCCGGACCCATCCGTCCTCATCCGGAGTTCCGATGCAGGCCAGCTCAAGATCCCCTGTCCTGACGCCAAGCTCGCACAGCTCTCGCAAAAGGGCTTCCTCCTCGGTCAGGGTGGCAATGGCCTGGTTGGCACGGGCCAGCATGAGATTGAAGCGCGAAATACGGGTGTTTCTTTCCTGGAGATGGTGCCGTTCGCTGACATCCACGACCGTCCAGACCATCGTGTTTGTCCCAGGGAGAGGGTGAACGGAGAGATCGACAAAAAACTCCTCTCCCTCCCTGCGGCGAGCCGGAATGTCGGGAAGGAGGATCTCCTCCGACGAACCGGTGTCTTCAAGGGCCAGGACCCTCTGGAGGTCGCCTTCTCGCGGCAAAAATGGATGGACGGAAGTCCCGCCCAGATCACAATCCTCATACCCGAAGATCTTGAGGAAACGGGCGTTCGTCATCCTGAACCGGTCCCCCCGGACAAGGGCGATTCCCGCCAGTGTATTGTCCAGAAGAGCCTCCTGGAGGGTGGCCATCTCCTCCTCGGCCTGGCGGACCTCGATATGGTCAAGACCCCGGGAAATGGTTCTGGCCAGCTCCCTGAAAAGATCCTGGACCTCCGGCCGAAAGGCATCGGGATCCCGGTGATAAATCGTAAGGATTCCCCAGGTCTCCCCCCGTTGCCGGATGGGAAGAGCCGCGCTTGAGCCAAGCCCCCACCGCCGCCCCCGATCCGCCCATGGGCCAAGAATCGGCTCGGTGAAATTGTTGTTGAATAAAGGACGTCCTTCCCGGTAGGAACGGCCCGTCGGCCCTTCCCCCTCCGGAATCCCGGATTGGCAAGATACACGAAGGCCTTCCAGGTAGCCCAGAACTCCGGCCGCTCCTCTTATGACAAAATTTCCGTCGGGAGCAGGAGATCCGACCCAGGCCAGCGCCATCTCCCCGTGGCGTACGCAGAGGTTGCAGAGGGTCTGAAGGAAGAGCGTTTCATCCCCGGATTCCCATGCGGCCGCCCCTGCCAGGACTAAAAGGATCTTCTGTTCAGACAGACTTCGGATAAGGGCTTCCGAATTTTTCTGATCGGAGATGTCACGGGCAGAATTGAAAAGGTAGACCTCTCCCTCCACCCAAAGGGGGCGGCTCCGTATCTCGACGGGAACGAGGGATCCGTCCTTGCGGCGGTGAATGGATTCGAAGGTTGTGATCTCTCCTTGCGGGAGGGTGGCATTGATCCTCACGATCTCGGAGAGCTCGGCGGCTGACCAGCGGGCATCCCAGACGGACACATGCCGACCTTCCAGCTCCTG
Organism: Nitrospirota bacterium; assembly: GCA_021795275.1. The sequence goes on along the minus strand of JAJYPO010000114.1, from coordinate 790 downwards.
CCGCGAATATCCCAGGGAACGTGCGAAGGAATCGCAAAGATCGACGAGAATGCCGTTTCTGTCCAGAATATGGATTCCGTCCACCGACGTTTCCAGAAAAAGTTCGGGCCGGGCCCGAAGCCGGTGCTGGATCGCTATGAGAGAGAGATTTTCTGGTGGAGTTTCGGAGGACATGGAACGCTTTCACCTCGTGGAAATCTGATGTCTTTTTCCTGCGACAGTTTCTCTTTCGCGGATCGCCAGAAGCCTGATTCTCATGGCAGAGCCTTCCTTCCCGGAGAGGATCCACGAAAGAAAAAAACCACTCCTTCCCGCAGCTTAAACCCGAACCTCCAAATCCTGGTGTCGCCATTGACCGTTCAAGGAAAAGCAGTCCGAGGATAGCATCCTTTGTCGGGAGGGGCCACCCCCCCCAAAGTCGGTGGCGGGACGGAACAGGCCTCCTACGAAAAAAAGAAACGGGGATTCTGCGGGGTGGGGCCTAGATGGAAATGACGGCGGGTCAGAAGACAGAGCGAGAGCAGAACGATTGCCAGGACCAGAAGGGAAAGAAAAAAAACAATCCGGACAAAAAGAGATTTATGATTGAGAGAAACAAGCACCCTCGACATCGGCACTCCCCCTCCTCCTATCTCTTCACTTTTCGGTCAAAACAATCCCTTTCTTTAATTTAAGGGTACCACCTTACACCGAAGCGTAAAGGATTTAAGGAGTTTCAGACCTTTCCTCCTGCCGGATAGGAAAGAAAGGCCGGCCGGAAACCTTGTTCCCCTCTCCCCTTCCAAGCAGG
>JAJYPO010000113.1 GCA_021795275.1 Nitrospirota bacterium | reverse complement strand
TCTTTCTCGACCTGATGATCTTCATGGAGACGATCCAGGTGATCCTTTTCGGCAAGGGAAGCCGGTAACCGAAGGAGATTCATGCAGTCGCTCGACCTGAAAACAATCCTTTCTCTCGCATGGCTTGCGGTTCGGCGCTACAAGATCCTTGCGGTCCTGACATTTTTCGCCATTCTCGTTCCGGCGGTCTTTGTGGCGATGACCAAGAAGCCGGTCTATGTGGCCCGGGCGACGGTTCTCATCAAGGAGAACAACTATGCCTCCTCCGATCTCGGCAACCACCTGCATACCCCCCGGGGGCTCGGAATCCAGTTCGCCATTCTCAAGAGCCAGTATCTGGCCAGCCGGGTGGTGAACAACCTCCCCAAGGACACCCTCCGCGATCTCGAGGAGCATGCCGAATACAACGACTTTCAGGGCAAGCTCATCAACCTGATCCGGACGACCCTGGGCCGCCCTCCCATCGTGACCGACCCCCAGGAGCGGGCGGCAATGGAGCTTCGGAATGCACGGATGGGATTCCATAGCGTCGGGCGGGGCGGCATCATTCGTATCGAGGGAGAGTCGGTCGACCCCAATGTGGCCCTGTCGCTCGTCAATGCCTACATCGACGCCTTCAAGGAGACGTCGAGCCACTTTGCCCTGGAGCAGCAGGCCGACCTCGACAAGAGCCTCTCGCTCCAGATCCTGAATGCCCGGAGCCTGCTCAAGAAGAGCGAGGAGGACCTTCTGGACTACCAGAGCCAGATGGAAAAAAAGAATGGCAAGAAAAAGGCGCCGGTCGATGTCTCGTCCTACCTCTCCGAAGAGACGGGCATGCTGACCTCCCTCCGGGCCCGCCGGGCCCAGCTTCTTCTCCGGGAGACCGAATCCCACCCCGATGTGATGATGGTGAACCAGGAGATCCAGGAGCTGGAAAAAAAGGTGGGAACGCTTCATACCATGACGGGAGCCGACGGCCAGACGGGGGTTTCCGGATCGGCCTGGGAAAACTTCCTCGAGTCCAACATCAAGATGGACAAGGGGCTCCTGTCCGACCTCGAGCAGGAACGCTCCTCGGCCCGGATCACCGCCGACTCGAATCTTGAAAATCTCATCGTCATCGACCCGGCGACCCGCCCGACCCGGCCAGAGATGGCCAAGGGCCTCAAGATCGGCGCCATGGGCATCGTGGGAGGACTCGGAGGGGCCGTCGCCCTGCCCTTTCTCCTGATCTTCTTCCGTCGGCCGGTCCAGGGCGAGTCCCACATCAAGAACCTCTCAGGCCTTCCGAATTTTGCCAACGTGCCGAGGGTTCCTCCCCGCCATGTCCCCGAGAAGAACGGCTACCGGATTCCCCGGGTGGACCAGAAGGCCGATGTGGAATCGGTCTGGATCTTCCAGAAGGAGTTCGAGTCGATGTTCTTCCGGATGAAGAAGCTCTTCACGCACCAGAACGGCCATGTCATTCTGGTGACCAGCGCCGGCCCCGACGAGGGCAAGAGCATGACGACCCTGAACCTGGCCCTCACCATGGCCCACTTCGGGAATCGGGTCATCGTCGTCGACGGGGACACCATCCGGGGGCACCTCTCCCAGACGCTCAAGGTCTGGAACAGCTACTCGGCCGAAGCCTTTCTCCCCAAGGGAGAGGTCATCCCGAGACCCATCGACTGGACCGAGGGAAACATTGCGGTGATCACGATTCCCAAGGAGGGCGCCTCCTTCTGGTCGGAGCATCCCGAAGCCGAACTCGCGAAATGGTTCGAAGTCCTCCGCTTCCAGTGCGACTACCTGATCATCGACTCCGCTCCGGTCCTGGCCTCGACCGATCTTCTGGGGCTGGCCGCCTACATCGATGGCGTTCTTGTCGTGGGGCGCAACAGCTTCACCCGGGAGCGGGACTTCGTCCGGATGGGATCGATCCTGACCGAGCACCACTTCGAGATCATCGGGACGGTGCTCAACGATTCCAAGTCCCCCCATATCCAGTACTCCTACGGCTACGTTCCGGAGAAGGACGGAAGCCGGAAAAAAGCCCGGAAGGCAGGATGAGCGGCGCGTCCGGACGCAGGACGGGGGGGGCCTCCCCCTTCTCCCGTCTCTATGGGCTCCTGACTCCGGCCCACCGCAGGAAACTCCTCGTCCTGGCCCTTCTGGTCTTTGCCTCGGGCTTTTTTGAAATCGCAGGGGTCGCCTCGATCATGCCCTTCATGGGGATGATCGTGGACCCGCGGCTGGCCCTTGAAAATCGTTGGATTGCCCCCCTCCATCAGCTCTTCCCGCTTTCTCCCCGGGAATTCATGATGCTTCTGGGCGCCATCGTTCTGGGGGTGCTTTTTCTCTCGAACCTCGTCTCGGCCCTGACCACCTGGAGCATTCTCCGCTTTTCCTTCACCGCCGGTCGGGATCTCTCCAAGATGATGTTTGCCGTCTACCTGAACCATCCGTATCTTTTCTTTCTGGGCCGCAACACCTCCGAGCTCGCCCAGAACACGCTCTTTGAGATCGGCCGTCTCGTCAACAATATCCTCATTCCCTTCCTGACGGTTCTCTCCCGGACGGTGATCGTCCTGTTCATCCTGGGGCTTTTGCTGGTCGTCAACCCTGAAATCGCCCTTTTGTCGGGGCTGGTCTTGGGAGGGGCCTACGGGGGAATCTATCTCCTTGTCCGAAGGAGCCTTTCCCGGACCGGGCAGGAGGTGTCGAAAGAAAATTCCCGGAGGTTCCAGATCGCCTCCGAGACCTTTTCCGGGATCAAGGACATCAAGATCCTCGGGCGCGAGGAGGCATTCTTCAACCTCTTCGCCATCCCGGTCGAGCGCTATACCTACTTCCAGGCCAAAAGCCAGATGGTCTCCCTCCTTCCCCGGTATGCCATGGAGACGCTGGCCTTCGGGGGGATCATCGTCATCGTGCTCGCCCTTCTCTCCATGGGGGGCAATCTTGCCACGACGCTCCCCCTGATCTCCCTTTACGCCCTGGCCGGCTACCGTCTCATGCCGAGCCTCCAGCAGATCTTCGCCAACTGGTCCCTGATCCGGTTCAACCTTCCGGCCATCGACAAGGTGGTCTCCGACATCGAATCCCTGCCGGGGAGGGAGCCAGCGAAGGCGGAACCCCGAGACGTTTCGATCCCGACCGTTCCTTCCCCGGTCTCACAGCCGCTTCCCCTCCGCCGGGAGATCTGCCTTTCGGAGGTCTCCTTCTCCTACCCGGGACGGGAGGAAAAAGTCCTCGATCGGGTCTCCCTGACCATTCCCGCCAATGTCTCGGTGGGGATCGTGGGATCCACCGGGTCGGGGAAGACGACGACCCTCGACATCCTCTTGGGTCTTCTCGAACCGGGCGAGGGGGAGCTGAGAATCGACGGGATCCCCGTGACCGCGAAAAACCGCCGGCAATGGCAGGCCTCCCTGGGGTACGTTCCCCAGCAGATCATGCTGATCGACGACACCGTCAAAAACAACATCGCCTTCGGGATTCCCGAGGGCGAGATCGAGATGGATCGGGTGATTCGGGCGGCGAGGCTCGCACACCTCCACGACTTCATCCTCTCCGAACTCCCCAAGGGCTACGACACGGGGATCGGAGAGCGGGGGGTGCGCCTTTCCGGCGGCCAGCGGCAGAGGATCGGCATCGCCCGCGCCCTCTACCACGATCCGGCCGTGCTGGTGCTCGACGAGGCGACGAGCGCCCTCGACAACATGACGGAGTCGGTCATCATGGAGGCCCTGGCCACCCTGTCGCGGCAGAAGACGATCCTGATGGTCGCCCACCGGCTCACCACCGTCCGGGACTGCGACATGATCGTGGTCCTTGACCGGGGGCGGATCTCCGACATCGGAACCTATCACGAGCTCATGGAGCGGGAGGGAATCTTTGCCTCCATGGTTCGGGGCGGGGTCTCCGGGTGAATAGGACCCTGACCTGGCCCTTTCCGGACAGGAGGTCCTCCCGTCCGTCCCCGTCCAGACGAAGGAGAGGAGGCTCCCCATGAATCGACCGACCGGCCTGTGGCCCCAGGAAGAAGCCCGGTCCCTCCCGGGGGAGGGACCGCACCCCACGGCCCCGGTGGCGGAGACGAAGGGTTCCGCAAAGGATTTCATCTCCCTGGTGGTTCCCTTCTACAACGAGGGTGAGGGTGTCCGGTATTTCCATGAGGCGATCGTGCCGATCATGGAGCAGATCCCGGGAATCGTCTTCGAGGTCGTCTGCGTGGACGACGGAAGCCGCGACAGGACCCTCGAGTTTCTTCTCGAGGTGGCCGAGTCGGACTCCCGCTTCCGGGTGCTTGAGCTCTCCAGAAACTTCGGGAAGGAGGCGGCCCTGACCTCCGGGATCGATGCCGCCCGGGGAGACGCCATCATCCCCATCGATGCGGATCTCCAGGATCCTCCCGAGATCATTCCCCTCCTGATCGAGGAATGGCGCAAGGGGGCGGAGATGGTGCTGGCGCATCGTTCGGACCGCCGTTCCGATACCTTCATGAAGCGCAAGACCGCCGAGCTCTTCTATCGCCTCCACAACAGGCTCTCCAACGTCAAGGTTCCCGAAAACGTCGGAGACTTTCGACTGATGGACCGGGTTGTGGTGGACTCCCTCAAGCAGCTCCCGGAACGACAGCGGTTCATGAAGGGGCTCTTTACATGGGTGGGCTTCCGGACGGTCTCGGTGAGCTACGTCAGAAAGCCGAGGAAGACGGGATCGTCGAAACTTTCCGCCTGGAAGCTCTGGAACTTTGCCCTGGAGGGAATCACCAGCTTCAGCACCGCTCCCCTTCGGGTCTGGACCTACATCGGGAGCATCGGGGCCCTGTTCGCCTTTTTCTACGGCTCGTTCATCGCGGTCCGGACCATCGTCTTCGGGGTCGATGTCCCGGGATATGCCTCCCTGCTGGTCTCGATCCTGTTCATCGGGAGCCTTCAGCTCATCAGCGTCGGGGTCCTGGGAGAGTACATCGGCCGCATCTATATCGAAACCAAACAGCGGCCCACCTATATCGTCCGGAAGGTGCACCAGAAGACCCAAGAAGGCCGTCCATCGATGTAAGGGGCCGTCCTTTTTTGGGAACAGAACGCCAGACGCAAATTTCTTCAAGGCCTCCGGGCTCGTTTTTCACACCCTCCATGATCCGGAAGTGTTGTCTCCGGAATACAACCCCCGAGGAGTTCGTGCGATGTCATCTGCCGAGACAGTCTCTCCCCCAGCGACCTTCATGAAAGAGCCTCTCCGAAAATATGAGGGGATCCTTTACCCGATTTTTCTCTATGCGGTCTCCCTCCTGATCATCGTGACAGGGATCTGGGTCGGAAAGAATTATGTCGCCCGGGGCTGGGAATACGTCTCCTCGGACACGACCCAGGTCCTGGCCACGATGTGGGATGCGAAGAGGCTGACCAGCATCGCCACGGAAGGATACTCCTGGAACGGAGACTCCCACAAGATTCAGAACATCGCCTACTTTCCCCTCTACGCCGTGGTGGAGAAGATCCTGGGGGTCGTCTTTCCGCTGGGCAACCCTCTGACGCTCCTCGTTCCGGCGATTTTTTTCGGACTCCTCTCCTCCGTGGCGTTCTATCGCCTGGCCCGGAGCCTCCTGGGCGAGACGTCGGCCCGGGTGGCGCTTGCGGCGTATCTTTTCTACCCGGGAAACGTCTTTTTTGTCAGGGCCTACCCTGTCTCCCTCATGAATCTTCTGGCCATCCTGGCCCTTCTGGCCCTGCTCGAGGGAAAGATCTGGAGGGCGGCCCTCTGGAGCGGCATCGGCTCCGCCGCCGGTCCGCTCATGGTCTTTCTGAGTCTGTCCGTCGTGATCAAGTGGGCGGTGGATCAATGGGCGGAGCTCAAACATGTGCCCGGCTCCATGGTGGCAAAAATCGCGAGGAAGCTTCCCCTGGCCGCGGCCCTTTCCCTGGCGGCCTTTTCCGGCTTCGCCTCTTTTCTTCTCTACCAGGCGGTGGCCTTTCATGACCCCCTGGCCTTCATCAGGGTCCAGGAGGCCTGGGAAAAATCCGGAGGGCTCCTCCAGCGCGTCTACAATTTCTTCTTTCTGAAGAACATGGTGGCCCAGCATCATCCGGCCCATTTCGTCCAGGCGATCACCCACGGCAACATCAAGCATATGGACATGCATGTCCATTATCTGATCAATCTCTTCATGCTGGTCGTCTTCGCCGGGCTCCTCTGGGTCGAGCGCAAGGCCGTCCCCTGGCACTTTCTCCTCTTCGCCCTCCTTTTCCTCGGAGGATACTGGTGGTTCATGGCGAGCGTGAGCGGGATCAAGGCGACCGTTCGGCTGATCTATCCGGTCATCCCGGTCTTTCTGGGCGTGGGTGTCCTCCGGGAGCGCCATCCCGAGCTGGCCAGGGTCTTGGTGATCGTTTTCGCCGTCCTCTCTTTCCTGGAGTCCGAGCTCATGATCGAGGGGTACTGGGTGATTTAGAGGGGAGATTTGGGAATGCCGGGGCAGGAAGGTGAAGAGATCCCGTGGATCGGTCCTCTGGAGAGGGGAAAGGCAGACGCTCCCTCTTCCCCTCCTCGCTCCCCGATGCCGGAAAAATTCCTGCGAACGGACATCGCCCCTCCGTGCGGTTTTCCTTGTGAGTGTAAAAAATCCTGACAGGTTTTCTCTCGGGAAGAAATAACGGAGTTCAGAGGGGAAAGTCTCTCCGGAGGCGCTTCCCGGAAAAGGCCGGTCCGCAGGGCTCTTTTTCGAGGGATTCTCCTCTCCCCGCCTCCCCGAAAAAACTTCTGGCAAATTTCTTGCTTGATGACGATCGGGTCAAAACATTCCGAAGCTCCCGATCGAGACGTCCCTGTCCTCAACCCCGGAGGTTCCATGCATCCTGTCGTCCGAAAGGCCGTTTTCCCGCTGGCGGGCCACGGCACCCGCTTTCTCCCCATGACCAAGAGCTCCCCCAAGGAGATGCTGCCGGTCATCGACAAGCCGGTGGTGCAGTATGTGGTGGAGGAGGCCGTGGCGGCCGGGATCGAACAGATGGTCATGGTGACCGGCCGGGGCAAGCGCGCCATCGAGGACCATTTCGACATCTCCTACGAGCTCGAGGACGTCCTCAAGAAAAAGAACAAGCACGCCCTCCTCTCCGAACTCCAGAAAATCTCGAACCTGGCCCAGATCCTCTATCTTCGCCAGAAGGAGGCCCTCGGCCTCGGCCACGCCG
>JAJYPO010000112.1 GCA_021795275.1 Nitrospirota bacterium | reverse complement strand
TAGGACCTTTCCTGTCAGTCGGTCGAAAACGGGATGGTTGACCCCGTGATGGCCGAAAGGCAGTTTGTAAGTCCGCCCTCCCACCGCCCGGGCCAGCAGCTGGTGTCCTAGACAGATTCCAAACAGAGGAAGACGCCCAACCAGACCCCGGATCTCCGCGACGATGTCGTCCAGGACAGCCGGATCTCCAGGACCATTGGAAAGAATGACCCCGTCCGGACGGTCCTCAAGGATCTGTCGCGCCTTGGTATCGGCCGGGACCACCGTGACCTCGATTCCGAGATCAAGAAGATTCTGGACAATCGACTCCTTGGCTCCATAATCCACGAGAACGGCCCGAAAAACGGCAGGCCCCGAAGGGAGCAGCGTCCGGGCTATGGATGATGACACCTTGTGAACATAGTCGATTTCCGAGATGGAGGGGATGACGCGGGCAGACTCGACCAGTTCGTCGGGGCTCCGGTCCTCGGTCGTCAGAATGCCCCGCAGGCTCCCCCTTTCCCGGATCCGGAGCGTCAGCGTGCGGGTGTCGATTCCGGAAGCCGCCACCACTCCTTCCTCCCGGAAATAGTCCGGAAGAGACATTTTCGCCCTGTGGTTCGAGGGGAAAGATTTGATTTCCCTAGCCACAAATCCCGAAAGATGGACCTTTCTGGACTCCGCATCCTCCCGGGTGATCCCGGTGTTTCCGATCATCGGAGCGGTCATGACCACAATCTGCCCGGCATAGGAGGGATCGGTGAGAACCTCTTCATATCCGCTCATCGCGGTATTGAAGACGAACTCACCCGCTACCGTCCCCGGGACACCAGCAGAATACCCTCCAAGGACCGTCCCGTCTTCCAGTGCGAGCGTGATTCTGCGGAAACCGTCCCGATCAGCCACACACCTCTCCTTCCGCATCAAACACCACACGGCCCCCGACAATCGTCCTCAAGACCTTCCCCTTCATCAAGGATCCCGTAAAAGGGCTGTTCCTGCTTTTGGAATAGTATTCAGGGCGACCGGCCTCCCATTCTCCCGAGAGATCGAGCAGAACAAAGTCCGCCAGCCCCCCCGGCACCAGACGGCCATGTGGCAGGCCGAAAAGCGCGGCCGGCCTGGAGGAAAGACGATAAATCAGCTCCGAGAGCGTCAGATGGCCTTCCCGGACAAGCACGAGGGAGAGCGAAAAGGCTGTTTCGAGGCCGATAATTCCGAACGGAGCCCGGTCGAACTCCTGCTCCTTTTCGTGAGGCGCATGAGGCGCATGGTCGGTAGCGATCACATCGATGGTCCCGTCCTTCAGGCCATCAATCACCGCAAGACGGTCGCGCTCTCTCCGAAGGGGCGGGTTCATTTTGGCATGGGTTCCATGGCAGCGGACCGCCTCGTCCGTGAGGGAAAAATAATGCGGACAGGTTTCGGCCGTCACCGAAAGATTCCTGCGTTTGGCCTCCCGAACCATCCGGACTCCCCCGGCTGTGGAAAGGTGTGCGACATGAAGGCGTCCCCCGCAGGTCTCGAGAACGGAAAGATCACGGGCCACGCAAACCTCCTCGGAGGCATTGGGGATTCCGGCCAGGCCAAGATCTGCCGAGACGGATCCTTCATTCATGACTCCCCGGTCGGAAAGGTCCGGATCTTCGCAATGGTCGATGATGGGGCGGTTGAAGAGACGGGAATACGAAAGAGCGCGCCGAAGCATCCGGGAGGTTGACACCGGTTTCCCGTCATCCGAGAAAGCGATACAGCCCGCCTCTGAAAGGCGGCCCATCTCGGTCAGGTGTTCCCCCCCCAGCCCGCGGGTCACGGCTCCGATCGGATAGACCCTGGCCAGCCCGACATCCAGGGCACGCTCGCGCATGGCCCGCGTGACATCGGCATTATCATTGACCGGATCGGTATTGGCCATCACGCAAACAGAAGTGAAGCCTCCGGCCACAGCCGCTTTGGATCCGGTCGCGATGGTCTCCTTATACTCGTAGCCCGGCTCCCGGAAGTGGGCATGGAGATCGACGAATCCGGGGCAGAGAAGCCCCCCGCCCCCATCAATCTCCCGAACGGATCCTGCCGGTCCGACATCTCCCATGGACTCGACCCTTCCGTCACGAATCAGGACATTCCCGAAACCCGACACTCCCTCAGAAGGATCGAAATAATGGACATTCTTAAGAAACAGGCTTCCCGTTTCCTGATCCCTCACTCTTTTCCTCCCCTGTCCGGAACAGCCCCACCTGCCAACACCTCTTCAGGTCCTCCTCCCATCAGAAGATAGAGGACCGCCATTCGCACAGAGACCCCGAATTCCACCTGCGACAGAATCGCCGAGGATTCCGTGAATTCTTCCTCTCCGGATATTTCGATCCCGCGGTTGACGGGTCCAGGGTGCATGACGAGCGCCCCTGGCGCCACCCGTGCAAGAAGGGCTGCATTCAGACCATACAATCGCGCATACTCGGCAATAGAAGGGATGAATCCTCCTGCGGCTCTTTCGAGTTGCAGTCTCAGTGCCATGACCACATCGCAGCCTTCGAGTCCCTTTTCGAGGCTGTGAAAAATCTCCACCGGCCAGTCTTCAATCCCGCGTGGAAGCAGTGTGGGCGGTGCCACCAGACGAACCCGGGCCCCCATCCGGGAGAGGGTCGTGATATTCGATCGGGCTACACGGCTATGAAGGATGTCACCGACGATGGCAACCGTCAGTCCAGCGACCCGTCCTTTTTTCCTCCTGATTGTAAAAAGATCAAGGAGGGCCTGGGTCGGATGCTGATGACAGCCATCTCCCCCGTTGATCACGTGGCAGCCGACACGGGTGGAGACAAATGCGGGAGCTCCGGAAGAAGGATGGCGGATTACGACTCCATCCGCACCCAGGGCTTCGATGGTCCGTACCGTGTCAATCAGACTCTCCCCCTTCGTGACGCTCGATTGCGTCGTGGAGATATTGATGACATCGGCGGAGAGACGTTTTGCGGCAATTTCAAACGAGGACCGGGTTCGGGTGGAGGATTCGTAGAAAAGGTTGACGAGAGTTTTCCCACGAAGGACTGGAACCTTTTTGACAGACTGGTGTCCAACCTCCAGAAAGGATTCCGCGGTATCAAGAATCCCGGTGAGAGCTTCAGGTGAAAGATCGACAACGGAGAGCAGATGCGGCCCGAATGAGGGCACTCCCGGGGCAGTGAGCCTATTGATCATGGACCTCTCCAGAGGGGTTCGAGCGTGTCAAATAGACCCCTTCGCTCCCAGGAGTCATCACGACCTCAACCTTTTCATCCAGGGCCGTCGGAAGATTCTTTCCGACAAAGTCCGCCCGAATGGGAAGCTCCCGGTGGCCCCTGTCCACGAGAACAGCCAGCATGATGCGTGAAGGACGTCCGAAGTCGATGAGAAAATCCATCGCCGCCCGGACGGTACGGCCCGTAAAAAGGACATCGTCCACTAGGAGGATCTTCCGTCCATCGACAGGAATGGGAAGGCGACTTTGCTTTAAGAAGGGGACAGGTCCACCGCGACCGGAAAGGTCGTCCCGGTAAAGGGTCACGTCAACAGCACCGACGGGAGGTGAAACGCCCTCGAAGGAAAATATCAACTCTCCCAGACGCTGGGCAAGAAGATCGCCCCCCTCAAGGATGCCCACGAGATAGAGATCTTTCGGCCCCTGATTTCTCTCAAGAATTTCATGCGCCATGCGTCGGAGGATGCGTTCTATACGCGGCTGGTCTAGCAGAACTCGGGCCGGAGAGGAACGGGAAGGTTCAGGATTCACCTGAATCTCACACGAAGGAAAGGATCTCGGGGAAAAAGATTGCAGACAACTTGACAGTACATGAAAAGGCCCCTTTCCAGGCTCTCAGACCCGGATTTAAAGGAGTTCGATACTTCGCGCCGTGTGGCGGCAGGAATCAGTGTGAAGGAGAGGAGGCAATACTCGCGGAATCGGGAAGTTTCGCCCTTGCCTCCTGCTTTTCCTTGAGGCCGTTGACAAGACCCATCTTCTGGAAAGACGGCTTCACGAGCTTCGTCATATGGGTCGACCCGTCTCCATGAACCTCGGGATAGACACAATAATTGGCCAGAATGGTGGCTTGGGTGTCCTTAAAAAAGTTACCGTAAAACGGACCACCCGTCAATATTCCCCCGGCCTTCTGAAGAAAGCCCCGAAACATGTCGATATTTCTGGGATAAATTTTTCCGTTGTCGATATCGAAGTTCGGTTTTCCTGTCACAAGGCTTTCTTTGTCTTGCTCGACGGTCCACAGCCATTCGCGGACCCCCTGAAGGTTTGTGAAAACCGCAGCCTCCCGCGTCCAAGGATGCTGATTGATCGGCATGAAGTAGGGATAAAGTTTTTTAAGACCGTCTTCCGCCGCGAACATTCGCCGGGACCAGTCCTTCTTCCAGGCATCATATTCGGCTACAGGGATATTACTCCTCTTCAGCATTCCATCCATCTCCAGGGCGAGCTGGCGATACTGGTCATAGAGTCCGGTAAGATTCGCCCTTACGGGAGCCTCAGGATAGTTCGGCTTTTCGTCTACGACCCAGGCACCGGCGGCACCGGGAAGAAGGAGTCCTCCCAGACCGAACGAAAGGAGCAATGAGGACACCAGGAAAACGCGCGTCACTTTTTTTGAGGATAGCACCCTACGCCCCCTTCCTTTTAAAGCGGATTCATTCATTTTACCCCTTCATCGGCATTAGTGCAAAGGAGGGTCAGAGGTCACGAAAAAAGGAAGGAGCCGATCGTATGTTTCCCTAAGATCTTCAGGAACCACCCGTGTTTCGTGAACTGTCGTCAAAAAATTCGTATCTCCCTCCCACCGGGGGAGAATATGGGCATGAAGATGACCGGCAATCCCGGCACCCGCGGCCTGTCCGACATTGATTCCCACATTGTAGCCTCCGGGGTGAAATGTCTCCCCGATGATTCGCTCGCACTCCCTGAGGAGGCCCGTCATCTCGCAGAGAGTCTCGAGGGGGTAGTCTGCCAATGAAGGGCCATGGGCCCTCGGAACGACCATCAGATGGCCGCTGGTGTATGGATAGGCGTTCATAACGACGTAACAGGTATTTCCGCAAAAAAGGACCAGTCGCTCCCTTGATACACCCTTCTCAGGGATTTCGCACAGGAGGCATCCTCCTCCGGGGGCGGTTCTGGACTCCCCCCGGATATATCGCATGCGCCATGGAGCAAAAAGATGTTCCAAGTCCTCTCTCCTTAAGGAATTCAGGGGAGCTAAGCCGGTTGCCGCATTCCGGCATCAGGACGATTTCCGGACAATCCTGCCATTCCCGAGAAAAATGAATCGCGCCATGCGGATGCGACCTCTCCTGTTTGCGAGGCCCATCTCATCATCAGACGTCGTCCATCCGCATGAAAAGCAATCGTGATATGCAGAACCAATGGAAAGGATTCCCTGAGGGATCGTGAAATCTTTTCCCCCCACTCAACGATTGTCACCCGATGAGACGATCCTTCGAGCAAGGATTCTTCGATTTCCTCGGAGGATCCTGAGACACGGTCCCAGTCGGCATGAAGAAGATCCGACCGGGCCCCGTCCTTCTCGCCTTCGTACACCTGGAGGTAGAGAAAGGTCGGACTGACGATCGTCGCCGATATTCCAAGCCCCAGTGCGACTCCTTTGGCCAGGGAGGTCTTTCCCGCACCTGTAGGACCGGAAAGAAGAAGCAAGGCTCCGGTGGGAGCGGTTCTTCCCAAAACCCGGCCGACCTCCTCGGTGCTCAGGGATTCGGGAAGGTCCAGGATGTTCTCGAAACTAGTCGATGAGGTCATCGCCTGTCACGAGAAGGTGAACCAGATCTCCTCGACCAACGACTCCGACAAGGCGGCCGGATTCAAGAACGGGGAGAATGTCCACCTCCTCCCGCTCGAGCAGGGAGACCGCTTCCCGGACCGGAGTGTCGGGGGTGACGGTCGGAGCTTTCGGGTTATAAAGATCCCCCACGGATGTCGCCGAGATTCTCTCCATTTCTTTTTTGAGAGAAGACGGAAGCTCCAGAGGGATCCAGGAATCGAACAGGGTGATGACGGTGGGAATATGCAGGGGCCTTTCGTGGCGAATGAGATCATGTTCCCCGACCACACCGAGATATCTGTTCCCTTCGTCCACCACTGGCGCCCCACCGATGTGGCGAGAAATGAGTATTTCCGCCAGATCTCTCAGTGAGGTTTCTTTCCTGACGGTAAGAACATCCTTGACCATTATTTCCCTGACCGATTTACCCAATGCACGCTCCTGCTACCGGTTTCACTCATCAAAGCAATTTTACGAGGTTCTAGCATCGTCTGATCCCGTTCGAAAATCAAGGGGTTTCCCCCTCCCTTTCCCCTGGAGGGCACTCCAGACGGAAAGCATCCCGAGCAGAACCGGTCCCGGAAGGAGGATCTCCAACGACCGGGAGAGTCCGATCCGGGAGGCGGCGAGCCCGATGACCGTAGCTGAAGGCAAATCCCCGAACAGATGGGCCACAAAGAGCACTCCTCCCAAAAGTGTCCCCCACATGATGGGAGGGGATTTTCTCAGCAGGGCAATCAAGACGGGAACATTGGTTCCGAATAGGCCGATACTGGCAACGAGCAGGCCGACAAAAAGCAGGGGCCTCCCCGAAGAGGCCATGACAATCCAAATCCCCGCGAGGGAGAGGGTCTGGCTTCCCTGAAGGAAAAGAAAGAGACCACGGACATCTTTGGGCGAAAGACGATCGCAAAGAAAGCCAGACATCAGAATTCCCACCAACCCTCCCGTAACGAGGGCCATGCCGGTCAAACCACTCGCAGTATTCATTGAAAGGTGTTTTTCTCGGGTCAGAAAGAGGGAAATCCAAACAGCCATTCCCCCCAGAACAAAAATGTTTGTCCCCTCGACGATCACGATGGCGTAAAGGGATCGGTCGGATCGAAACAGCGAAAGAAGCTCGCGAAGACGAACAGGCGAAGCCCCCTTCGCCGGGAACGGGAAGGCAATGACGAGCAGGAAGGCTGCAAGGAGGACGCCCGGCAGGACTGGTAGCATCAGGACATGCCGAAAAGTGCTTGTCGTCGCATGAGTCGCCGCCACAAACCCTGCGGCCCCCCCCAGGGGCATTGCAGAGAGAAAGATGGCCAGCCTCCGGCCAGCCCCCCGATCAACTCCCATGGACTGGGGGCCAACGACGAACAACGCCGCCT
>JAJYPO010000111.1 GCA_021795275.1 Nitrospirota bacterium | reverse complement strand
GGACCGGGCCATCGAGCGCCTCTCCGAAGGGGTCAGGACCGGGAAGGCCCGCCAGACCCTTCTCGGGGTGACGGGATCGGGAAAGACCTTCACCATGGCCAACGTCATCGCGAACGCCGGAAAGCCTGCCCTGGTCCTGGCCCCCAACAAGACCCTGGCGGCCCAGCTCTACAGCGAGTTCCGCGAGTTCTTCCCGAACAACCGGGTGGAGTACTTCGTGAGCTACTACGACTACTACCAGCCCGAAGCCTACCTTCCGTCCACCGACACCTATATCGAAAAGGATTCGGCGGTCAACGACCTGATCGACCGGATGCGCCACAGTGCCACGACGGCCCTTCTCGAGCGCCTCGACACCATCGTGGTGGCCTCCGTGTCGTGCATCTACGGCCTGGGCTCCCCGGACTCCTACCTCAAGATGCACCTCTATCTCGAGCGGGGGATGGAGATCCGGAGAAACCGCCTTCTCGAACGCCTAGTCGAGATCCAGTACCAGCGAAACGAGATCGACTTCCACCGGGGAACCTTCCGCGTGAAGGGCGACGTGGTCGACATCTACCCGGCCTCCTTCGAGGACCGGGCCGTCCGGGTCGAGTTCTGGGGGGACACCATCGAGAAGATCCGGGAGATCGACCCCCTGACCGGCCACGAACTGACCCAGGTTCCGTCGATGATCATCTATCCGGGAACCCACTATGTCCTGCCTCCGGACAAGCTGGAGGGGGCGCTGGCCGGAATTGAAGAGGAGCTGGCGGAGCGCATCGCCTATTTCCGGAAGAACAACCAGCTGGTCGAGGCCCAGAGGATCGAGCAGCGGACCCTCTTCGACCTCGAGATGATCCGGGAAGTCGGCTTCTGCCACGGCATCGAAAACTACTCCCGCCATCTGTCGGGGCGGGCCCCCGGAGAGCCGCCGCCCACCCTGTTCGACTATTTCCCGCCGGACTTTCTTCTGGTGGTCGACGAAAGCCACGTCGCCATCCCCCAGGTCGGGGGCATGTACCACGGGGACCACTCCCGGAAGAAGAGCCTTGTGGAGTACGGCTTCCGTCTGCCGTCGGCCTTCGACAACCGGCCGCTCACATTCCCCGAGTTCGAGCGAGTCATGCGCCAGGTGGTCTTTGTCTCGGCCACCCCCGGTCCCTATGAGCTCGCCGCCTCGGGCGGCGTGACCGCCGAACAGGTCATCCGGCCCACGGGACTTCTGGACCCCGAGATCGAGGTGGTGCCGGCCCTCCACCAGGTCGACCATCTTTTGGGAGAGGTGCGGAAGACCGCGGCCCTGGGCGACCGGGTTCTGGTGACGACGCTCACCAAGCGGATGGCGGAAAACCTGACCGAATATCTCGAGGAACGGGGAGTCCGGGTCCGCTACCTCCACTCGGAGATCGACACCCTCGAGCGCATGGAGATCATCCGGGACCTCAGGCTTGGCGAGTTCGACGTCCTGGTAGGAATCAACCTCCTCCGGGAGGGGCTGGACCTTCCCGAAGTCTCCCTTGTGGCCATTCTGGATGCCGACAAGGAGGGCTTCCTGCGGTCCCGGCGCTCCCTCATTCAGACCGCGGGACGGGCCGCCCGGAACCTCCGGGGACGGGTGATCTTCTATGGCGACACCGTCACGGGCTCCATGCAGGAGGCGATCGACGAAACACGAAGGCGCCGGGTGATCCAGATCGCCTTCAACGAAACCAACGGCATCGTTCCCCGGGGAATCACGAAGAGCATCCCGGAGGGGCTCTACCATGTCTCGGAGAGCGATTACGTCACCGTTCCCGTCCCCGAGGAGAGGGGGGAGGCCGGACCGGAGGAGTCGCTCCCGGAAGGTGAAATCAGACAGCGGATGGTGGCGGCGGCGGAGGCCCTCGATTTCGAGATGGCGGCCCATTACCGGGACCTTTTGCGGGCCCGGGGAGAAAAGCCCTCTGGCGAGGGAATCGTGCTCAAGTCTCCCCGCGGCGGGGGCCGCCGGAAGAAGGGGCGGTGAAGGCGTGCCTCCGGATCAGGAATTCCGGTAGATGTAGTAGCCCAGGAAGATCCCGAGGATGTTCAGAAGATTGATGTGGAGATTGAGCCCCAGCGAAAGGTCCACCAGGACGAGATGGAGGGTGACAGGAGCCCCGCTTCCGATGGAGACGTGCGAGAGAAAGAGTCTCGCGATGGGACCCGACGGAACGAAGGCGTCGAAGATCACGGTAAAGACCGCCCCGAGGACTGCGCCAGCAAACATCAGAAAGATAAGAAGTCCGATTCCTTTTTTGACCTGTGCCACGCGACGTGGGTCCTTTCCGGTGATTAAGTCGTGAAGGGTGAGCCGGGTTCCAGGGTCCGGGGACCGGCGCCTTCATTCTAGAGGGGGCCGGGAAAGGGGTCAAGCCCATCCGGTCTGTCAGGGGTCACAGAATTCGGGTGGGCCGGCTTCCCCTTTCAAAAAAAACCTTGTCTCCTCCTCCCATTCTCCTTCTCCCCTGTCGTCTCCCGGCCTCTCCCCGATCCTGTCCATATTTTTTGTTTTCGGACTTCAGATTTTATAGGAGGGGCCCAAAAGGAGGAGGGGGCTTGACAGGGGTTTTAATATTCCAATATTATAATATTATGAATAAAGAAGGTAAGATTTCCGACAAAAAGGTCACGATGGGGGCCCGGTGTCTGCGGGTTCTTGGCCATCCGGTCCGGATCCATCTTCTTGAAATCCTGACCGAAGGGGAGCAGAGTGTGGGGGTTCTGGCCGAGGAACTGGGGGTGTCCCAGTCCAACCTCTCCCAGCATCTGGCAATTTTGAGGGACAAGGGGATCCTTGCGGACAGGCGGGTCGGCCATCAGGTCTTCTACCGTCTCGCGAATCCGAGGATTCCCGAGTTTTTTTCCATAATGAAGGAGATTTTCTGCCGATGAAGACTCCCCCCTTCCTGATCCCGGCCGCCCTTGTGGCGGCGCTTGTCTTCCTTGTGCCCGGCCCCGCGCGGGCCCTGACCCTGGCGGAGGCGGTCCACGCCGCCATCCGGGGCAATCCGGACCTTCGGGCGGCCCGCCTTGACGAAGAGGCCCAGAAAACCCGGAGTGTGCAGGCCCTCGGAACCTACCTTCCGACCCTGGCCGTGGGCGAAAGTTTCATTTCGACCAACAATCCCCTGACCTCCTTCGGGATCCTGTTAAACGAGGCCCTGGTCACCTCGAGCTCATTTACCAGTCTGAACACCCTCAACAATCCGGCCAACACCCAGACCTTCGGATTCCAGGCCCAGCTCTCTGAGACGATCTTTTCGGGAGGAGGGAGATTTCACGGCCTCCGGGCCGCCAACCGCCAGAGCGAGGCGCGCCACGAGATTGTCCGCTGGAAGGAGCAGCTGTTAGTTGAGCAGACGTCCCGGGCCTATCTCGACGTTCTCCTGGCCTCAGACCGCGTCTCGGTGCTCACCAAGATGGTTCGGGCGGCCCAGGAGGAGGAAAAGATCGCCGGGGACAATGTCGCGGCCGGAAAGAGCGTCCGGGCGGAGTACCTGGCGGCGGGGGTCCATGTGAAACACCTCTCGGTCCGCCTCCTCGAGGCCCAGAAGGATGTGATCCTGGCCCGGATCCGGCTTTCCCGGCTGATGGGACATAGCAAGGATACGGGGATGCTGGTGAGAGATCCCGATCTCCTCGGACGTGCCGAGACGGCCTACCGGGCCCTGGGGGATCGGGGGGTCGAGGCCCTGGTCGGACAGGCCCTGTCGGACCGGCCGGACTATCGGGCCCTGGAGAAGGAGATCGCCGCCCGCCGGGAAATGGCAAGCGGAGCCCTGGCCGGATTTTTCCCCCAGGTGAGCGCCCAGGGGCTCTACAACGAATACAATCCCACGCTGGCCTGGGGAAAGCAGGACTACACGGTGATCGGCCTGGTCCAGTGGAACCTCTTCAACGGGATGTCGGACAAGGAAAAGAGGGAAAGAGCCTCCCTCTCGCTTCTTGAGGCCGAGTACAAGAAGGAGGACCGGAGAAATGCCCTCATATACGATGTCCGGGCCGCCTGGGCCGAAAGCGAGACCCTGTACGGGGCGCTTAAGGTGGACGAGGGACGCCTCGCGGAGGAGTCCGAGGAGCGGCGGATCGTCCACGAGCGCTATCGTGTGGGCCTGGTCCGGTTCGCGGACATGCTGAGATCCGACGTGGCCTACCGTCGGGCGCGGCTCAGGCTTCTCTCCGACCGGACCCGCTTTGTCGAGGCCGTGCTGGCGTTAAAGAAGGCCGTGGGAGCCCTCTCGGAGACAGACCCGGTCTTCCGGAACTCGTAAGGTCTGCCGGGATCCGGAAATCCTTCCATCGATTTTTTGCGGATGAACTCCATGGAAACGAAAAGGAGAGTGTTGTCGATGTCGTCTCAGATCAAGCGGGAAGGGTCAGGCGGGAGGCTCCGGACCTTGGCCTCGTTGATTCTCCTGGCGATTTTTCCCCTTGCCGGATGCCATAAGGGGGGGACAGGGGTCTCCCAAAGCGGCCCGCCCCCCGTCGCCTTGGATGTCACGCCCCCCATCGCCTCCGGAATGACCCGGGAAATCTCGGTGGCCGGGGTGGTCCGGGGGATCCATGAGGCCGATTTAACCGCCCGGGTCGACGGGCAGGTGGAGAGGATTCTGGTGCATCTGGGAGAAAGGGTCGGGAAGGGTCAGCTTCTGCTCGTCCTCTCCGGTCAGACCTATGCCTCGCGTCTCTCCCGGGCCGAAGCCGCCCTGTCCTATGCCAGGACCAGTTTCGACCGCATCGACCGGCTCTATCGCACCGGGAGCGCCTCCCGCTCCGAGTGGGACCGGGCGAAACAGGCTCTCGATGTCGCCAGTGCCCAGGAAAGGGAAGCCAAAGCCCAGCTCTCCTGGAACCGGGTGGTCGCCCCCTTTGCGGGACGGATCGCAAACCGGGCCGTTCACCGGGGAGACGTGGTCCGTCCCGGAGCCCCGCTCCTGTCGGTGATCGACTCCTCCCGCCTCGAGGTGGTGGCCCATGTCCCCGACTCCCTTGTCGGAAATCTCAAAAGCGGCCTTCCGGTGACATTCAAGGTCGAGGAGACCCTGATGACGGGCCGGATCCGGGATCTCTCCCCCCGTTCCGATCTCCTGACCCACACGGTGACGGTCAAGGTTCTCCTGAGCCCCCTTTCCCGGACAGCGGGAGGCAAGGCGGGGGTCCATGGTCGCGGGGGGCGCGGGGCGGACCATCTCGTGGGCATCTACGGAAAGCTCTACATTCCCGTCTCCGGCACTCCGGGTCTCTTCGTTCCGGCCTCCGCGGTGATCGACCACGAGGGACTCCATGAGATCTTCGTGGTCGTGAACGGACACGCGGTGCTCCGTTACGTCCGGACGGGCCGCCGGGAAGACGGGCGGGTCGAGATTCTCTCGGGACTTTCCCGAAACGAGAGGATCGTTTCCGCTCCGCCGCCGACCCTCGAGGACGGTGCGGCCGTGGTGGAGCGCGGACAATGAACGACGAGGCTCCTGACTCAAAACGAAGCCCCCGGGGAATCGCCGGGAGGGTCGCCCATTTTTTTATCGACTCCCGCCTGACCCCGATCTTCGTGATCGTCGCCCTCCTTGTGGGGGGGCTGGCGGTTCTCAGGACGCCCCGGGAAGAGGATCCCCAGATCCGGGTTCCGATGATGGATCTCTTCGTCTCCTATCCGGGGGCCTCCCCCCGGGAGGTCGAAAAGAGCGTGACCGAGCCTCTCGAACGCCATCTGGACCGACTCAAGGGGGTCAAGTCCGTCTATTCCCAGTCCATGCGGGGCGAGACCGTGGTGACGGTCCGGTTCCGGGTCGGCCAGCCCATGAACGAGAGCCTGGTGAAGGTCTACAACGAGGTCATGAAGGCCCGGGCCTATCTTCCGGAGGGCACCGGCCGGATTCTCGTCAGGCCCAAGGACATCAACGACGTTCCTGTGCT
Source organism: Nitrospirota bacterium (assembly GCA_021795275.1). The sequence goes on along the minus strand of JAJYPO010000111.1, from coordinate 1,279 downwards.
GGCGCTGACCCTCTCCTCCCCCACGGAATCGGACTTTGCCCTGACCCGGATCGCCTCGCGCGTGGTTTCGCGCCTCAAGCGGATTCCGGGGACCGGGTCGGTCTACACCATCGGAGGCCGCCACCGGATGATCCGGGTCCGGCTCGATCCCGCGGCGATGAAGGCCTTCGACCGCTCGGCTTCCGATATCGCAGGGGCCCTGACCCGGTCCAACATCAGCATTTCCATGGGAAGCTTCGACAGAAACGACACCTCCTTCCGCGTCAACCTCTCGGGAAGCCTCAAGACGGCCGACAATGTCCGGAACCTGGTGGTGGGGGTCGCAAACGGGCGGACCATCCGCCTCTCCCAGGTGGCCACCGTCACCGACGGTCCGGAGCCGGTCTCCCATTATCTCTGGCAGGGATACGGTCCCGGCCGTCCCGGGATTCCCGACCGGACGGCGGTGACGATCGCCATGGCCAAGAAAAAGGGGATCAACGCGGTGACCGTCACCCGGGCGGCCCTCCGGAAGGTCCGGGATCTCAGGAAGACCCTGATCCCCGCCGACGTGACGGTGACCGTCACCCGGAACTACGGCCATACCGCCAATGAAAAGGCCAACGATCTCCTGGAGCATCTCCTGATTGCGACCGCCTCCGTCATCCTTCTGATCGGGGTGGCCCTGGGGATCCGGGAGACCGGGATCGTGGCTGTCGCCATCCCGGTCACCCTCTCGCTCACGCTCTTCTTCTCGATGATGATCGGCTACACGATCAACCGGGTCACGCTCTTCGCCCTGATCTTTTCCATCGGAATCCTGGTGGACGATGCCATCGTCATCGTGGAAAACATCTACCGCCATTTCCATTTCCTGGGAGGGCGCCACGACCGCGAAACCCTGATCGACCGGGCGATCGTGGCGGTCTCCGAGGTTGGAAATCCCACGATCCTCGCAACCTTCACCGTCATCGGGGCCCTCCTTCCCATGGCCTTCGTGAGCGGCCTGATGGGGCCCTACATGCGGCCGATCCCGGTCAATGCCTCCATGGCGATGATCGGGTCGCTTCTCGTGGCCCTGATCGTGACCCCCTACATGGCGATCCGCCTGATCCGGCCCGGAGCCAAGGAAAAAAAGGGAACAGGAAAACTCGAGCTCCGGATCCGCCACCTCTACCGGCTCCTGATGGAGCCGCTCCTGGATTCCCCGCGAAAACGGTGGGGCTTCCTGGGGGTGGTGGTGGCCCTCACCGTGGGCTCCATGCTTTTCTTCTATTCCCGGACCATCCTCCTGAAGATG
>JAJYPO010000110.1 GCA_021795275.1 Nitrospirota bacterium | reverse complement strand
ATTCCTTCGGCAGAGGGGCTTCCCTGGCTTTCCGAACTGGTGGACGGACTTCTTTGCCACGACCGGATCGGGTTTCAGACCGAAGGATACCGCGACCGGTTCCTGGAGACGGTCCGCCTTCTTCACGGGGACCGGGCCTCCTGGGACGGCGAACGGCTCTCCGTCCTGACGGAGGGAGGACGCCGGAGCCTTTCCCTGGGAGTCTATCCCGTATCGATCGATCCTTTCCACTTCGACCGCCTCTCCAGGGATGCCGGGGGAATCCGGGGTGCCCGGGAGATTCTTCGGGAGGCCGGACTCCTGGAGTCCGGGGAGGAAATCGCCCCTTATCTCATTTCCGTCGAGCGGATGGACTACTCCAAGGGCTTCCTCGAGCGGATCGCCATCCTGGAGGAGTTTTTTGCCCGCTATCCCGAACGGATCGGAACCCTGTCCCTTCTTCAGGTGGCACCACCCAGCCGGCAGTCCGTGGAGGCCTACCGGCGGTATGCCGGACAGGTTCAACGGGCAGTCGACCGCCTCAACGCCCGTTTCGGAAGTCCGGACTGGAAGCCGGCGAGAACCATCGCCCGCTCCCTTCCCCAGGAAATCCTTGCTCCGCTTTACCGATTCTCGGCAGGGGCGCTCATCACGGCCACGAAGGACGGGATGAACCTTGTGGCCAAGGAGTTCCTGGCCTGTCAGCGGGGCGGCGACGGCGTTCTCTTCCTGAGTCGCCACACGGGGGCGGCCCAGACCATGGAAGGGCTGACCCTGATCGATCCCTTCGACGCCGCGCTTTCCGCGCGCCTCATCCATCAGGGGCTCTCCCTCGATCCGGAGATCCGGAGACGCAAGAACGACCGGGCCGTGGCCGCGATCGAGCGCAACAACGTCTGCCGCTGGATGGCGGACAACCTTCGGGCGCTCGGAACGCTTTCCGCTTCGTCCGGACGATGATGCCTCCCCTTGCGGGAAAGAACTCCCTCAGCCCCGTCCTCTTCCTCGACTTCGACGGGACCCTGGCTCCGATCGCCCCCCGCCCCGACACGGTTCATCTCGATCCCCGCGAACGGGACCTTCTGGAGGCCCTCGGCCGTCTTCTCCCCGTCTTCGTCATTTCCGGGCGCGCCTTCCCCGATATCGAGGGCCGTCTGCCCGTCCCCGCGCTCTCGGGACTCTCCGGCGACCACGGGGCGGTCCGCCGGTTCCGGGATCGCCTCACGATCCATCCCGAGGCCATGCGGGCCCGGCAGGCCCTCTCGGACTGGAGCCCTTCGATCAGGGCTCTGGCAGGGAAGGTTCCCGGTGCTCTGGCCGAGATCAAGGAGTTCAGCCTGTCGCTCCATTACCGGGGGGTGGAGCCGGAGGGTCGGACCAGATTGCTTTCGGGGGTGGAAAGGCTGTTCCAGAGCTGGGGGGAGCGGGACCGGTTCCGCATCTTCGAGGGCAAGATGGTCTGGGAGATCCGCCCTCTCGGAGGCGTGACGAAGGAGGAGACGATGGATTTCTTCCTGGACCTCCTTGCCCGGGAGGAGGGAAAAGAACCCGGAGGCTTCTTTCCGGTGATGGTGGGAGACGACACGACCGACCTCGCGGCCGTCAACCATGCCGTGGCCCTGGGGGGACGGGGGTTCTGGGTCGGAGAGCCTCCTTCGGGTCTCGACCCCGGGGCCTTCCTGCTAAAAGACAGCGCCGAGGTCTGGGCCCTGCTGTCGCGGCTTCGCGACGACCTGGAGAGAGGCGCGGATTTCCGGGTGCCTCTGGGGGCCCCCGTCAGGAAGGGATGAGACCGTTTTGCCCGAGGAAGTCCTCCAGGGCGCTTTCCCAGGGGGGGAGGACGATCCCGGCCCGGTGCGCCTTTTCGTTCGAGAGGACGGAGAAGGGAGAGCGGGGGGCCGCCGGACGGTAGGAGGCCAGGGGGATCGGCGTCAGTTCGGGAGAGAGCCCCGTCAGCTCAAAGATTTTTTGCGCGAATTCGTACCAGCTCGCATGCCCCCCGTTGGTGAGGTGCCAAAGACCGAAGGGGAAGGATCCGGTCACCAGCCGGGCGATCCCCCGGGCGAGGTCCTGGGCGGCGGTGGGTCCCACCCTCTGGTCGGAGACCACCCGGAGGGGCCTTCCCTCCCGGGCCAGCCGGATCATCGTCGTGACGAAGTTTCCGCCTTTCTGACCCGATCCGGATCCGCCGTAGAGGCCGCAGGTGCGCACGATCCAGGAGCGATCCCAGTTCTCCATGACCAGCCGTTCCCCCGTGGCCTTCGAGAGTCCGTAGACCGAGAGGGGCCGGGTCGGCGCCTCCTCGGGGTAGGGGATCTGCTCTTCTTCGTGGACGCCACCGCTCATGACATAATCGGTCGAGACATGAACCAGGGCCGCACCGGCTTCCCGGCAGGCCCGGGCGAGGAAGAGGGGGGCGAAGGCGTTCAGCTCGAAGCATTCCCGGACGGCGGTCTCGGCCGCGTCGACGGCATTGTAGGCGCTCGTGTTGACGACGACGTCGAACCCGGATCCGGCAAGTCCCGCCAGGGAGGCCGGGTCGGTGATGTCGAAGGAGGGGCGATCGAGGGCATGGAGCTCGATCCCGGGGGAGAGGTCGGCCTCGGAGAACCGCCGGGCCAGCTCCTGCCCGAGCTGGCCGCGGGTTCCGATCAGTCCGATCCTGAGGGGAGAGGGCACGGGCTTGGGTCCTTTCGCTGGATCTGCCATAATGGGAAAAAACATGTCCGGCCCCGGAGGGGGACCGGAGAAGGGATCTTACCATATCCGCCGGTAGAGGCGACAGGCCGGTGTCGGGCACAGGCCGGCGAAAGGGGGGCGGAATGCGGTATCTGGTGACGGGCGGGGCGGGCTTTATCGGGTCGAATCTGGTTCTCCGTCTCGAAAAGGACCGGCATGACGTGACGGTGGTCGACGATCTCTCGTCGGGCCATTTCAAGAACCTGATCGGCTTCCGGGGGGATTTCTTCGCGGAGGACCTCTCCGGGATGGATCTCGTCGCAACCTTCGACCGCAAGCCCCCTTTCGACGCCATCTTCCATCAGGCCTCGATCACCGACACCACCGTCATGGACCAGCGGCTGATGATGCACCGCAACGTGGAGGGCTTCCACCGGGTGATCGAATATGCCCTCCGCTACCAGATTCCGGTGGTCTACGCCTCATCGGCCGGGGTGTACGGGGCGAATCCCAGCCCCCAGTCCGAGGACCAGTCTCCCGCTCCCCTGAACGTCTACGGATTTTCCAAGTCCGTCCTGGACAACGTCGCCCGGAAGGCCGCCATCGGATTTTCCCGGACGATCGTCGGACTCCGGTATTTCAATGTCTTCGGTCCCGGGGAGCAGTTCAAGGGGCCGGCGGCCTCGATGATCTACCAGCTCTATCGCCAGATGAAGGCGGGGAAGGCGCCAAGGGTCTTCAAGTGGGGGGAGCAGGGCCGCGACTTCGTCTACGTCAGGGATGTGGTGGAGGCGAACATCCTCGCCCTCTCGGCCCGCGCCTCCGGGAGCTTCAACATCGGCTCCGGCTCCGAAACCTCCTTCAACACCCTCATCGACACCATCCGGACCGCCCTGGGACTCGATCTGAAGACGGAGTACTTCGACAACCCCTACGATTTTTACCAGGAGCACACCTGCGCCTCCATCGATCAGGCCCGGGAGGTCCTGGGATACACGCCGCGCTATCCGGTTCCCGATGGCATTCGCGACTATCTCGACTACCTGGAGCATCCGGGACGATAGCTCCGGGTGCGAGAGGGGCACGCTTGAAGACGTTTCGGATCGCGGGAGCTTTTCTGGGGCTCCTCCTGGGGCTCCTCCCTTCGCTCTCGTCCGCCGCCGGTTCCTCTTCTCTCATGGGGGCGGGGGGAACTCCGTCTTTTTCCGATCTGACGTCCCTTTCCGTGATCGATCGGGTGGAAAACGAGCGGGAAGACCTCTCCCGGGTGACGACCGAGATCGAACTCCACTACGGGACGGTCAAAAACCACTCCCTCTCTTTGGCCATGGGCCGGATCTCCCGCTCCCTCACCCCCTTCCTTCTCCATCCGGAATTTCCTCCCCAGATCGTTCTGATCGACGCCGCGAAGCCGGCGGGATTCTATCTTGGCGGAGAAACGGTGGTTCTCACCCGGGGTCTCGTCTTCTCCGGGCTCATCAGGAATACCGACACGATGGCGGGTCTGGTGGCCCTTCTCCTGTCCCGTCACGATCTTCTGATGAAGAGGGAAAGAAGGGTCTCCCGGGTCGGGCCGGACCTCCTTCTCCAGCGGAACCGTGAAGCCCGCCACGCCGCACTGATTCTTCTCCGGGCCGGCTACCACTATGCCGGGGCGATCGAGGCGGTGCGGGTTCTTGACAGCATCCGGAGCGGGACGGGCTGGAATCAGACCATCGACTATCTCACCCGCGCGAAGCCTCAGATCGAGGTCGATGCGGCGGAGCTCGAGGACGGAGCCTCCCTCCTCCTTTCGGGTCGGTCGGCCGCCTCCATCCCCTTTCTCACCCGGTTTGTCGACAGCGATCCCCGCTCGATCGAGGGGCGTTTCTGGCTGGGCCTGGCCTACTACCGGAACTATTTCCGGGGGGTCCGGGTGGCCCGGGAGACCTTTCTCTTCTCGGTCGATTCCCTTCCTTCGGCGACGCCTCCGCCTCCCCGGGAAGGGCGGAGGAGGCGATGGGAACGGGAATTTGCGGAGACCATCTGGTCGGGGATCCTGCGGGACAGTCCCTCCTTTTCTCCCGCCTGGAACGGCCTTGGCCGGATCGCGTTGATGGAGGGGCATCTTCGGACGTCCCTCCGATTTTTCGGAAGAGCCGCCCACCTGAATCCGACCTCTCCCTGGTATGAGGCGGATTTCGCTCTCGCCCTCTGGATGCGGGACCACAGGATGCAGGGGCTCCGCCGGTGGAACGACGCCGCAGGGCAGGCGGGATTCGATCCCCGGCTTGTCTATGACCAGAGTGTGCTGTCGCGGATGGGAGAGCCTCTTCGTCCGACTGGCTTCGAAATTGTCCGGAACCTCCCTGGATGGGAGTTTGCCAGGACCCTGTGGGGGGAGAGCGTCGGGGAAAGGCGAATCCGTCCCATGCCTTCCTTCCTCGGCCAGATTCTGCCGGCGCCCCTGCTTCCCGGAATGCGCGCAGAGGGCGTGCGGCGCCTGGTGGGGCTTCCCGCTTCCGCTCCCGTCAGAACGCACCAGTATCTGATCTGGGACTACCGGAAGAGAAACTACCGGCTGGCATTGCGGGGCGGAGTGGTCCGGATCGCGGAGTTCTACGGAAAAATCCGCAAGAAGCTTCCGGTCTATCCGGGACGGCCGATCGGGCAGACGCCGGTGAAAAATCCGGAGGACGATCCCGTGGAGGTTGTTCCCTACGCCCGGATCGCCTATCTCCGGTACCGGACCATCCACCATCAGTGGGTGGTGCAGCGGGTCGGAAGGGTCCTGGACCGCTTCATCGCCCTCAGTGCCAGGCCGGACACCCCCGGGGGGATCCCCCACCCGGGGAAAATCCCTTCTTCGACGGGGACGGGCGAGTCCAAAGAACGACAGTCGACAAACGGAAAGGAGTCGAAGTGAAAGGTAAGAAAATAAAGGTCCTGTCCGGATCGCTGCTTGTCATTCTGATGGCCGGCGGGGGGCTGGCTCCGGGGGCCATGGCCGACGGCGGAGAGGGAAAAAAGATCTATGAGGCCCATTGCCTCTCCTGCCATGGCGTCCGGGGGGACGGGAAGGGGCCCGGGGCTCGACACCTGTCCTCCCCGACGCCGGACTTCACCGATCCGGCTTTCTGGGACAACCGGACAGACTCCTTTCTCTTCCACGTGGTCCAGAACGGTCTGGGATCCATGCCCGGCTGGTCCGACACGCTTTCTCCCGCCAGCATCGAAGATGTTCTTTCCTACATTCGGAGCTTTCGGCGGTAACGGCTCCCTTCAGGAGGGCTTGGCGGGGCGGGCATTGGGAATCTGAAGCTCCGTCACGACGCGCCCTTCGACCAGGTGTTCCCTCATGACGCGCGCAATCTCCTCCCTGTTTGTCACCCGGTAATAGATGCCGTCGGGGTAGACCGCCAGGACCGGCCCGTCCTCGCAGGCGTCGAGACAGCCGGAGCGGTTGGCCCTGAAGGGGCCGGGGACCCCCGCCCGCGAGGCTTCCTCCTTGACGGCTTCGAGCAGGGGAAGCGCCCCCCTCGAGAGGCAGGATCCCCGGGGATGGTCGGCCGGACGTTCGTTGGTGCAGAGGAAAAGATGGTAGCGGTAGCGGCTCATGACGCTCCTTTCGTGTCTGGACCTGGGTTGCCCGTCTCCTCCGGGCCGGGATCGAGGCTCCGGAGGGGGGGTCCTCCCGGATTCACTCCGGGAAACAGGTGACGGGTTCTTTGCCGATTGCTTCCCGTTGACGGCGGGATTCGTGGAACACGCGGTGCCGGTGGATCGGCCCATCCAGCACCTCTCGGTTCCTCTCTGTCTGGTTCAGGGGAGGGACCGGGAGGATGGGTATAGGGCATGAAGGAGCTCAAAAGGTTTTTGCGACACGGACCCGTCCATTTTACATGAGTTCCTGCCGTTGAGAAACGGAACATGTCGGGAAAAGGCCGGGGTGCACGACAAATTTTAGGAGCAAGGACAGTGGCGGACCAGAGAGGATCATGCCGCGGAATGCCTCGCTCCCCGGTTCGACCGGAAGGACAGTCGCGGTCAAGCGAGGCTCGCGGGAATGGGGCTTTACCCGGGGGCATCTGAGACTTCGGGGGAAAGTGTCGGATCTCGAACGCCGGAAAGCGGCGTATCGAAAAACGGAGCACGGAAAACTCGTGCACCGCGTCATTGGGCACGGGACCACCATCAAAACAGAAAAACTGTCCTACAAGGCCTTCCGGAAGAGCTTCGGGAAAAGCGTTGGAAATCGTGCCCCGGGACTGTTCATGAACCTTCTGCGCCGCAAGGCTGAAAGTGCCGGTGGCCGGGTTCTGGAGTTCCCGACGCGAACGACACGCCTGTCTCAGGTCCGCCATGAATGCGGGACGATCCTGAAAAAGCCTTTGTCGCTCCGGTGGCACCAGTGTCCCTGCGGGGTTGGACACGTTCAGAGGGATCTGTACAGCGCCTATCTGGCCCGGCATGTAGAAAGCGAAATCCTTTCGAGCGAATCGGCCCGCGAGGGCTGGTGCGCTGCGGAATCGCTGCTGCGGGAGGCGGTCGAAAGAGTCAAGCAAACGGCGAGTGGCAAGGTCCGTCCTGCCTCCTTCGGCTTCTAGCCGGAGTCGGAGCTGTTCCTCCCGGAAGTCCGGACGCGGAGAGGGAAGAGTCGGGAT
>JAJYPO010000109.1 GCA_021795275.1 Nitrospirota bacterium | reverse complement strand
GTAGGCCCCGGAGAGGCTGGTCTTGAGGTTGCCCAGAATGGTGTTGATCCAAAAGAAATCCGGCAACTCCCTGGGCTTTCGTCCAGCGGCCACCATCCCTTGATGATGACAGCCCGCTTCAATCACCCCTGTGAAACAGGCGAGACCGTCGGAAAGCACGGAGCAGCCAGGGCTGAGTTGGGTTTTGTCCCAATCCACAATGGCCTTGTGCGTAAAGCCGGGGACCACCGTCAGTTTGATCTATAAAGGGTGTTCATGGTCATCGAGAGAGACTGCCGCGACGAAGGGAACCTTGTTTTCCGAACCACGCCCTGCCTTGCATGAGTTTGTGATGCATCCGCCAGGCGGTAGGGTAGCTGACACCCAAGGCCCGCTTCAACGTCAGTGGAGACAAGCCCGTTTTTGCCTGACTGATCAGGTCGATCGCCAGAAACCAGAGGGTCAGGGGCAGATGTGTGCTTTGGAACAGAGTGCCGGAGATGAGCGATGTCTGGTGGCGACAGGCCTGACTGGAGTTGAACACGATTCATTGGCATGGGAGTCCTCCGAATAAAGGCGAAAACACAGCATGCACCTTTTGCTGGCGGAGCATCGGGGTCTGGCTGAACAATCGTACTAATCAGGAATGTGTTTGAGAGCGCCAAACCTGGCGATCACCAGGTCTGGCGCTCCGGAATCCAGGGCAAGAGTTCGATCTTTGTGATGATGTTGTGCCATTTGCGTCGTCTGTCAGAACATCCGCTGGGGCACGTAGATCAAGTCCCCGGGATGAAGATATTCCTTGGGCTCGGTTTTCTTTTCGTTTTCGATATGATCGACATCAATATGGACGATCTTCTTGGTGCCGTCCTTCTGCTTCCGTATGATTCGGATTGACCCTGTTGAGGCGAATTGTGACCACCCGTGGGCCTGGATCAGGGCCTGCATCACTGTCATCCCTTTGTTGTAGAAGTAGGCTCCGGGAGCGCTTACCTCACCCATGAGGTAGATCTGGTCGGTCTTCATGGGCACGATGATGATGTCCTGAGGGTAGATACGGATATTGTTGGAGAGGTCCTTTCCCTGGTCGAGTTTTTCGATGGAAAGGGTCCGGGGCTGGTTGTCCCGGATCAGGACCACACGGTCCTCATCTGCGATTGCTGTCGGTCCTCCCGCAAGAATGATCGCCTGAAGAAGGCGGATGTTGTGGGTGAATGGGACTGGACCACTTCTGGCGACAGCGCCTGAAATATAGAAGAAGTTGTTCCCCATCCCCTTGACCGTCACCGTTACATCTGGAAGCTTGCGGAAGACTGAGGACAGCCGGTGCGCGATCCGGTGGGCCAGTTCAGGTCCTGTGTATCCGGAGGCACGGAAGGTCCCGGCGAGCGGCATGGTGATCGTCCCGTCAGGAAGAACGTTGTAGCCTCCATTGAGCTTCGGCTCGTCCCAAACGTTGACCACCAGAGAGTCTCCGACCCCAATTTTGTAAAGGCCGGCCGCCGAGGAAGTGCGAGTCTGAACGGAGAAAAAAACCGCAAGAAGAAAAAGGAAGAAAGTGATTTGTTTCATTGTTCGCAGCATGATCGGTGACACAGAATTCATAGGTTCCTCGCAGGTAATGGTGGTTGAAATCATTAAGTGGACGAGTTTGTCAAAAAAGTTTGTAACCCTTTTCCAAGCACATTGACCTCAGAAAAGAGGGATGAATGTCTCCTGGATTCATCTCCTGGTTCTGTTCCTGGAGGTGTACTGGGTTGATCCCTTTGAGAGAAACCTCCCAATGGGTCTGGTAATCCAGGAACTGCTGGAGCCGTCTTGTGTTGCACAAGACGATCCATTCCCGGATTCTTTCTCTGGACTGAAGAGGCCGTATCGTATTCATTGGGGTAGACCTCTTTGTACTGGAGGCTTCTCCAGAGCCGTTTCTGAAGACTCCATGTGATCAGCCTCCCTTGTCGGGCGAAAGGGTCCTGACGATCCGGCGTGCTGTCTGTTTTGCCGTCCGGATCCACCGGTCGGTCCGGAAGGTGAGGGAACGGGGATCGAGGAGCGCCACGAAGTCCTTCAGGGTATGGTGGCCCATGACCGGAAGCCGGGGGATGGAGAAGAGATTGCCCCCTGTAAGGGGAAAAAGTCCCGGATGCGAGGTCGCAAGCGCCCTGAAGCCTACGGATCTGGCCATCTCCGCGACTCGGGCATCGGTGCGTCCTCCCGGAGCAGACATTGCGACCGTCTCCTGCCCGGTGATCTCCCGGATCCGCGCAAGCGACCGGAGCAGTTCACCCCGGCACGCCCCTTCCGGAAGGTCGGACAGGAATCGGTGGCTTTCTCCGTGGCCACCGATTCGGAAGATCGGATCGGTGACAATCTCCGCCACCATGGATTCGGTCATCATACCAGGAGCCCCGAGATGGCCGGTCGCAATGAAAAAGGTGGCGGGAATTCTCATGTGTTCGAGGGCCGGAGTAGCACGTTCGAAGTCGCTCGCGTAGCCATCGTCGAAGGTGACGACGATCGCCGGACGTCCGGGGTCTGTTTCTCCTCCCACTGGCTCGAAAAAGGAGTCCAGTGAGAGGATCGTGTAGCCTTCTTCACGGAGGTGCCCCATCTGCCGGACGAAGTCCTTTTGTCCCACCCCATACCGGGGATCGGCGAGGGGAGCGGGGACCCATCCGGAGGGAGCTCCTTCCGGAACGATCTGGTGATACATGAGCACGAGGACTGGCGTCATGACTTTTCCCACCCAAGACTAGCCACCCAGCGTTCAGAACGGGAAAGGTCCAGTTCCTGGAAAATTCTGGCTTGAGTGAAAAACTTCCCCCGGGTTTGAAAGTGGATGTTGAATGGGACAAGGGGGCCTCCGCCCAGGTCGAAGGGGGCGGTCGTGTCAAGAATCTTGAAGTCGCATCCGCTCATCTGTAAAAGCCCCTGATGCTCTGGTAGAGGCCATGCCACAAATCCAGGCCGCCGTTCATTTTCTGGATAAAATCCCCGAGACTGTCCCGGCCGCTGACTTCGGTTCTTCGAAGCTCCCACCGGAGGGTCTTTCGTCGGTTCGCCCCCGGGCGGACCGAAAAAGCCGCTTTATAGCCCAGTCTGTTCAGAATCAGGAAATGCTCTCTCCCGTAGGCTCCATTGGGATAGGCGAAGAGTGTCGACTCCTCACCCGTCCATTCCTCGAGCAATTTCTTGGCCCTCATGATCTCGTCATGGGCAGCCTCGGGTGAAAGGGTCGGGAGAAGTGGGTGGGTATGGGTATGTCCACCGAAATCGATCCCTGCGGCCTTCATCTCCCTGATATGGGAAACTGTCAGATAGGGAACGGCAGGATTCCTGCCCCGGTAGCGCCGGTGCTCAGACTCCCCCAGGACAAAGCCGGTCACGGGAAAGACTGTGGCAGGGAGTCCGAAACGGGACAAGATCGGAAAGGCCTCTTCGTAGTTGTCCCGGTAGCCGTCGTCGAAGGTGATGGCTACCGCGCGCTCCGGCAGGGAGCCCTTTTCGAGGCGAAGAAGTGCCTCCTTCAGGGAAAGAACCTGCCACCCTTCCTCCCGGAGCCAAGCCATCTGCTGAGTAAAGGCAAAAGGGGTCACCGCCAGAATGTCCAGATCCAGGGCATCAACAACCCGGTGATACATGAGGATCCGGAGGGTGTCGGCAGGAGGGGCCTTTCGAGACATCGCCCGAGCGACGGCGCTTCGGAGGAATGTGACTCCCCGGCGCCCCGCCCGGAAGCGGTTCTCCCGCTCCAGGGTCCGTAGGCAACTACAGAGAGCGTCGGTCATCTCTTTCCCTTCTTTTTCAGACTCCACTTCCCTCCCAAGCACTTCCCGATCCTTCGGAGACAGGCTTCCTTGAAGGGTCGCTTCCGAGAGAAGCCGTCTTTTCCTGGAGTTTCCGAACACTGGTAATCCGTGCTCTAAAAAAGACTTGACCACAGGTGAGAAGATTCCACGATACAATGTCTGGACGGCCGGAAATGAGTCCTCCACTCCCAGGAGAAAAAAATTCTCAATTTCTCGTGGAATCCCAAGAACCACCAGTGGGTTCCGGGGAAAGTGTCCTAGAAGGAGAAGCTCGACCGGGTTGTTCCGCAGAAATTCCCTGATGGGCCTGAGGGTCAGGAGAGGGCCGGAGGGTTTCCGGCCCTCCACCAGGGTTATCGGGAGGTTGCCGCAATCCAATCCATCGGCCTTCCGGGGATCTCCGAGAAGCAGGACCGACCAACGGAAGAGTGCCGGATCTGTCCGGACAATAAGGGCCAGACTCCGTCCGAAAGCGCGCCTCTCCTCATCGTTTTCGGGTACTGGAGAGAGAAAGCAGGCCGATATGGGAGGATCACCGGAAAAAGAAAGCCCTCCTTCAGGACTTTTCTCAAGTGATGGAGTCAGATTTCTGTCTGTCGAAGGGGCGCTCATTAGGCTCTTCTCTCCACCGGGATTCCTGACACCCTCCATCCTTACGTTCACGATTAAGACCTTCCTCTCAATCGAGGAAAGGCTGGAAGGGCTGGGGCCGGGAGGAGCCCGGGCTCTTCTTCGGGGCGTTGGATGTGTTCGGATCGTTGCCGAGCCCATCGGGGCATTTTCAGGAGGATGGCCAGAAGCATCCAGAGATATCCCGTCAGAACCAGGCTGAAGATCCGCGAGCCGAACATGTTGGTGATCACGAGGGAAGTCACTGAACAGAGTGTGACAAGCGAAAGAGTCTTCCAGTAAAGGTCGGGACTTGCCCTGTAGGCTCTCCAGGCGATCCTGAACATGAAGACCAGAATCGCAAGAAAGACCAGAAGCGCCGGAATTCCCATCTCCGCTCCGATCATGAGGTAGGCGTTGTGGCCATCGCGCCCTTTGAGCTCAAGTCCCGCCGTCTTCTCGTTGTGGTCGACATAACTGTAGATGTAGGTCTGGAACATCTTGTATCCCACCCCCATCACCGGATTGGCCTCAATCATGCGGATTGCCCCCTTCCAGAGGGCCAGTCGGGTTCTGGCGCTGGCGTCGAGCTGTGTGTCCGAGTCCAGTCCATCCATCGACTGGTGCTGAACTGTGCGCTCGACCCGCTGCTTGAGTCCTCCCGGAAGAAACTGGGGATTGTAGGCGACAAACACGATGGTCGCGACATAGACCAGAAACTGGAGTCTGTTCCGGAGGAGGAAAAAGATCATCATACCTCCCACGAACCCCAGCGCATCACCACGTGACTGGGTGGCGGAGAGGCCCAAAAGGCATCCGACGATCCCGACGAAAAAGACTCCCCGGCGGATGTTTTTCATTCCCTTCATGATCAGATAGCCAATCATAATGAAGGCGTAGTTGGCATAGAAGGCCCCCATCGTATTGGCCTGGCCTGCAAGTCCTGTCAGACGGACGTAATGGGAGCGGTTATCGAGTTCATGACGCTGCCAGTAGGTTCCGATGCCGATCACGACCAAGGTGAAGACCATCATGTAAAGGATTTTCCTGGCATCCTCCTCTTCCTGAACCAGATAGGATGTGAGGAAAAAAACCATCAGGGGGTCAAACCATCGTTTGTAGTCGACCAGAGCGGTAAAAAATGTTGTTCCGCTGTCTGATATATCGGTATGGAGGACCGAGATGGCTGCGATCGCGCAGAACAGGAGAAGGAGCCTCCGGAAGGTTGCCTCGAAGGGGAGCACTGCATGTTTTTCGAGGTTCTTGCTGTTTGAAAAGAAGCCCACGAGGGTGATCAGCGTAAGGACGGTGGTATAGTTCATTCCGGGGATCATGCCCCCCAGGTTCCCGGCGATCGCCTTGGAGTAGGGGATGAATGCCGCCAGGGCGACGAGGCCAAAAATGGGCCGGACGAGAGTTTTCTGGAGCAGGGAATAAAAGACCACGGCGCTCAGGAGGAGGAGGACCGGTCTTGGGACATTGACATCGTCGGCGGCCACGAACCCCATAAAAAGAACGATGGCAAAGAAGGGCCAGGAAATCTCGGGAAGTACAAAGGTCTTCCCCTCGTTCTGATGGGGAATCGCCGTTGTCCTGCTGTTGTATTTCGGAAAACTCATGCCCTGTTTGTTCTCCATCACTTTTGGAAAATGTTTGGTTCAGGGCTCTCTGCAGGCCCCCTCCAGACAATACTCTTTTCTTTTGGACGAAAGACCCTGCGTCCTAGATCAAGCTGGGCCAATTTATCCCGGAGATGATCCGGTCCAAAAAATCTCAGGCAGAGGACCTTTTAGAGAAGGTCCGGAGCCAGTATTTGGAGGGAGGTCCAGTTATGGAGATCAATGATGAGCAGGAGGTCGGCCCGGACGAGAATCTCCCAGAGGCTTCCAGTCCTCCTTTTCGATGAATCCGAAGTCTCCTGTTTCCTTCGAGGTCCGGTCCTTCGGATGACGTATCAGGCCTTTTGGGAAAGGACTCCGTCAGATATTGCGGTAGCACCGAACCGCAGCAGGCCCCCAAGACAAGCGCGGGAACGGAAAGGAGAGAATCTTCGGAGCAAGAGCTTCGCGCTTCTCGGAAGAAGGCTCGCCGTATTTTTCTGAGGGCGGTCTTAACTTCGTCCAAGAGGCGTGTTCCCAGTGTTCGCGGTCGGGCCAGGATTCCTCCGTGCTCGAGAAGGGTCCCGAGAAGCGGACGCGTCTTGAGTGTAGGTGACGGAATTGTTTGTGACGAAGCTTCTCTTGAACCAGAAAAGATCGGTCGAAAACGCCGTGAGAAAGCCGACTCCGCTCCGGAATCAACCACTGGAAGCGCTCGCTGAACCCCATCAGAGAGAAACGGTCTCCGTCTTTTTTTGTATTCGACCATGGATGCCCCTGAGCCTCCTGATTCCCCTCCTTGTCGGCGGTCAGATCAAGATCTCTAAGGAATGGACAATACCATCCTCTCATTTTCTCATGGATTCTCTTTTAATTTCAACCGCAAGCTTCTCCCCTAATTCCGATTTAGGATTGGACCGAAACCCCTCGGTCAGTTTTGGAGGGCATTTTTTTAAGATTCAGATCCGATCCCGTTCGATCAGGGCATCTTCGCCTCCTTGTTTTCAAAGAAGAAACTCCTGCCGTTGGCCCCAACGGTCCAGTCCGCCATGGGAGTTCTGGGGAATTCCCAATAGGAATCATGGATTATCAAAGACTTACCTTGTACCTCCTCAGGTATTTCCCACTCCGCACCTGTCCGGCTCTTTGTGCAGAAGACCTTCCTGTTTTTCCCGAACTCGGACCTGCGTCTTATGTCGAACCGAACAGTTCCCGGCATTGACCCCGAACTCGGGACAAAAATGCCAGGGAGGCCGGTCCCACGGCCAGCTTTAGCACAAGACTCCGGGCATGCCGCACGATTCGGCCAGCCATGGAAAAAAGCTTCCATCGGATGGTTCGCACTGTCCATGTCAGGCCGGAGGCCGGAAGAAGATCCCGTTTGAACCCGATCAAGAGGTTG
>JAJYPO010000108.1 GCA_021795275.1 Nitrospirota bacterium | reverse complement strand
GTCCACATGATCGCCGTGGGAGAGCGCTCCGGCAAACTCGAGGATCTGCTCATGAGGCTTGCCGAAGGATACGAGCAGGAGGTGGACCAGACCATCGGGACGCTGACATCCCTCATCGAACCGGTTATGATACTGTTCATCGGAGGAATCGTCCTCTTCATGGTCATGTCCGTCCTGCTCCCGATCTTCGAGATGAGCCAGGCAGTCCAGTAACTTTCCCCTCCGGAGGTCCGGAATGCTCCCTTGTCTCTCCTTTCAGATCAAAAATCGCCGTTTCTCCTCACGAAGTGACAGGGGATTCACGCTGATCGAGATCATGGTCGTCATCTTCATCATTGCCCTTCTCGCGGCCCTCGTCGTCCCGAAGATCATCGGACGGACGGAAGAGGCCAAGAAGACAGCTGCCATGACCCAGATCCGCGAGTTCGAAAATGCGCTGTCGCTCTACCATCTCGACAACGGCTCCTATCCCACCACCGAACAGGGACTCGAGGCTCTGGTCAAGAAGCCGACCATCCCCCCGGAACCCAACAACTACAAGGCGGGAGGGTACATCTCCAAGATTCCCAAGGATCCCTGGAGTCATCCCTACGTCTACCTCTCTCCCGGAACCCACGGGGAGTTCGACATCATGTCCTACGGAGCCGACGGAGCCAGGGGGGGCAAGGGAAACAATCAGGACATCGTCTCCTGGGATCTTGAAAAGTAACAAATCGATTATGGATATCTCTTGTGTTTTATGGTAAAATGATTTCGTTAAGCTTTATGAGATATCGGCCAGAAATCCGGAGCATGGACAGGTGAAGGGATTCCTCTCAAGACTTCGCGGGGTAAAAAGTTTTCTTCCCTCTCGCCTTGGGGGAGAAAAAGAGGACCGGGCTCTTCCGGAACGCCGCCCCTCTCCCCTTTCTCCAACACGGATCCTTTTTCTCGGGGCCGTGGGGGGCGCAGTCTTCTTATACACTCTCTTGCAAGGCTTTCCCCATCGCCAGACCGCCCGATTCCTGCTTCGGGAAGTCTCCAAAACCGGAGGGGTCGCAATCGAGGCACGCGAGGCGCGTTTCGACTTTCCGGCCGGCTTTGAATACGGCGATCTCGACCTTACAGCCCCCACGCCGGATGGCCCCGCAAGCCTCAGGATCGAGAAGGCATCAGCCCATCTTGAACTTTCGAGCCTTCTCAAGAGGAAACCCCGCTTCAACTTCCGCCTCCGGGCCTACGGAGGGGAATTCGACGGTCTTCTGCGCCATCTTCCGAAACGTCGGAACCATCTCCGGGGATCGACCACCAAACCCCTCGACCTTGGACTGACCCGTCCCCTTCTCCATCAGGATCTTTCGGGGGCTATGTCGCTGAAAACCGACTACACCTGGCAGTCCGGAGCGGAGATGGCTGGACACGGAATCTTCTCGGCAAAGATTGCCAATCTCGTTCTCAGATCCCTGAACATCGGGGGTTTTCCCCTTCCGCCCGTCTCCTTTGATGCCGTGAGAAGCCGTGTCTTTCTCTCCGGAGGAAGGGGGAGGCTGGAACAGCTCATGGCGACCGGCCCCCTGGCCGATGTCACCGGTGAAGGAACCTTCATCCTGGCCCAGCCGACCCCGAACTCGATCCTCCATCTCAAGCTTCTGGTCCGGCTCAAGGGCCCCCTGGGCTCCCTTCCCCTGCCCGGTCTTTCGGGCCAGAAAGGCAAGCCCGTGACCGTGACCCTGGACGGACCCGCCTCCAATCTGAACATTGCGATGAATGGCATCCCGATTCCTCACTGAGACCCTTGACCGCATCCGGGGAACCCTCTCGCCTGCCCAAATCCTGACAGGACGCATCAGAAACGGGCAGCTGCTCCTCTCCTGCGCCTCCCCGGGAAAAAAGACCCTTCTCTGGCCTGAGACCCCCGTCCCCCTCTCCGGAGAGGAAGAGAGCCCGGCCCCGATCCCTCTCTCAATAGAAGAGCGGACACACCTTCCTCTGGTCCTCTTCTGGCCCTTCGAACGGACCGTCTCGGCCTCCCTGAGACTTCCTCCCTCCGTCACCGCTCTCGAGAAGGAGGCGGCCATCGGGGCTCTGATCGAGCTCGAACTCCCCTGGCCCATCGAAGAGAGCCTTTTGGCCTGGGAGACCGATTCCCTGGATCCCGCATCCGTACATGCCTGGGCCATTTCCCGGACGGAACTCGAGGGCTGGCTCGGCCGCCTTACTGCCGTCGGACTTGCCCCCCGCTGGGTCCTTCCCGAATCCCTTCTTGTCCTGGACCGATTCCTTCCCGGACCCGCTGAGCGGATCCAGGAAACGGACGACCGGTCGGCGGCCGGAGTGATCGCCGCGGACGCAGACCGGACCCTGTGCCTCCTCTTCCGGGGGGGACGCATCGCCGCCGAAGGCGCCTTCCGCCAGACCGACCCCCTGCCTGATTCGCGGGACCGCCGGATCCAGGACATTCTCCTCTCCTTCCTCGCGGAAGGACACCTTCTCCCCGAACGATTTCTCCGGGGGCCCGACTTCACCCCCTCCCCTGCCCTCGCCGGGATGACCGCCCCGCTGACCGCGAAACCCCCGGAGCCGGCCCTCGCCGGATGGCGGCTCGTCTCCGGACGCTCCCGGGACGACTCCTGGGCCCTTTCCTTCCTGAAGGGGGCCCTGGCATGGCAGGGGGACAGGGCGGAACGCCAGTCAGGCCTTCGGGTGCTGGCCCTTCTCTCGCTCATTTTGGCCATCACCCTCGTGATCGACGCCTCCGTTCACCTCTCCCGGATCGACCATCGGCTGGAGGGGGCGCATGCCGCCCTGGACCTTGCGGCCAGCCGGGCCCTTCCGGGCCACAGGATCGTCGAGCCCGTGGGACAGCTCACCCAGGAGCTCGCGAGCCTCGACCGGCAGAAGGCCCTCCTCTCTCGCGGTCCGGACGTCATCCGGATCATGCGCGACCTCACCACCGCTCCCCCTCCGGGGATCTCCTACGAGATGGTCTCCCTGAGCGTCACCCGACGATTCTTCACCGTCTCGGGGAAGACCGACAGCTTCAAAAGCGTCGATGCCCTGAAAAAGGCCTTCGAAGCCACCGGCCACATGAGGGATCTGACAATCCAGAGCGCAGGTCTCGACATCGACCGCAAGACCGTGACCTTCAGGATGCGCGGACGCCATGACTAGATCCCGACTAAAGGAAGCGCTCGCCCGGTCGGCCTCCCCCTCCCTCCGCCGTTTCCGTCTCGCCTGGGAGAGGCTCACGGAACGGGAACGAAGGCTGGTCCATCTTCTGGCCACCCTCCTTGCGGGTCTTGCCCTCTGGACGGGGGTCGACTCTCTGTTCTGGGATCCCTACATGGCTAAAAGGGGTGAGATCGAGGCGCTGAAATCTGAGATGCTCAAGGTCGAGGGACTCTCCCAGGAAATCCAGTCCACCCGGGCCCTGATCAACGCCCAGACCCAAAGGCTCGGGCGGGAGGAACGGGGGTTCTCGCTGATCGCCTATCTCGAGGAAGAGGCTGATCATGCCCATATCCGCGAGCAGGTCACCCGCATGACGCCCCGCAACCTTCCCTCCGAGGGAGCCTACCGGATCGGCATGGTCTCAATGCGGATCGATTCGGTGGACCTTCCCCGCGCCATCTTCTTCCTGGCCCGTCTCGAGCGCTCCCCTCACTTCATCCGGATAACCCGCCTCTCCATGAAGCGCCGGTTCAACGACCATTCGAAGCTTGATCTCCAGATCGATGTGGAAGCTGTCCAGCCCGCCTGATCCCCCCGGAACCAGGCGGGAGGCCCGGGGATTCGTCCTGGTTCTCGTCCTGTTCATGATCCTGCTCCTGACCCTTCTCATCACCCGATTTACGTTGAAGACCCGCTCCTTTCTCCGACAGACGGAGATTTACGCCCACTCCGTCTCGGCCCTCTACCTGGCCCGTGCCGCTGTCTCCATTGGGAAGGTCGCCCTTGTGGAAAGCACCCAGATGGCCTCCCAGAACGGGCTCAATATCATTTCGACGAACCAGCCCTGGGCCACCCCCATCATCAATTACCCCATTGCCGATGCCGGCTACGTCTCGGGTCTGATCGAGGATGAGTCCTCCAAGTTCAACATCAACATGCTGACCGGAACGCCAGGCGGAGCCATAGATCCGCACCGGCTGATTCAGTTCACCCGGCTCTTCACTCTCGCGGGGGCGAACCCGGCCCTTCTTCCCCTCATCTCCCAGTGGGTCACGCCCGCCCCCAACATGACCGGGCCACCAGGGCCCTACGGAGGGTTCACTCCCTCCTACCGGAACCGGGGAGGGCCGATGGATGTCCTCTCCGAACTCCACCAGATCGCCGGAATGACCGAAGCCTCCTACCAGGCCCTGGCCCCCTATCTCACCGTCTACACCCCCGGCCAGATCAACGTGAACACCGCCTCCTCCCTCGTTCTCCAGTCCCTCGATCCGGGCATAACGCCGGCAATGGCGCAGGAGATCATCGCCCAGAGGCCATTTCTGACCCTCTCCAGATTTCAGGGGGTGGTGGGACCCTCGATCTTTTCTGATATCTCAGGGGATGTGACGCTGACAAGCCAGATCTTTTCCGTCAATGCGGTGGGGATCGCCGGAGATACGAAGCTCGCCCTCCGGGCCGTCCTTTCGGTGAACGGCATGCAGACGCAGACCCTCTCCTACCGGGTCGGAGGAAACCGCCTCCTCTACCAGATCGACGCCCTCTTAAAGAACGCCCCGCCGCCCTCCCAGAACGCTCCCCTGATCCCGACCCTCCCGGCCGGCGGGGGAGTCTCTCCCTGAGGGTGCTCTCCTTCAGAATTTCGGGTGGTACTTCATCTGGTTCAGGGTCAGCGCCAGACGCCGTCCTAGACCGTGGAAGGTGTCCGAATAGAGAAAGGTGGAGGGAAACATCGCGCGCCCGTCCTCGATCACAAGATCGATCGGACGTCCCCGGACATGGTCCACTTCGTCGGGGACGACATAGCATCCGATGGTCAGCACCTTTTTCCGAAGGAGTGCCAGCGCCTCCGCACTCTTGTCGCTGATCTGGCAATCGGTCAGGACGATGGCCGCATCGTAGAGAGGACCGGTCTTGTCGATCAATGGAAGAAGATTCTGGAATCCCTCCATCTCGTCGGGCTGAAGAAGGTTCAGGTAGTCGGGATTCATCCGGAACTGGAACCGGCTCGAGGAGGCGATCACGTCGAGAGTCGACGCCACTCCCGAACGGTGGACGACCTGGGTGAGGTGGGAGGCGTAGTAGTGGGGCCATCCATCCATCGAAAACGAAAAGTCCACGATGGCCAGGATCCGGAGTTCCGTGCCCCCCTCCCGATGGGGGGAGGGCCGGTTCATGACCTTGAGTGTCGGCTGCACAAGTTTTTGCGAAATCAGCCGTCCTGTCAGGCCGGCAAGTGGCATGTCCTCGAGGCCGATCTTTAAAAATCGCGCGAGACTCTTGGTCTCGGAGCGGATCAGGGCCTGGTCCCAGGGAAAGACCTCCCGGGGGTGGAGGGGCGGGACGAAGACGGGGATTTCCCCGTGCATCCGGAGCATGGCCGCCGACTCCATCTCCGCCCCCAGCCCTCTTCCTCCGGATCCGGCACGGGATTTTCGGATTTTGGCCCCATCCGCCCCGTACCCGTGGGTCGTTTCGGGGGGTCGATAGTCCCAGGGAGGGCGCTCGTCCTTCACCGACTGGGCCTCCTGGCCTTTAAATCTCCCGCCGGAGCCACCTCCCTGGCCAGAGCCCCCCGCCCCGGCCGAGGACGATTCGGGGGATCGGGAGGAGATCCCCTCCGATGACCGTCCCCCTTCCCGGAGATTGCTGAACACGCTCCGCCACTTCTCGTGGAATTCCCAGGCCACCGTCAGGAATTCGTCAGGAGAGCGGGCCGAACGACCGAGCTCCATTGCGGCCTTCCAGTCGGCCACGAACTCGCGGTAACGCCCGAAGAGGCGGTATCGGGTCAGAAAGACAAAGAGCCGCATAAGAAGGGGGAAGCGTTCGTGGGGAAGACGGGCCCCTCCGCCCATCTCCTGATTCAGGACGATTTCGCCTAGGGTGAAGGGATTGAGGCTCATCCGGAAATCGTTGATCGCCACCCTTTTTTTTCTGACACGGACCGGAAGGAGTGCATCGTAGAGGGGAGCGAAGACATCGGCGGGAAGATTGAGCCGCTCACGCTGAAGGGCATCGGAGCGGTATTCTTCCATCAGGGTGAGAATCGGGGGAGGAACGGAGTAGAGACCCTCCGGAACGTCTGAAAATCCTCCGCGGATCTTTCCGAGTTCGTGAAGGACCATGAGCCGGAGAAGCTCGGGAAGGTCAGGCCGGGAAAGGTGGGAGCGCACTCCCAGCACCAGGGATCGACGGGAGGGATCCCAGAGAGGCTTGTCGGTGTCGGGCCGGACGGTGATCCGGACGGAGACCCCTCCGGAATACTGGCTCGAAAGGATGGAAAGCCGTCGTTCCAGAGACCGGATGTCGGGTGCCCGAACGGCCATCGGTTATCCCCCCTTTCGGGAACTTTCCCAGGCTGGGCCAAAGGCCCCGGAGAGAACCTGTTCGATGGCCTGAAGCTGCTCCTCGTCGGGGTAGCCATGCTGGTCGTGGGAAATCAGGCGATTAAGCCAAAGGCCGCGTGCCGAAGCCAGGGGATCGGCCCCCTCAAGAATCGCCTGTCCCCAGTTCTTGAGATGGCGGGTTGAGAGCGGGGCCGAGAGGTGACCCTGCTTGTAGGCCTCGCGAAGGGTTTCCGCCACACGCATGATTCTTTCGGCGATTCCCTGGGGGAGGCCCTGCTTCCGGAAGATTTCCCGCTCGAGGTCGGTATTGTAGTCGACAAAGATGATGGACTGGAACCGGTCAAGCAGGGATTCGTCAAGATCGTGCGTCTGGGAATAGGAGGCCCCGATGTTGCTGGTGGCGCAGAACTGAATCCGGTCGAGGGGCACAGCGATGATGTCTCCCGTGATGAAATCGTGGAGCTCGTAGTGTTCGAGAACCGGGTCAATGGCCTTCAGAATCAGGTTCCTGGCAGCCCGGGAGGCCCGGTTCAGCTCGTCGAAAACGACCGCGATCTTCTGTCCCTCGTGAGCCAGCCGAAACACCCTTTTGAGAGGACCCTCAACCCGGGTCCAGTCGCCAAGGGTCTGGGCGATGACCGAAAGGGGAATGTCGTGATATTCCCTGGAAAGGGTCATCATCGTGCGCATTTTTTCCTGCGGTCCGATCGGAACAGGCTTGGACAGCAAATCATAGTCCTCCATTCCGTCAGAGCAGGGAATCATGACGATCTGATCGACTTTTCCCTCCTTGCGAAGGGTCGACAAATGCTCGATGACGATGGAAAAGGTCTTTCCGGATCCGGTTGGACCATACAGAAGGACGGAAAAGCCCTTTTCGAATATGGTCCGGAGTGAAAAGGGATCGGCGGGAGTCCCGGGGGGAAGAAGATC
>JAJYPO010000107.1 GCA_021795275.1 Nitrospirota bacterium | reverse complement strand
CCCGGGGATTTGGAGTCGTCACCGACGTCACCATGGCCCGACTGCTCCTCGAAAAGACCCGTCTTGCACGGATTCGCCAGGAAAATGCCCTCGAGAAGGCCCGGGCCGACCTGGTCTACGCCATGGGGAGAGAAGCGCCGGTCCCCTACCGGACGGACGGCTCCCCCCGTCAACCGGGACCCGACTGGCCGGTGAGCGAGCTGACCGCTTTCGCCCTGCGTCATCGTCCCCTGATCCTGGCGGCCCGGGCCAGGGACCGGGAGTCGGAAAACCGGGTCGACGAGGTCCGGACCCGCAACTATCCCCACCTCTCCCTCTTTGCCCAGGGCTTCCTTCTGTGGGGGGTCCCGCCGACGATCTCGGGCGCTCCCCCCGGTTCGGGAGGGCTGGGGCTCTTCCTTCCGACCTTCCAGAGCGGACTCGCCCTGTCGGTTCCGATTTTCGTGGGGGGCGAGATCCTCCACGACACGGAGCGGGCCCGCATGGAGGCGAAAAAAGAGTCGGAGAAGACCCGTCTCGTGCGGCTTCGCATCATCCGGAACGTCCGGAAGCTCTTCGACGATCTCGAGACGCAACGGGAGACCCTGGCGCTGGACCAGGTCCGCTATGACCATGCGCAGGAAAATCAGCGTCTTGTGGAACGGCGGTTCGCCCGGGGACTGGTGGACGGGGTGACGGCAGTCGACGCCGAGACGGAGGTCCTGACCAGCCGTGAACGCCTGATCGCGGACCGCTTCCGGCTTTCCATGATCCAGGACGGACTCGACCGCGAGATCGGATACCCGAGGGATTTCTGACTGCTGAATATGCGCTTTTGAGAGCGACCCTTTTCGGGGCGGAAAACGAGATTTCCCGAGGCGCTTCCTCTCCAGAAACGATTGTCCGGCTTGCCTTTCTTCTCCCGTTTGCGTATGATCCTAAGCACTCGTGTGTCGGATCCCTGAGGGTCTGAGTGATACCTCCGGATGGCCCAGCCGTTCCGGGAAGGCCCTTACGCCTTCACGTCAAGAAAAACCGGACGGATCATGTCCACGCCTTCCGGAAGGAATGAAGGAGAGTTTTGTGCGAACAGTGAAAAAGAGACGCAAGGTCAGTATTATCGGGGCGGGAAACGTGGGAGCGACCACGGCCCAGAAGATCGTTGAGAACGGACTGGCCGACGTCGTTCTCCTGGATATCCGGGATGGGGTGGCCCAGGGGAAGGCCCTCGACATCCTTGAGGCGGGACCTCTCCTGGGGTTCGACACCCGGATCCGGGGCACGGGGCGCTACGAGGACATCGCCGACTCCTCCGTGGTCGTGGTGACCGCAGGCTTTTCCCGCAAGCCGGGGATGTCCCGGGACGACCTTCTGACGAAGAACGGTGAAATCATTCGGGATGTCGCCTTCAACGTGCGGACGTTCGCCCCCGACAGCATCGTGATCGCCGTGACCAATCCCATGGACCTCATGGCCTACGTCCTCTGGCGCGTGACCGGCTTTGCCCGTGAACGGGTGATCGGGATGGGGGGCGCCCTCGATTCTTCCCGCTTCGCCTACTTCCTGTCCGAGGAGACCCGGACCTCGGTCTCGAACATCCAGAGTCTGGTCATGGGTGGCCATGGGGACCAGATGGTTCCGCTCCTCGATTTCTCGACGATCGCCGGCGTTCCCGTCCGGAAGATGGTTCCGGCCGACCGGCTGGCGGCGATCGTCCAGCGGACCCGTGACGGCGGCGCCGAGATCGTCCACCTGATGAAGGACTCTTCCGCCTATTTCGCTCCTGCGGCCGCGACCTACTCGATGATCGAATCGATTCTTCACGACCGCCACCGGATCATTCCGAGCTCGGTTTTCCTTCAGGGCGAATACGGGATCAAGGAGGCCTTCGTCGGGGTTCCTGTCCGACTCGGAAACCAGGGGCTCGAGGAGATCGTGGAGCTTCCCCTGTCGGAGGATGAATCCCGGCAGCTTCGGAACTCCGCCTCGGCGATCTCCGAAGGGATCGATGCCCTCAAGCGGCTTTTTCACGATTTTTCGGAATAGGGACGTGTCCTCCGGGGGCGTCAGGCCGTTTCTTCCCGGGCCGGACCCGCAGGAGATGGTCAAGTGCTGACGTTTCTGCGGAAGAAAACCGTCGTCGTTCTCGTCTCCCTTGTCCCGCTGATCGCGGCCATTCTTCTCTTCGGGTTCCTGGCCAGGCGCCATGTCTCCGACCGCGGTACCGTGCCGACAGATACCCATCCCCTTCCGAAACCGGCGGTGATCATCCGGAATTTTACCTATTCCCGGACCTATCGTTCCCGGACGCGATGGTTCGTGCGGGCGAAATCGGCCACTGTCGGAGAGGACCACTCCCGGACCAGGCTCTCCGAGCTGTCCGCCCACATCATTCTGACCACGTCCCTGATGCTCGACATCAGAAGCCAGGAGGGGGTCATCGACCAGCCAGGACACCAGTTCCTGGTCTCCGGACGCTCCATCCCGGTCTCCGCTGCCTTTTCCAGCGGGCTGCTTCTTGTGGCCCGGCAATTGCATTACCACGACGCCTCCGATACCATCACAACAAGGGGGTCCGTGACCCTCGTCAGCCGGGGGGTGGTGATCCATGGAGTCGGGCTTTCATCGGTTCCGAAGACGCAATCCTTTACCCTTGCGAGGGATGTGCATGCCGTCTTTGCCGGTTGACATGGGCCGGGGAGGGCGATTCGCCCGGGGTTTCGCGGGGATTCTTCTTCTGGCCGCACTGGGACTCGGCCGGCCCGGAGGGGCCGGGGCCGGCCCTCCTCCCCCGAAGGGAAAGTCGAAGGACAAGGCTCCGGTCTCGATGGTCGTTCGGGCCGATCACATGCTGGCCCGGAACATCGAGAACGAAATCACCTTTTCAGGCCATGTGCACTTGGTCAAGGGAACCCTCCGGCTCCACGCGGACGATCTGGTCGTCTATCTGAAGAAGGCGGGGAAGGGGAAGACCTTGATGGAGCAGTCGAAGGGCGGGTCGTCGAGCCAGCGCGTCGAGACCATGGTCGCGACGGGCCACGTCGTGATCCATACGCCGAGGCGGATCGCCTATGCCGGCAAGGCCGTCTACATCCAGGCGGCCCATGTGTTCGTCCTTACGGAGGAGCCGGTGGTGATTCAGAACGGGGACCGGATGTCGGGAGAGCGCATCACCTTTTTTACGAGGCTCAACAAGAGCGTGATCCAGGGACATAGTCTGATGCTGCTGTCTCCCCACAAAAGAAAGAAATCCTCCGCGTCGGGGAAGGGATCCGGGATGGGGCAAGAGAGGGGCGCCGATGTCCATTGAGGCCATCGGGCTCGAAAAGGCCTATCACAAGCGGAAGGTTGTCAACGGAGTCAACCTCCACGTCAATCCCGGAGAGGTCGTGGGACTCCTGGGGCCGAACGGGGCCGGAAAGACCACCTCCTTCTACATGATCGTGGGGCTTGTGCGTCCGGACGGAGGAAGGATCATGATGGGGGGGAAGGACATCTCGAAGGAGCCCATGCACAAGCGGGCCCGCCTCGGCATCAGCTATCTTCCCCAGGAATCCTCGATCTTCCGCAAGCTTTCCGTCCGGGACAACATCATGGCTGTCCTCGAGTTCATGGATCTCACCCCTGCGGAACGGGAGGAGCGCCTCCAGACCCTCCTCGCCGAGCTGAACGTCACCCACCTGACCGAGAGCAAGGCCTACACCCTCTCCGGAGGGGAACGGCGACGGGTGGAGGTCGCCCGGGCTCTGGCCACGAAGCCCGAGTACATCCTTCTCGACGAGCCCTTCGCCGGCATCGACCCCATCGCCGTCATCGAAATCCAGAAAATCATCGCCCAGCTCAAGTCCCGTGGCATCGGGGTCCTCATCACCGACCACAACGTCCGGGAGACGCTCGAGATCACCGACCGGGCCTATGTCATCAACCAGGGGCAGATCCTGGAGGAGGGAACTCCCCGCCAGATTGCCTCGAGTCCACGCGTCAGGGAGTTCTACCTCGGAGAGAGATTCCTTCTGAACGCCGACATGGCGCAGGTGTCTGGATGAAGCAGCAGCTCGAGGTCCGCCTCTCCCAGAAAATGGTCATGACCCCCCAGCTTCAGCAGGCGATCCACCTGCTGATGCTGAACCGGCTCGACCTGGCCCAGGAGATGCAGGACATCGTCCTCGAGAACCCGGTGCTGGAGATCGAGGAGGACGCCCAGGAACCGGAGGAGTGGTCCTCCGAAGGCTCCGACGGGGAAAGCCTCCATTCGATGGGGGAGGACACCCGTCCGGAGAATCCTGTCGCGGAGGACGAGGACCGGGTCCCCGACCCCCTTTCCAACTGGGAGTATTCGGTCGACGAAAATCTCGACGAGGAAGCCTTCCACCGGGAGGAGCGGACCCTGAGGGAGGCGGACTCTGGGGAGTTTTCCTTCGAGAAGGTCCTGGCCGCCCCTACCACCCTGGCCGACCACCTCGAATGGCAGCTGTCCTTCACCACCCTCACCACCGTCGAACGCACCCTGGCCACCTACCTGATCGGAAACCTCGACGAGGACGGATACCTTCATCTCGACTCCGCCGAGGTCCCCTCCGGACTTCTTGAAGGAGCTTCCCTTCCCCACGTCATCGAGACGATCCAGGAATTCGATCCTCCCGGAGTGTGCGCCCGCTCCCTCAAGGAGTGCCTGATGATCCAGGCGCGCCATCTGGGGCAGGACAAGAATCTCCCGGGACAGATCCTGGCCGACTATTTCGAGGATTTCCTGGAGATGGGGACCAAGGCGATCGCCCGGGGACTCAAGGTGCCCGTCGGCGAGGTGGCGGAGGCGATCGCCTTCATCCGTTCGCTCGAGCCGAAGCCGGGCCGTCCCTACTATCGGGAGAGTCCGTCGATCGTCGTTCCTGACCTCCGTTTCTACGAGGACGACGACGGGATCCTGCGAGTCGCAATGAACGAGCAGGGCCTTCCCAAGCTCCGGATCCAGCCCTCCTACAGGGCCATGCTCAAGTCGGCTCCCAAGAAGGAAGAGCTCCGCGACTACCTCGAGGAGAAGATGCGGGCAGCCCAGTGGTTCCTCAAAAGCGTCGACCAGCGGCGCCGGACCATCCTCCGTGTGGGAGAGAGCATTCTCAAGCACCAGGAAGCGTTCTTCCGGAAGGGGCCCACGGCGCTCCGCCCTCTGGTACTCCGGACGATCGCCCAGGAGCTGGGGCTGCACGAGTCGACCATTTCTCGGGTCACCAACCAGAAATATGCCGAGACCCCCTTCGGGGTGGTCGAGCTCAAGTATTTCTTTTCGGGCAGCGTGCCGTCCTCCTCCGGCGGAGGAGATCATTCGGCCGTCAGCGTCCGGGAGCAAATTCGGCAGCTGGTGAAGGCCGAACCCCCGGAGGATCCCCTCACGGACCAGGAAATTGTGGAAAAGCTGGCCGGAAGCGGGGTGGTCATCGCCCGGAGGACGGTCGCCAAGTATCGCACCGAACTCGATATCCCCTCCGTCAGCCAGCGCCGGCGAGGACCCTGGGACCCCAGGACCCAGAAAACCTAGAGCACCGTAACGATCACCATTCATGGAGGAACGATGGAAATTCTTTTGACAGGACGACATATTGACCTCACCGATGCGATCCGCAACCAGGTGACGGAAAAACTTCACCGGGTGGCGCGCCTCGTCAGCGAGTCCGCCAAGGCCGAGGTGGTCCTGGCGGTGGAAAAGTATCGCCAGAAGATCGAGATTACCCTGCACACCCACGGGAAGATGATCCATGCGGAATCGGTGACCTCCGATCTCTACGGCTCGCTCGACCTCGTGGTGGACAAGCTCGAGCGCCAGATCCACCGGTTCAGGGAGAAGTTCCTCACCAACCGGACCGGATCCCGCCATGAAGAGGTGCTGTCGCATCTTTCGGAGACGAAGCCCTTTCAGCTTCCCGCGCTCGTCAAGACCAAGAAGTTCCCCGTGAAGGCCATGTCCCTCGACGACGCCATCGTCCAGATGGAGCTCCTGGACAAGGACTTCTTCCTCTATCTCGATCCGGAAAGCTCGTCGATGCGGCTCCTCTATCGGCGTCGGGATGGTTCACTGGGACAGATCGAGCCGGTCTGACCGGCCGCCGGACCGTGGCCCGGATCCGGTCGGGGAGGGGGAATGAGCCTCAGTTTTCTGTTTGTGACCGGCTTGTCCGGCGCGGGGAAGAGCCAGACCCTCCGCGTTTTGGAGGATCTTGGCTACTTCTGCGTCGACAATCTGCCCATTCCGCTGGTCTCCCAGTTCGCGGCGCTTGCGAACAGGGGACCCGCCAAGTTCGACCGGGTGGCAATCGGTGTCGACATCCGGGAGGGAGCCTTCTTCCAAGAGTTCTGGCAGTCCTTTGACCGCTTGAAGGTGGAGGGGCATGGGGTTGAGGTGCTTTTCCTCGACGCGGGGGACGATGTCCTGATGCGCCGCTTTTCCGAGACCCGCCGTCCGCATCCGCTCTCGCTTGCAGCGGGGCTTCCCCTCCTGGAGGCGATCCGGGAGGAGCGCCAGCGGCTGGCCGCCCTCCGGAAACGGGCGGACAGGGTCGTGGAGACCAGTCTTCTGTCGGTGGCGGAGCTCCGGATTCTCATGGGAAAGTCCTACGGCGTGCCGGAGCCGGAGGGAGGCATGGTGGTCTATCTCCTCTCCTTCGGATTCAAGTTCGGACTGCCGATGGATGCCGACATGGTCTTCGACGTCCGCTTCCTTCCCAATCCGAACTACGATCCCCGCCTCCGTCCCCGGACGGGGAAGGACATGGAGGTCTGGTCCTTTCTCCAGGAGCGCGGAGCCGAATCTTTTCTGGGGGAATTTTCGGGATTTCTCCTTTCCCTCCTGCCCCGCTTCGCGGAGGAAAGGCGCTCGACCCTGACGATCGCCGTCGGGTGCACCGGGGGCCGTCACCGTTCGGTCGGAATCGCGGAACATCTCGGCATCCGGCTCGAGAAGGTGGGCTACCGAATCCGTGTCGCCCATCGGGACATCGACAAGGACTCAAAACGATACAGGCCGGACACGAAAGAGGTCGGCCAGGAGTAATGAAATGACCACGACAAATCGGGGAGGGAGAAAGGCGGCCGCTCTTCTGGCCGCCCTTTTGACGCTTGCCGTCCTCTCCTCCTGCGCGACGGAAAAGAAAAAGGCCAAACCCATCTACTCCTACCAGCTCCCGTGGTCAGGAAGCGATCTTGTGCGGGCGGCGACGGTGCCCATTCCCTCCGGGGAGGCCTACGACGGATCGGCGCGCCTTGAGGCCTACCTCGAAGCGAAAAGTCGGGTCAAGGCGCTCTACATGCAGGCGATCCGGGCCCTGCCGCTGGCCGGAACTGTCACCGTGGGCCAGGTGCTCGACCAGAAGCCGGCCGTACGAAAGCGCGTCGAGACCTTTCTCGACCATGCCCGGATCCGGGAGGTGGCCTACCATCCGGGGCAGGGGCTCTACCTTGAGGAGGTGGCCTACCTC
>JAJYPO010000106.1 GCA_021795275.1 Nitrospirota bacterium | reverse complement strand
TCAAGATCTCTGATGAGGAACTGGCCGCTCTTCATCTGGTGCGGCACTCCTTCCATGGAGAATGGAATTATTCCCTTCATCCAAAAGATGGATGACTTGTTACGATATTTTTTTTACAGGCCCTTAGTGCATTGTCTGTTCCTTCCCGAGTCCTCCCTGACGAAATTCGGTTTCGACATACCTGTTGACTGTTGCCAGGGCCACATCCTTATCCTTTTACTGAAGAAACCTCTGAGATAGGACGGACCGAAGCATTCTCCCTCGAGATGAGTCTTCTGCGTCAGAAACTGAAAAAGGAAAGAAAGGGAAAGATCGAAGCCCGCGAAAAAGCCGCGGAGCTTTGGTGACGCCTCACTCAGATCCAGTCGCCCAAAACTCCTCCGGCTTCCCGGACTGTTAACCGGACCTTTTGCTTCTCCTGCCTTCACGGACAACTGCATCGAGACATTCCTGAGCTCTGCGAATCTCCGTTCTCCCCTTTCCGCTCCGAAGCCGTCCGAGAAAGTCTCGGAGAGGTGCGATTTCGCGGGAGGAGATCCGGGCCAGTGCCACCGCCGAACGCATGCCGAAAAGAACGGACCCGTCCGTCTCGGCCCGTCCGATCGCCTGTCTAAAAAGAGCGGCTGCGGATTCGGGATCACCGCCTGTGGCCAGAAGGCATTCCCCCTGGATGCGGAAGAGCTCCGGATCGAATACCCTGGCTCCTGTCTGGAGGGATTCCTCCAGACCTCTTTGAGACGATAAAATGGCCAGTTCAGGCTCCCCCGCCCGCATGGCGGTCATGGCCTCGATCAGTGTAAAGATCGGTGAAAGTCCTGGAACAATTTCACCGATAGCCTTGACCGCGCCGCGAGAAAGAGGAAGATCCTTCTTCCGGCCGCTCACATAGGCCAATGCGATCTTTCCGACCACTTCCCACTGAAGATATCCGTACTTTTCAGCCAGATCCCTCGTGCGGCGGGCAACTGCCACGGCATTTTCAGGATCTTCCAGAAGCATTTTGAGGTAACAGTCGAATGCCAGGGCATAGCCAATGGAGTTTGGATGCTCGAGCACTTCGGCTCGCCGGATGCCTCTCTCGGCCTCCCGGAGCCCCTCCTCGGGATCCCCTGCAATCGCAGTGAGCCAGCTCAGATACACGCGGGCGCCCATCTCGGGATCCTCCGCATAGGAATCCATCCCCTCCCGGGCTATCTCTCCATTCATATTCCTGGACCATTCGAGAGCGTGGCGAAGTTGCGTTTGGGCATATTCCAGCTCTCCAGTCCAGAAACACGTGCCTCCCAGGGCATAAGCCGCCCGGAGGCAATATTCCTGGCTACCCTCTGTTCGCGCACTGGAGAGAAGCTCCTCTCCGATCGGACGGGCAGCTGCCGGACCGATTCGGGTGAAGGATGAAGTCCATAGACCAAAAAGGACAGGAAAGGGCAAGGAGGTTCCCGGAGCCTTTCGGGCGAGTTCCGATGCGCGGTCATAGATAGCTGCAACCGTCTCCGATCCATGACCCCGAAGAGAAACGGCAAGAGGACCGGCGTCGAGAAGCAAGGCAAGTTCATCCTTCCCGGCAAACTGCTCCGGGTGGGAGCGAACGATCGATAGCGCGGATTCTATGTGGGCCAGGGCATCGGCGTAGGCACCGTTCCCGGCCGCGAGGGAGGCGGCTTTCCGGAGAGCCGGTACGGCCTCCGAAAACCGCTCGGCTCTTGTCAGTTGAAACGCCAGATCTTCGGGAGGAATGTTCGGGTGCACGACGGAAAGCCCGTCGGCGATCCGGCCGTGGAGCGAGCGGAGGGCCGGCAAGGAGAGCGAGGACAGGACAGCCTCCCGCAGAAGGGCATGATGAAAGGCATAGCGGGGAGGATCGTCGTCCTTACGGTCAAGGAGACCCTCTCGGCAGAGATCGGCAAGATCTTCATCGAGATGCTCGGGGGAAGGCGCGAAGATCCTGAGGGTCTCGTGGTTAAAAACAAGACCCAGGGCGGCTGCCGGACGAAGAAGCTGCCTGAGGTGCTTGGGAAGGGCATCGATCCGGGAGGTCAGGAGGGCTCCCAGAGTGGGCGGAACGGGAAGGGCTTCGTCCCGGACAAGAAAGGCAAGTTCCCGAAGGTATAGGGGAATCCCCTGACCCAGATCGAGGATCCGGCGGAGGTCTGCGAGAGGAATGTTCCGTCCGGATGTCTGGGAGACCATGAGACGCCCCTCGGCTCTATCCAGGGGAGCCAGGGAGAGAGCGACATCCGGCGAAGGAAGCGACAAGGTCTCGAGGGACCGCTTCTCCCGGCAGGAGAGGATCATCATTATGGGAAGAGCCCCCAGTTTTTCGAGGGACTTTTCCACAAGGGAGAGGGTCGCGTGGTCTGCCCAATGGACATCCTCCAGAACAAGGAGGAGAGGGGCCGTCCGGGTCAGCCCGGAGAGGATGGAGAGCAGAAAATGTTCGATGGTGTCCCCGAGCTTGTCCGGAGAGAGGAGGCGGAGAGCCTCGGAAAGCATCTCCTGTTCTTTCAGAAGGTGGCGGAGAATAGGAAAATCATCGGAGACCGATCGACCCATCTCGAGCAGGTAGCGCTCCATGCGATAGGCGCGCTCTTCTCCGGAAAGTCCGGGTTCGTCGAGGGCGATGTGTTTTCTGAGAAAGCGCACGATCGGAGACCAGGGCGTTCCCTGATGTTCGGGAAGGCAGAAATATTCCCAAAGGACATGGGCATCCGAGGAATCGGACACCTCCCGGACAAACTCTGAAATTAGAGCCGACTTTCCGATGCCGGCCTCCCCCTCGATCCAGACCGTTTTTCGCATTCCACGGCAGGTGTCCTTCCAGTAACGCCGCAGGAGATCAAGCTCGGACTCTCGACCGACGATTTTTCCGGAATTTTTTTCTCTGCTCCCTGGAGTTTCCAGCTCTTCAGTCAGGCACACCAGAGGGCCGCCCTTTCCTTTGGACAGAGGGACGAGACGAAAGTGTTTTTTCCAGAAATCGGATGAAGATTCCGGGAGAACGATGATCCTGGGGGGGGCCGACATCGTTGCCTCTCTGGCAATCCAGGAAAGCCGTCCTCCTGGATCGGGAATTCCCCGTCGCCGGTCGCAGGACGTCATCCCGGAATGGAGTCCTATGGAAAACGAAAGTCCTGACATCTTCTTGGTGAGGGCTAGGATCTCCCGCGCGCAATGCGCTGCATGGCGGGGATCTTCCTCCCGGGATCGGGGATAGCCGTAGTAGGCAATGAGAGCATCCGGAGGAGACGGAACGAGAGTGCCTCCATGGAAACGAACCGCTTCCTCGACCGACTGGCGGACCGGCTCCACCCGTTCCAGGATTTCGTCATCGGAGAGCTTCACGTCGAACGAGAAGCGGAGATAAAGAACGGTCAGGGGACGCCGCTCGACCGGACTTTCTTCTTTTCCTAGAAGAGATGTGCCGGGCGATCCCTGAAAAAGGACAGGAAGGAGATTCAGTCGTTTTCGATCGAGCATGCTCCGCATGGCCTGGGTCCATTCACGGAACGAGGGTATTTCTGGAAGGAGGGCCCCTTCAAGAAAGGGGCGGGAGAGAATCTCCAGCCGTTTGACATGCTCCTCATGGCTGGTATCGCCATCGCCATGGGGAGCGTGAGACGCATCGCCGGATTTCTCAGGATACAGGATGCTCCGGAGATCCACGGCGGCAGACGGAAGGTTCCAGAACAGGGTCTGCCGCGTTTTTCCCGGAAAGCCGGCAATCCCGATTCTTTTCGAGAGCTCGGAGAGTGCGGTCGAAAGACTTGCCTTCGCCTGATTCTTCGGGGTATCCGGCCAGAGGATATCACAGATGGCATCGCGGGTTAGAGTGCCGGAAGTTGCTGCTAGAATAATGAGCAAGAGAAAAGGCTTGTCGGGTCTTGAAAGGTAAATCTTTCCCTGTGCCGTTTGGAGAAAGGGAGGGCCTATAAGTTGAAGCCGAATCTCCTTCGGTGGGCTTTCTCCCACGGATAACTCCTGCTGAAAAGAGCACTCCCCTTCATGTCTGGGGGAATCCTCTTTTTCCCATCCGCCGTCCCCCAAGCCGACAGGATACATACTAGAACAAAAAAAGTATTTTTGGTAGGCAACCAGAGGCAAGATTGAGAGAAATATCTATTTACATTGATGATAATTTAATAAAGTAGCACAAATTAATTTCATAATTTATAATTAAAAAAATTTATCGATATTTACGGTCATGATCATTGAAACGACACCGTGTTCCCCTCATGGTGGCGGCGATCAGAATGCCCCGATGAAGACACGGCCATTGGTTCGATCGAAGTTCTTCATGCTGGATCTGGCGACTCATGGATGGCCTCCACCGGATTCCCAGGAGGGGGCCCAAGGCGTGAAAACATGGGGGGGAATCACTCCATGGCGCGTACAGGGACTGATAGTCCAGGTTTCAGAAGTAGGGGCCGCCCTCAGTCTGGAGAATCTGGCCATGGAAAAGAGGGTTTCTTGAGAGAATCAGCCAGGCGGCAAAATCGGCGATTTCATCGGCTGTGGCGAGACGCCCCCGGGAGGTGCGACCGGCGACGCGTTCCACCATCTCCGGAGTCATATGAGGAGTCGATCGGCCTGGCGAAATCAGGGATTCGATGGCTGTCACCAGAATCCCCCCGCGGTTCCGGCTCCATTCCCCGAAAAGCCCCTGTAGGCTGCCGACCCAGAGGCGAGCGGCAAGATAGCCGTCTGCCCTGTGGCGGGAGAGGGAGGGAGTAAAAAACAGGAGGACGCTCCCCGCCGCAAGACGGGGGCGGAGATTTTCGAGAAGGCTGATCAGGGCGGGAAAATGGGAGAGGATTTCAGAATCGTTCCCGGAGGCGCTGACTTTTCTAGGAAAGGGGGGATGGGCGAAAAGGGAGATGCTGGCGAGAGGAGCCGGGCCCAGGGCTTGGTCGAGGGCGGCTTGTCCCGATTCGGGAGCCGAGAGGTTCCAGGGAATCGTCGCCCAGAGAGAGGATTCGGGCGGGGGGGACTGGTGGGTTGTGACGAGGACCCTGTCTCCATGTTCAGCCAGCTTTTTGGCCAGTGAATGCCCCGTCTCCCCACCTGATCCGACAAGGAGATGTGTTTCCATCAGGGAATGGAGACCGACGACCAGTCCTTGGGAAAGGTCGTGAGATTTTCGGCTCCCGACAAGGTGATGTAGAGCATGTCCTCGATTCGGACACCTCCGGAAAGGCGGGGGTAATAGAGACCAGGCTCGACCGTGATGACATGGCCGGGGAGCAGCGGAACGCCCGTTTTTCCCACCCGGGGGGCCTCGTGGATCTCAAGTCCGACACCATGCCCCGTCCCATGGAAGAACCCCTCCATTCTCCCGTCGACCTCGCCGGTTTTGTATCCCAGTTCGGCGAAGCGGTCCTCGACCGCCTGATGAAGAAGTGATGAGTCGACTCCCGGTGCAGCCTTTGCGATGGCCCGCTCCTGAGCCGAGAGAACGGCCTCGTACAGCTCCCGATGCCGGGAGGCTACCTCACCCTTGAAAAGGGTGCGGGTCATGTCGGCGTAGTAGCGGGTCTCCTCCGAAAAGGGAAAGATGTCGAAAACGATGGGAAGGTGAGCCGGGAGAGGACCGGATCCCTCGTTGTGGGGGTCGCAACCCTGCACACCGCCGGCAACGATCGTGTGCTGGCCGATGAGATTATGGGCCAGAAGCTCCTGTTTCAGGAGAAATTTGACCTTTTCGGAGGTGAGTCGGGTTCCTTCGGAAAAGATCCACCCGTCGAGGATCGTCGCTTTTTTCAAAACCTCAACAACCGTCCAGAGGGCCTTTTCAACTCCCTCCTGAACCTTCCGTATCTGATCCGCCTCACTCCGGGTTTTCAGGGCTCGGGAGGGAGTGAAGGCCCCCTCGGCGGGGGAGACGGAAAAACCTTCTGAAGCTAAGATCTTTGCCAGGCCGAATGGAAAGTCGTAAGGGACGGTGATAGAGGAGACGCCGCGGCTTTTGAGAAAAAGGGTTGCGATGCCGGCAGTTCCCCGTTTGCCATCCTTTTTGGCCTGCTCCTCCCATTCCGAGGTGGACAGGATGTGTGTGGCCCTTCCTTCCTTGCGGGCCCGGTCACGCTCGAGGTCCGAGAGGAGCATGAAGCTCTCGTCGCCGATCTCGACGTAAATGTACGGATCGGGTGTCAAGAATCCCGTCCGGTAGTAAAGATCGGGACTTTGCTCTCCCGCGGCAATGATCAGTCTGGCCGAGGATTCCACAGGAATCCCGTCAGGCGAGCCGGCTAGCGACCAGCATTCCCTCGGAAACGGGGAGAATGGTCGTGA
Organism: Nitrospirota bacterium; assembly: GCA_021795275.1. The sequence goes on along the minus strand of JAJYPO010000106.1, from coordinate 1,362 downwards.
GGAAGTTCGGATTTCCGAGAATCTTGTGGTTGAAAGCCTCTATGGAAGATGTGAGCAGCGAGTGCGAGGTCCCGACCTTCTCTGGAGGCATCATGCCGAGCGAGATGAGCATCCCTCCCGGGGCCAGTTTTTTGTCGACCGCCATCCACCAGTCGGCCAGTTTCGTGCGCTCCTGCTGGAGATCGAGAACGATGAGGTTCTGGGGGGCCTCCTGGGCCATCAGGTGATCGGGGCCGGCGCTCCTGGAAACCTTGATCCGTCCGGAAAGGCCGGCACGTTTGAGATAGTTCGAGATCAGACGGAGATTTTCGTCGCTTACAGTTCCGATGGAATGGGAGGTTGTTTCGGGAAGCGACTTGGCCAACCAGATGGTGGTCGATCCATAACCGGCCGTCCACTCGAAGACATGGTCCATCCTGGAGGTGGTGGCCAGAATGGCCATGAGAAGCCCTCCGGCCCTTCCCGGATGGAATCGGCCGTGCTGTTTCGTCAAAAGGGCGATCTCCCCCACGATGGGGTCCTTGTCAAAGGTCAGTTCTTCAAGATATTTGTTGAGCTGTTCTTCTTTGTCCATCGGAGGTCTTTCCACTCCCTTTCTTGTTTGATGACCGGGTTCAGTCCATCAGGTCGGCCACTAGGCACAAAAGCCAAGGTGAACGGCCGGCCCCGTTTGCAGGTCTCCGCTTTTTGGGAAGGCGGTTTCGGGATCGTTGTTTCCATGATCATACCACCGCCCTGCAGTAAAAAACAAAGGATTTGCAAGCCTATGTTTGCATAGGACTCAGAGGCAGGGGTATGATCGGAATGGATTGCCGGTTCGTGGATTCCGGTACCAGCATACATGCATCAATAGTTCATTTCGAGACAATATGGAGGATGGATGAAAAGTGTGACCGTAACCTATTCCGCCAAGGATAACGAAGGGCAGCTCGTGATGGCCGACAGCCAGGAAATCGCCCTGTTCAGGGTCGATGGGAAGTATCATGCCATCGAAAACCGTTGTCCTCACCGTGGAGGATACCTTTCCGACGGGGTTGTCCGGGGAGCGCAGGTTTCCTGTCCGTTGCACGGATGGGCCTTCGATATCCGGACGGGGGAGTGTGCCGCACGGCCTGGAGAAAAAGTCGGTTGTTTCGAGGTCCGGGATGCGGGAGACGAGGTGACTATCCTATATTCCTGAATTTCTTCTGGTTCGGAGATCTGAAAGCCGGAGCCGGTCCAATCCCCTCCGGCTTTTTTTTAGGCTCTTCAGGAAAATTTGTTGCTCCAATCGGGGACAGGAAGATTGCCAAGTGAATGATAGAGTGCGATTTCTTGAATCTTAAAGGTCCGAAAACCATACGACTTTCTCGCGGTCAATTT
>JAJYPO010000105.1 GCA_021795275.1 Nitrospirota bacterium | reverse complement strand
CTTAGCCGACGGGCTCGACCTGACCAGGGTTCTTCTTCTCGCCTTGTTGGGACGGGAATCCGACCAGAATTTCTGGAAGGAGTATGTCGGGAGGGAGAGATGGATCCCCCCCCTCCTCGGGGGAGAGGCCCTCCTCGGATATCCCAGGATTCCTCCTTCGATGCGGGGAGCCGTTCTGGCTGAAATCAGGGCTCTTCAGCGCACCGGTGTCCTTCGGGATGCCGGGGAGGCACGCCGGTGGCTGGAACGGAAGGTCAACGCAGGATTTCCTTGATCATCCGGTTGAGGGAATAGTAGTTGGCATCACCCGGAATAACGTGCCGGATGACGCCCTTCTGGTCGATGACGGCGACCCAGGGCTCTCCGTGAACACGCCATTCCTTGACTGTTTGCTGCTCGGAATCTTCATAGTCGTCGATATGGATGAAGGCCATGTCCTGATGGTACGTTCCCTGGAGACCCTGAACCACGCGGTCCTCATGGACACAGGGAGTGCAATGGATCGGGGCCCCGAAAAACACCAGGATAGGACGGTGGTGGTAGATCGCATGGGAAAAGCTTTCGCGGTGGAGGTGATCGGGGACATTCATCGTGCAGATGTCTCCAAAACGTTCGCCAACCTCGAGAACGGGATTGTGGCTGATGGGAGCGCGGCTTCCTTCCTTTGGAAAAGACAGAAACCAGTCACACGAGGAAAGGGACAACAAAAGGGCTACGGAGAGGAATCCGGCAAGAAGGGTGCCCTGTCTTCGAAGGCGCCCAGGGATTGTGGTCTCGTGAATCATCGAACCTCCTCATGATACTGGCCTTGAAATATGGAACTCCTCTTTCATGATAGTTCATCAGGGATCTCTTGTCATGCCCGCAAGGTTACGGTACTCTCATTGTCTTTGTCCCCCTTTTCCTGTGACAATGTTGGCCACCATTTCCAAATTTTCGAGGATATGACGATTGTCCGACCGGCGTGAGACCCTGTCCCTGACAAATCAGGCCCTCAAGCATCGCTCCCTGGTCCTGTTCATTCTTGCGGGCCTTTGTCTTCTCGGGGTTTATTCCTACCTTGACCTGGGTGTCGATCTTTTCCCCCGGGTGAGGTTCCCCCTGGTCAGCGTCACTCTCCCGGATCCAGGGGAGACTCCGAGAGGAATCACGCAAAAAATCGTGCTGCCCGTGGAGCAGGCCCTCTCTGCCCTTCCCGGCATCAAGCATGTCCATTCGACCGTGGTTCCCGGAGCTGCGGTCGTGATGGCGGTCTTTTCCGACAAAAGTCTGGGGGGGTCGCCGGAGAGAGAGGTCAGGGAGGCGATGGACCGGCTTTCAGGAACTCTTCCCTCCGGCCTTCCGCCGCCCGCTGTGACCTTGGAAAACCCCACACGGCTTCCGCTCCTGTGGATCATGATACCTCTCGACGGAAAAGCGGGGGCCTCCCCCGATCTCGGCAAAATCTGGCCTTTTGTCCTGGAAAAACTTGTTCCGGCGATCGAACGGACGGAGGGGGTGCGAAAGGTGAGCCTTCTTGCGCCTCCGAAGACGGTTGTCCATATCTATCTTTCCGCTGCCGCTATGGCGGCGACCGGGATTTCCGCAGAATCACTCTCCAATGAGCTTCGGGAACACTCCCGGGAGTATCCGGCGGGAACACTCACCGCGGGAGGAGGTTCTGTCGATATCGACGTGAGGGGAATTCCCCTGACTCGCGAGGGGCTGTCGTCATTTCCCGTCGTGCTTCAATCCGGACAAACCATCCCCCTGGGCTCCCTTGCCAAAATCTCCGAGGGACCAGCCAGGACCGACTCAATCTTTCGGTTTGAGGGAAAATCGGCCATCGCCCTCAAGGTCTACCCCTCTTCCGGAGCGAATCTCATCCGGGTCTCCCGAAGGATCCATGCGCTTCTTTCCGAAGTCCGGACCGGCAAACCCGGATTCTCTCCCGTCCCTCCTGGTTTCAGTCCGGCCATCCGGATGGACCGTTCGGTTCCCGTGGGGCAAAACAACAGGGAGCTCGTGGAAACTCTTGTCCTGGGAGCCGTTCTGGCGGTTCTGGTCATTCTATTATTTCTGGGAAACCTAAGAGAAACAGGTGTCGCGGCCCTCGCCATTCCGGCTTCGGTGCTTGTAACCTTTCCTCTTCTTGAACTGTTCCATTTCACTCTCAACAACCTGACGATGCTGGGGCTCTCCCTGGTCGTCGGGATCCTCATCGATGATGCAATTGTTGTACTCGAAAACATCAACCGGCACCGGTCGATGGGGGAGTCCCCTGCCGATGCGGCAAGGTTCGGTGTGGGAGAAATCGGACGCGCCGTGCTGGCCACCACCTTTTCCATCGTGGCGGTTTTTGCCCCTATGGCCATGATGCACGGGGTTCTGGGAGAGTTCTTCACCCAATTCGGGTGGACGGTCACCTTTGCGGTCCTGGCCTCCCTGCTCATCTCCCTGACAGTCACCCCTTCCCTGACCCTTCATGAAGCGGGATTGGAGGGGGAGCAGGGGGCACACCATGTTTTTCGTCCTGCGGCACAGATGGGGCGATGGCTGGGGGACCTATACGGATCCTTTCTTGCCAGGGCGATGGGGCATCCGGCCCTTGTGGTCCTTTTGTGCCTGCTCCTTCTTTCGGGGTCGCTGGCTCTGGGGACCCGACTTGGCTGGAACTTGATCCCAAACGAGGACCAGGGAGCCTACACGGTCCATGTCCGGCTGGAAGGATCTCCGAGCCTGGCGAGAACCGATGAGGTTGTCAGCGAAATCTCGTCTACGCTTAGGAAGGTCCCCGGAGTGCTCTCTGTCTTCCAGCAGGTGGGGGGGGGTAAGGGAACTCCCCCGTCCGAAGGCTATCTTTATGTCAATCTGGTCGGGCGATCCCATCGCCATGAAAGCGATTCGGAATACATGGAAAAGACCAGGAAAATCCTTGCGGGCTTTTCCGGACTCCGGGGATCGGTCGATGCGATCAGTCCCCTGGGCGGGACCGGAGCCAGCGCCCCCTTCCAGTGCTTCCTGCTTGGAGGAGACCCGGCCGTCCTGAAGACCCTGTCCGAGAATCTCAGGAGTTATCTTCAGGGGTTGCCGGGGTTGAGGGACGTCAACACCTCCAGTGCCGGATTTCTCACAGTCGTTGCTGTCCAGCCCCGCTCGACCAATCCTCCCCAGTGGGGAATCACAACCGGTCGCCTGGCCCAATGGATTTCCCAGGCCACGACACCCCATCCTGCAGGGTCGGTCAGGACGAAGGAGGGCCGCCTCGATCTGGTCGTATCGATGGACCCCGCGGAAGCCGCCTCGGCCTCCGCGGTCTCGAATCTCCCCTTTCCGGTAGCCCCGGGACGGGTTCTCCCTTTGTCGAAGGTCGCGAGCGTGGCTGAGGAACGATCCGAACAGCGGGAGAGCCGGGACGACCGGACGGCATCGGTGACGATCTCTGCGAACATCTATGGTAAAGCCTCCTTGGGTGAGACCATGCGCAAGGTCGACGAATGGGCCAGGACCACCCTCCACCCTCCCTATCACCTTCGATATGCCGGAAATTCCGATGTTTTAAATGATGCCAAATCTCAGATCGTCATGGCCATCATCGTGGCGGCACTGGTGGTCTACGGATTGTTATCGTTCCAGTTCAGAAGCCTGGTATTGCCTGTCGTAATCATGCTTTCCATGCCCTTCGGCCTGGTTGGAGCCATTCTAGCTCTCTGGATTTCAGGAATTTCTGTCAATATGATGGGGGCGATAGGTCTGATCATTCTTTTCGGGCTGGTCACAAAGAATGCTATCCTGCTGGTAGACTATGCCAATACGCTGGGAAGGAGAGGCCGGTCGGTCCGGGACGCGGTCCTCGAGTCGGCGAGGGTCCGCCTGCGTCCGGTGGCCATGACCACCTTTGCCATGGTTTTCGGAATGGCTCCCATGGCGGTAGGATGGGGGGCCGGGGGGGAGATAAGAAAGTCAATGGCGGTTGTTGTCATCGGAGGACTTTTGTCCTCCATGTTTTTTACCCTGGTCCTCGTCCCCGTCGTTTACGAACGGCTTGCGTCATGGGGGGGAGCAAGAGACCAGGGAAACGATTGAGACAATTTTCAAGAAGGAGGTACCGCATGGGGTTCATGAGATTGGCCGGGAAAGCCGGTTTTCCCGGAGTCATGGCGGGAATGATACTTTTGGCCGGTTGCTCATTCAGCCATCCGCATCCGACACTGCATTCGGCGGGCCTTACTCCCGATGCCAGCCCCAACGGGATCATCGTCCGGGCCATCAACCCCTTTTACAACAAGAAGGCCCTTCCCTACGAGCTCCCCTTCATGGTTGTCCTGGATGCGGACCACCCGTATGTCATTCATTGCGAACACAACAGGGTGGTCAAGGTTCCGTCCCGGTACCGCAAGGTGATCGTACGTTTCATCGGACGTGAAAACGGATATGTCCAGTCTGTGGAGGTCAAGGGGACCGACTGGAACAACCGCATCGATAGACGATTTTATTTTCACCCGGACCTGGACCGTTTTCTCAGGACCGTCTCCCCCGTTCCTGTCAATTCGCAAAAGGGGATCGGAATTGGTAACTACATCAATGGCTGTACCGATCCTCTTTTGATTCTGTCGGTCGCCCCCGGAAACCCGAAAGTGATAAACGAATTCACATTTCTTGGTGATTTTATCCAGAAGGTTCTCGATCCGCAGAGCCCTCTCAAGGTCTTTTCATTCCTGCTCGTTGACCAGTAGCCCCCAAGCCCTCTTCAGGACAACCGAAAGGACGTCAGACTTTGTACAGTATCGAGGAAATGCGCCGGACGATCGAGCGTCATGGAATTCGTCTCACCCCCCAGCGGTTGGCAATTGTTGAGGCCCTGTCGCAATACCCTGGGATTTTTTCCGTAGGTGATCTGCAGCGGCGTCTGGCCCTCTCCAATCCCGATCTCGGGAGAGCCACCCTGTTTCGGGCGATTGACCTGTTCGTCAGGCTCGGTGTTCTGGAAAAGGTTCACAGGGAGGCAGGGGAGGACGGGTATATTGTCGGGATGACCGGTCACCATCACCATCTGATATGCCGCGTGTGCGGCGATGTGCGGCATATCGATTTCTGTCCGATCCAGAAGGAGATTGACGAGATTGTGCTTAAGGAAGGATATTCCGATTCCGTTCACCGGTTCGAAATCGAGGGAATCTGCGCCAGTTGCCGGGAGCAATCCCTGAAGGAAAGGAAAACGGGGAGGGGTTAGGGTCCCAGAGGCTGGAAGACGGGAAGTTCACGTGAGGCAAGGTAGAGTCCCAAGACCAGAAGGGCGATCAGTCCAGCAATCAGAAGGAAAGGTTTTTTTCCGGAGGGAGGGGAAATGTTCACGAAAGTCATTCTAGGAAGGGGAGGGATTCCTGTCAAGAGAGCGGTCGGGGTTCTCCTTTTCTGTGGAGGAGTCTTGTTTGCCGCTGGATGTGCAGGAGGCCGGCCGGAGGCGGACACGGTCTCGCTTTCCGTGGCGGGGGAGCAGCCGAGTCCGATCCGGTTTGAGGGACAATCCACCCCGGTTCTCCTTCCGCACACCAACCTTTACATTTTCCTGACTTCCAGCAGGCCGCTCTATTTCAGGGATGGAAAATACTACCAGTACTACCAGGACAACTGGTACCGTTCGGAAGATCTCAAGGGCCCCTGGGAACAGATCGACCCAGAAGAGATCCCCGATCTTCTGCAAAATCTCCCCCCCGACTACTACTACGACAATTTCCCGTACAAGCTTCAAAAGAGCCATTGAAAAAATCCGGTGGTCACTCCGCCTCGATGAGAGGCCGGCCTTTTCCTCCCAAGATTGTGGTCTTCACAAACATCCCGGTCCGGAGTCCGGTCAGACTGGCAGCGCTTCCCTCCCTGCAAAATATTTCGAGCCAGCCGGAACTGTTGACCAGGACCCCGAGATTCCCGGTCGGGACTTCCTGATAGCGCGTGACGTAGGGAAGAGATCTCTCCCCCGATTTGATCTCCACCCTCGTCGGGGGCGTGAAGGCCCGGTACCCAAGGAGAATGTTGCCGAACCGGTCGACGTTCCAGACCAGAAGGTCTCCCGGGGCGAATCCGGAAAGTCCCGTGTCGCGGACGAGATCCTGGGGTCGGATCTCGGGTCCCAGCTCCCCGGGCCGTCTCCCCCGGCACAGGGCAGCGACGGCCGGGGCGAAGAGGTCCCGTCCCTGAAAGGTCGGGGATTCCACGCCACCGAAGATCGTCGGATCTGACAGGTGAAAAAACCGGAGATTCTCTTTCCACCGTGTGAGAAAATAGGGAAGGCCATTGTCCTGCATAACAAATCGGGAACCATCCAGCTCTCCTACCATTGCCCGGCGGCGACTTCCCACTCCTGGGTCTACGACGACGAGATGAATGGTTGTCGGCGGAGCCACCTCCAGGATTTCGAGCAGGGCCGGGAGGGCAAGAAGGGGACGGAATGGGGGAATGTCGTGGGTCACGTCGACAAGGATGGCCTCCGGTATCCGGGACAGGATCGCCATTTTGACGCTGGCCACATAGGTGTCGCTTTGGCCGAAGTCGGATGTAAAGGTGATAAAGGGGATCACGAGGGCTCCTTTCCTCTTTCAGGGATCCAGAAGGGGGCTGACAGGGCGAGGCCCAGAAACAGGGCAAAGGCGACCCAGAAGAGGGGAAGGTTGGGCGTTGCCCAGAAGGACAGGAATCCGCCAAGGAGGGCCACGTTGAAGGCTTCCGAGCGGAGTCCCCTGGCGAAACCGCTCCGAAGGGGACCCATCAAGGCCGCAAGAAAATGGCAGCCGCTTCCTATCGAGGGAATGAAGGGCGGGACCGATTTCTTGTATTCCGCATATTCTGGAATCCTGTCAAGGAAAAGTCCCTCTTCGTGGCGAGCGAGGAAGACAAGAAAGGGAATTCCCCCTCCAGCAAGGATAGCGGCCCCTTCGGGGGATGACATCAGGGAGAGCGAAAGGATCATCCCGGCGGAACCCGTGTACAGGGGATGCCGAACGCAGGAAAAGAGCCCTTCCCTGACCAGACGGTTCCCTTGGGGCGCTAAGCTCCAGACGGTTTTGCTTCCGAGAGTGACGGATGCGGAAAGTCTCATCGCCAAGGAGCCCGCATAGATTCCGATGGGAAAGAGAAGCACCAGATGGCGGACACCTTCCGTAATCACGTAGTTTCGTCCCTCCAGGATCCGGATGGCCTCCGACCAGAGGGGGAAAGGGTGAAGGCTGTTTTCTTTCATGGCCAGGACAAATAGGAAAAGTAGGATCAGGACCCGGATCTTGTAGACCTTTTCGAGGAGGTTCGCCAAAGAATGTTTGGAAAGGTCGCGCATGCTGTTCGATTTGGTCCTGTTGACAGGGATCGATCCGATTTCCGTGGAGACCGGGAGATCGGCAGTAGACTTTGTTTAAGCATCGTAGCAGGAAGGGCAAGGCCATGAAAGAGGTCCGGAGGGCCGGAAGGAGGGGGTTTGTGGTCGTGGCTCTGATCGCATTTCTGGAATCCGCCTGCGCCATGGCTCCAGGTGAGGGCCAGACCCTGCCCTCCCTGGAAAGAGAGGCCCACAGGGCCATGGAGCAGGGGAATCTGAAAAAGGCCAAGGATATTGATCTCCGTGCATTGACGCTTGCGCCCGAAGATGTGGAACTCCTGAACAATCTGGCCGTTGTGGAGGATCGTCTCGGAGAATCGGACAAGG
>JAJYPO010000104.1 GCA_021795275.1 Nitrospirota bacterium | reverse complement strand
CAGCTCCCGGTGGGCGTACTCGTAAATCTCGCCGGCCAGTTCGACGCCGGTCGGACCGGCCCCCACCACCACAAAGGTCAGAAGACCGCGCTTGACCTCGGGGTTCTCTTCCCAGTAGGCCCGCTCGAACTGCCGGATGATGTGGTTGTTGACGCAGGCGGCGTCCTCGAGATTCTTGAGGGTGAAGGCCCGCCGCTCGAGGTCCTGGTTCCCGAAGAAGTTGGTCTCCGAGCCCAGGGCGATCACCAGGTCGTCATAGGGGAGGGAGCGATGGGTGGTAAGCACCTGGCGGTTTTCCAGGTCGATCCCTTCGATCTTTCCGACGTGGGCGTGGACCCTGGTCTTCCGGAAGATCTTGCGGATTGAATGGGCAACGTAACGGGGCTCGAGCGCCCCTGTCGCCACGCTGTGCAGCATGGGAGTGAAGAGAAAATAATTCCGGCGATCCACGACCGTCACCCAGACGTCGGGGCAATGCTTTCCAAGGAATCTGGACAGATACACCGCGGTGTAAAGCCCGCCGAACCCGGCTCCCAGAATCAGGACCCGATAGGCCTTTTCCGTTCCTACTGCTTCCCCAGCCATAGGCTTTTCCTCCCCTCCCCCGACACTCCCGCGGTCACCGAAAAACCATATTTGTTGATTCTACCCGGAAGATTCGTCCGGATCAAAAAATCCATTACGAAAATCTGACGGGACAATGGGAAAAGCGCTTTCAGCAGTGGTTCGTCATCTCCTCCCGATCCCTTTTCCCGTTTTTCGCCGAGGAACAAGCCCTGGCGCGCTGGCACTCCGATTGCGCGTGAGAGGTGGCCATGATAAAATACTTTTTCGAGGAGGGAACTTCATGTCCCAGGGACACCCGCAGTACCCCATGGTCAACCACATGGGCCAGATCCTCATGGCCGGTTTCGCCTTTCTCTTTGTGGGGGGACTTCTGACGATTTTCGCGCAATGGGTTTACAACCGGTTCATTCGCAGGACCCCGCCTCCCGAGTACACCGAAAAACCGAAATTCCTCGACCGGGATTGACCGTCCTGCCTTTTTTGCGGATGCCTTTCCTCTTTCGTCATCACAGTGGAGCCCAAGATGTCTGATTCTCCCAGAGCGGCAGACTCTCTGCCACTCGTGGCCATTCTCGGCCGTCCCAACGTCGGAAAATCGACCCTTTTCAACCGCCTCCTGGGAGAAAACCGGGCCATCGTGGAGGACCAGCCCGGCGTCACCCGGGACCGTCACTACGCCACCGTCACCCGGGGCCCCTGGAGCTACCGGCTCGTCGACACGGGGGGGATTCTTTTCGGCGACGACCATCCCCTGGGGGAGGCCATCCGGAAACAGGCACTCTTCGCCCTCGAGGAAGCCGATGCCCTGATCTATGTATTCGACGCCCGCGAGGGCTTCAATCCGATGGACAGGGACGTGGTGGACCGGATCCGGGCCTCGGGAAAGCCGGCCGTCTTCGCCGTCAACAAAAGCGACTCCCCGACCCGCGAGTCGATTCTTCTGGCCGACTTTTACAAATACGGCGTCGAACCACTTCGGCCGATCTCCGCCCTGCATGGGCTGGGAATGGAAGAGCTTCTCCTCCCCCTCTCCTCCATTCTTCCACGGTCCACGGATGTGGAGACCGATCCGGATCGACTGGTCCTCACGGACGAATCGGAGGAGGAAATCCGCGAAAGGATCCGGAGGCGACTCGAGGAACCGGCCCGGATCGCCGTGATCGGCCGTCCCAACGTGGGAAAATCGACCCTGATCAACCACCTTCTGGGCGAAGAGCGTCTGGTCACAAGCCCCATCCCCGGAACGACCCGCGATGCCATTGACACCCTGGTCACATGGCGAAACAAGCCATACCGGTTCGTGGACACCGCCGGAATCCGGAAACGGGGCAAGCTCGCCGAGGCCTCCGAACTCTACGGGATCATCCGCACCGAAAGAGCCCTGCTGAACGCCGAAATCGCAGTCGTCCTCGTCTCGACCCCGGACGGTCTGACCGACGGCGATCTCCGGATCATCCGCCAGGTCATCGACACCCGGAGGGGTCTCGTCATCGCCTTCAACAAGTGGGATGCGGTGGCCAAGGGAGAGACCCCCGACCTTTCCCTCCTCTCGGAACGTTACCCTTTCCTCTCCTTTGCTCCTGTTGTGAACATTTCAGGCCTGACAGGCCGGAACATCTCCCAGATCTTTCGTCACATCGAGACGGTCCGCTCCTGGTACTACCGTCGCGTCGGCACCAGCGACCTCAACCGGGCCATTCTGCCCGTCATGGCCCACACGCCCCCTCCCCGCCTCAAGACGGGTCCCGTCAGGGTTTACTACGCCACCCAGGTCCAGATCGCCCCGACCGTCATCCACCTCTTCTCGAACCGGCCGGATGGACTTTCTCCGACCTATCTCCAGTTCCTGACCCGGAAGATCCGCGAAAAATTCGCCTTCACCGGGGTACCGTTCCTTCTGAAACCTCGGGGGAAAAAGGAAGACTAACCAATGCATGCGCGATCATGATCACACACGGACTACTTTCCGGAACCGGGATTGGGGTGAAATTTGAGGTTCTGAAGATAAAAAAAGCGCGTCCGGACCCCCTTCGTTCCAATCCGGACCGCGCTCTCGATGTTGCCTGAAACGGTTCCTGCTATTTCATCCCGAGACTTTTTTCCACCTCAAGGATCTTGAGGGTCGTCTTGATCACCGTATCGGGATTGAGGGAAATCGAGTCGATCCCCATGCGGACCAGGGCTTCTGCAATTTCAGGGAAGTCGCTTGGGGCCTGTCCGCAGATGCCGGAGTAAGCCTTGTTCCGTTTGGCGCCCTCGACTGCCATGCGAATGAGGGACTGAACCCCCTCGTCCCGCTCGTCGAAGGACTCTGCCAGAATCTCCGAATCCCGGTCCACACCCAGGGTCAGCTGGGTCAGGTCGTTCGAACCGATGGAGAAGCCATCGAAATATTTTGCGAATTCATCAATCAGGATGACATTGTTGGGAATTTCGCACATCACGAAGACCTCGAGGCCGTTCACCCCGCGCTTCAGGCCATTTTTTTCCAGAACCTCGATAACCCCCCGGGCCTCCTTCAGAGTCCGGCAAAAGGGAATCATGATCCGGACATTGGTCAGCCCCATCACCTCACGCACCCGACGGATCGCCTGGCACTCCAAGGCAAACCCTTCTTCATAGCGGGGGCTGATGTAACGGGAGGCTCCCCGGAAGCCCAGCATGGGGTTCTCCTCGTGGGGCTCGAAGGCCGCGCCTCCGATCAGGCTCGCGTATTCGTTGCTCTTGAAATCGCTCATGCGAACCGTCACGGCCTTGGGATAGAACCCGGCAGCGATCGTTCCGATCCCGAAGGCCAGCTTTTCTACGAAGTAGTCCTTCATATCCCGGTATCCGGCCGTCATCGACTCGATCTCGGCCATGACCTTGGGGTCGGTCACCTTCTCCGGATGGACCAGGGCCATCGGATGGATCTTGATGAAACCGTTGATGATGAATTCCATGCGGGCCAGACCGACCCCGTCATTGGGAATGAAGGAAAGCCCGAAGGCCTGGTCGGGGTCTCCGAGGTTCATCATGACCTTGGTCTTCGGACGGGCGAAGGCGTCGAGCTGCGTCCGGTCCACATGGAACTTCAGAAGCCCCTCGTAAACCATGCCGGTGTCTCCCTGGGCGCAGGAGACGGTCGCCTCCTGACCGGATGAGAGAGCGTCGATCGCACCCTCGGCTCCGACCACCGCCGGGATACCGAGTTCCCGGCTCACGATAGCGGCGTGGCAGGTTCTCCCCCCCCGGCTCGTGATGATCGCAGCCGCCGTCTTCATGACGGGTTCCCAGTCGGGGGTCGTGGTTTCGGCGACCAGGATTTCCCCCGGCTTGAAGTCACGGATATGGCGAAGATCCCTGATGACATGGACCTTTCCTGAGGCGATCCGCTGTCCGACCGCCTTTCCACGAAGCAGGACCCGGCTCTTTTCGTCGAGGGTGTAGGCCTCGAGAAACTCGGCCTTGTTCTTCTGGGATTCCACGGTCTCCGGCCGGGCCTGGACCAGGAAGAGCTCTCCAGATACGCCATCCTTCGCCCATTCCATGTCCATGGGACGATCCACCCCCGCCTTCCGGGTGTAGTGTTCCTCGACCTTGATCGCGTAATCGGTCAGGGTCAGGATTTCATCGTCGGAGAGGCAGAAGGTCTGGGCCACCTCCGCGGTGACCCGCTCGTTCGCCACGGTTACCTTGGCGTTCCCGCTGGCATAGACCATCCGAAACTGCTTCTTGCCCAGGTTCTTCCGGATGATCGAACGATGGCCGGTCTTGAAAGTGGGCTTGTAGACGTAAAACTCGTCGGGGTCGACATTGCCCTGGACGACATTCTCACCCAATCCGTAGGCTCCGGTGATGAAGACCACGTCCCGGAAGCCCGTCTCGGTATCCAGGGTGAAGAGGACCCCCGAGGATCCCTTGTCGGAGCGGACCATCTTCATCACGCAGATGGAAAGGGCGATGGAGAAGTGGTCGAAGCCGTGATCGACGCGGTAGGAAATCGCCCGATCCGTATAGAGGGAGGCGAAGCACTTGAGGCAGGCCTCCCGGAGCTGCTGGAGGCCCCGGATGTTGAGATAGGTATCCTGCTGGCCCGCGAAGGAGGCCGTGGGAAGGTCCTCGGCCGTGGCCGAGCTTCTGACCGCCACGTCCGGGGAGTCTCCGTATTCCTTCGCCAAAAGCCCGTAGGCCTCCTCGATCTCGGCCCACATGTCTGCCGGAATGCTGACTCCCAGGATCAGGTCCCTCGCCATCTTTCCCCGGCGTTCAAGGTCGGCGATGTTGTGGCGGTCGAGACCGTTGAGGGTCTCCTTGAGGGTTTCCATGATCCCGCCCTTTTTAAGAAGATCCCAGTAGGCATCGGCCGTGATCGCGAACCCGTTGGGAACCTTGACTCCCTGCGGGACGAGCTCCTGGTACATTTCGCCCAGGGAGGCATTCTTTCCGCCCACAAGGGGAATATCGGAAAGTTTGATCTCATTGAAGAACCGGATATAGCGCATCTCGTCCCTTTCTGGTTGTCCGTCCGATGCCGCCTCTCTGGGCCCCCCGCTGGGGACTTCCGGAAAGAGCGGCCCGGTCCCTGTGATTGCTCGATGAAAAACAGACGGGTCCCCCTACCCTCGCATGTCGCCTTGGATTTTCCATCTTACCAAATCCGGCCCAAGGTTAAAAGAAGAAGTCCGCCGACGGGTGCACGTCAGATTTTTGAAACTATCAAGATGTGGTATCCTTTCTTGATTATCTTTAATGTATAAACATTACAGATATGGAGGATGCCCATGAAAACACTTTCCGACCCAGACCTCGAACGCCTTGAATCCGAGCGGTCCCGCCTCAAACATGAGATCGACCTCCTCCCTGACATGAGGCCGGGATCCCTGACAACCGCCCGTCCAAGGTGCGGCAAAGCGAACTGCCATTGCGCCCGGGAAGGGGACCCTGGACACGGCCCGGTGCATTTTCTCATCCGGCGCTCCCACAACAGGACCATCACACGAAGCATTCCCCTTGCGGACCTCGACATCGTCCGACAGCAAGTCGAGACCCATCACACGTACGAGGATCTGTCCCGACAGTTTGTCGAGATCAGCGGACAGATCTGTGATCTCAAGCTGAAACAGTCCCGTCAGAGATCTTCCGAAGAGATCGCGCAGGCGGCGGAAAAAAAAACTCGAAAATCTCCTCGCCCCCCGGCTTGAAGAGGAACTCGCCTCCCTTCTCGGAAACGAGGCTGCGGGTCCCGTCGACCTCGAAGCCTTGGAGACGGCCTTCCGCGAGACGGCCCTCTCGGTCGCGGCCCGCATTTTGGAAGGCGTCCTGAACCGGGATCTCTCGGACGGGGAGCCTCGGGAGCGTCCCTGTTCCTGCGGGGCAACCGCCGGCCTCCGGGGACGGATCGAGAAGACCGTCCAGTCGATCCTGGGCCCTCTCCGCCTCTCCCGGGCCTACTATCACTGCCCCGCCTGCCAGTCCGGGTTCTTTCCCCGGGACCGGGAGATCGGGGTGGAGAACACCGCCTATACGCCGGCCACTCTTCGGAAGATCGGGTTCGTGGCCGCCCTCGTCAGCTTCGAGGAGTCCGAAGAGCTGCTCCGCTCCCTGGCCGGCCTCCGGATTCCCGCCAAGCAGGTGGAGCGGGCGGCCGAGGCCCTGGGAGCCGAGATGATCGCGGACGAACGGACCGTCGCGGATCCCGAGCCCGCTCCCCAGCCGGAGGTTGTCTATTCGGGCTGGGACGGCACCGGCGTCCCCATGCGGCCGGACGAAGTGGCCGGACGTCCCGGAAAGCAGGAGGACGGCTCCGCCAAAACCCGGGAGGCCAAGCTCTGTTTCACCTGGACCGCCTCCACCACCGACGACCGGGGCGTCCCGATCCGGGACGAGGGCTCGGTCCGCTACGCCGGC
The DNA here is from genome assembly GCA_021795275.1 of Nitrospirota bacterium. Next base: position 1,223 of record JAJYPO010000104.1, on the reverse strand, counting down.
GGGATCCTCGGAGCGGCCTCCCGGGATACCGACGCCGCTCCCTCCGACTTTGCCCAACTGGTCCTCCGGGAAAGCCGCCGGACCGGCTTCGACACCGCCAGAACCCAGGTCGTCCTGGGGGACGGCGCCCCCTGGATCTGGAACACCGCCTCCGAGCACTTCCCCAGGGCCGTCCAGATCGTCGACCTCTACCACGCCGTGGAGTATCTTTCGACCGTCGCCAAAGCCCTCTTCGATCCCAAGACGTCCCAATACGCCTGCTGGCTGACGGCCCGTCACGACGAGCTGGAAGCGGGGCAAACCACCGCCCTGATCGCCGCCCTCTCCGTCTACCAGTCCCGCTTCCCCGAGGCTCAAAAATGCATCGGCTACCTGAAAGCCAACCAAAAGCGCATGGACTACCCCTCCTTCCGGGCTCGGGGGTTCTGTGTCTCCTCCGGCGTGGTCGAGGCCGGGTGCAAGCGCATTGTCGGCGCCCGATTGAAACGCGGAGGCATGCACTGGTCCGAGGATGGAGCCAACGCCATCATCGCCCTCCGGAACTATAAGCTCTCGGGACGCTTCGAGGCTTTCTTCGAACGCCGTTCCCAGAGAAGGAGTTCCGCGGCTTGATCCTCTCTAGTCCGCTCCTGTCCTTGCTCCTAAAATTTGTCGTGCACCCCTATTGGAGGAGGTCCGCCCGGCACGCAAGTCGATTTGTGTGGTCGTCGCGGGGCAAAAACTTTCCGGAACCTGCGGAGATCCGCCGACTCCGGGTCCTTTTCTGCCAGGGAAGGGAGAGGGGATTCGCTCCCGTCGGCAGGGTGCGGCCCACCCTTGCCGCCACGGAAACCGCCCTCGAAATCCTGTCCCTTCCTCAGGTAGATCCAAAGGAAGTCCCGGAATCGAGTTTGTCGGAGGAAGAAAAAAAGCTTAGGATGAGAAGGAATCGTTTCCTTACGCTCCTCCGTTTCAACCTTCGTTCTTGAATGGGCCCCTCCCGCGGGGACCGAAGACGATCAAAGGGGACAATCTTGAGCGCGGAAAGCTTCATGCCTCACCTGTTCCGCAAGCAGTTCCGCCAGAGCTCCGTCCTCTTTTCCGAATATCTCCTCAAACTCATGGCCTTCGACAAAGTCCCGCTCGTTTTCCTGTTCGACAGCCATGTGCGACTCGTCTACGCCACGATGGTCCTCGACGCCGACCGGCGGGAGGACCTGGTCCTTCTCGATGGGCTCCACCCA
>JAJYPO010000103.1:7164-7690 GCA_021795275.1 Nitrospirota bacterium | reverse complement strand
GGTCTTGTTCTTGGAGTCATCTCCGGCAAAGCCTGGGCGGTTCCCGACCAAGCTTCAGGCCCGGTTCCGGGTCCACAGGCTCCGAACAGCGCTTCCTCCTCTCCCTCCGTGCTGTATGGAAACATCCGTTCGGTCAATGAAAGAAAACCGCTTTCCGGAGTCCCGATCGTTCTCGAAAATCGCTCGACAGGCGTGGCCATTGAGACGACAAGCAATCTCCAGGGATCCTACATCTTTTCCAATCTTCCGCCGGGGGATTACAGGGTCCGGGTCGGGGGAGGAAAGTTTTCCGTCCAGCAGAAGGAGGGGATCCTGAAGGCCGGGACGGTCGGCGAGATGGACTTTGCCGTCAATTCTCTTTCCCAGGGGTCCTCGGAAATCACCGGATCGGTCTATGAGGGCCACGGAGACCACAAGGTGCCGCTCGTTGCACACCTGGCCGTCAAGAACATGAAGACCAAGGAGGTCTACCAGGTGACCACCGACCCCAGGGGTCTCTTCAGCCTCAACAATATTCCCTCGGGGA
>JAJYPO010000103.1:0-7154 GCA_021795275.1 Nitrospirota bacterium | reverse complement strand
AGGCGAGCAAGAGGGGCTACCTCCCCTTCTCGCAGGAAATCGCCGTGGCCGGAAAGACCTCCGAGGAGATCCGTCTCCGGATCAACCGTCTGGCCCGGGCCAGCATCCGGGCGACCGGGGACAAGAAGATCCGGGATACGACCGGGGCCATCTCGATCGTCGACCAGAAGAAGTTCCAGCAGAACCTGACGACGGGGGCAACCTACACCCTCATGCAGAATACCCCTGGCATCGAATTTTTCTCTCGTTCCGGGAACCAGGGTCTGACGGGTGGCATGAACTATATGTCCTGCCGGGGCTATACCGTGGGGGGGGCCAATACCAACCCGAACGGGAACGCGGGCATCGAAATGTCGGTGGAGGGGGTCCCGATGAACGTTGAGGCCGACGGCGGCGAGGTCTATGATCTCGGCATCATGAACAGCGATGTCAAGTCCGCCACCGTCAATCGGGGGGTGACCACTTCCCGGGAAACAGGAAATTACGCGGCCGGATGTTCCGTCAACTTCAAGCTGGTGGATCCGAGCCAGGATCCCTTCCAGACGATCAATTCCGGAGGGGGATCCTACGGGCTCTACTATACAAGCTACGTCAACAACTCCGGGATCAGCCCGACCTCGAATGTCGGAGGATACAACGACTTCACCATCATCCACAATGACGGGTTCCAGGAGTTCACGAACCTGACCCAATACCAGTATTACGGAAACCTCACCAAGTACCTGACGGGAGGGAGACTCTACTTCATCGGAACGGCGAACTTCAAGTCCTATGACCGCGGAGCCTCGATGTCCTTGTCCAACTACAACACCTACGGACCGACCAACAACGGGGGACCCAGCTACAGCAATCCGGCCAACCCCGGAAACACCCCGAACTCGCCCTTCTTCAAGAACTGGGAGTACGGCCGGTTCATGCTCGACCTGGGCGTCAAGGACCAGATCACGCCCTCCATCAGGATCAAGAATTCCCTCTATGCCGTTGTGGAGCCCTACGGAAATACGAGCATGCCGGCGGGATTCGGGAGCTGCAACGGGTCCTCCTGCACGTCCAATCAGTTTGCCGCAGGCTCCACATTCCAGAGCATCAATCCCAATATGAGCGGTCAGCTGGGATACCAGTTCCTTCAGAACTACTACCAGGCAGAAGGGTACAAGACCGGAGACATTGCCGAGGTCAAATTCAATCTGTTCAAGGGGGACAACCTGTATCTGGGCATGAAGGGGCAGTATGCGACCTATCATTACTTCATCGATCCCCTCCAGTCGAACAACATCGTCGGCGGAACGGCCGATGCGATCTACTCCCAGACAACGATTACGGGATACCTCGAAGACCATTACCGACCGGTTCAGCAAGTCCTCTTGAATGTCGGCTTCCGGGTGGCGAGCGTCGCGCAGTATTTTAACGACCAGGTTCCCGCGAACTATACCGGCGGAGGCGCAGGCGTGAGCAACGGGGGTTCGATGCTGGTTCCCATGCCCCATGTCGGATTGAACTATTATCCGAACGACAACTGGAAGATCTATGTCACCGGAGGTGAGTCCTTTGCCCCTCCCGCGATCTTCGACTACAAAGGTTTTTCTTCTGGAGCTTTGGTCGGAGGAGTTCAGCCGGAGAATGTCTGGGACCTTTCCATCGGGGCCCGGTATTCGACCAAGAAAGGGTTTGTCGCGCTGGATGCCTACACCGACTATCTGACCAACATGCCGGTGGGGGTTCCCTTCACCTCCGGGACGACAACCTTCACCCAGTTTGAAAATATTGGCCAGGCACGCCAGCAGGGAATCGAAGCCGAGGGCAAGATCGACCTCGGGCTGGGATTTTCGGGATCTGCCAACTTCACCTATATGAACAATGTTCTGGGAAATACTCCGGCGAGCGGCTTGAACGGCCAAACCTTTGCCGGGGACATGATTCCGTTCATTCCCCTGGACATGGGCAACCTCGCCCTCTCCTACGATCACGGCCCTTATCACATCACGATCGACGAGCGTTATACCGGCATGATGAATGTCATCGACTTGTCGGGAACTCCCGGAAACCCTATGGACAACGTGCCGGGGTATTTCGTGACCGACCTCTATGCTTCCTATGACCTGCCGAAGGTTCATGGATGGTACAAGGCCGCGAATCTCTATGTGTCGGCCTACAATCTCCTCAACACAAACTACTACAATCCGGCCGGCTATTATGGGTCCGGAAACGGTTCGACCGCCAATCAACTGGCGACCCTCTTCGTCTATCCTGGCGAACCCGTCAACATCTTTGCCGGGGCAAAGTTCACCTTCTAGTCCAATCGGGCCGGTCGGGTCCGGGGTTCCTGTGTCTGTCGAAAGGCCCTGCCATTCCGGCGGGGCCTTTTTTCGTGGCCGCGGTTGGGGAATAATGGAAGGGTGAGGGAAAGAGCCGCATTCTGGAGGAGAGAGTGATGGGAAAAATGTTTTGGAGCAAAGGCTGGCTTCCGGGAGTCTTGTGTCTTCTGATTCAGTCCGCATCTTTGGCCGGTGCGGCCCCGGCGGGCCTGCCTCTCCCTCCGGAGCAGAGGGGGGATTGGCATGACGAAGGGACAATTCCCCTTCCCGGGGAGGCCACCCGTTTCGACTACGAAAGTCTCGACCCGGAGACGGGGCGCCTTTTTATCGCCCACCTGGGGGACGGCCGCCTCGTGGTCGTCGACACGAAGAGCCGGCGTGTGGTGGCGGATCTTCCGGGGTTTCCGGATGTCCATGGCGTTCTGGCCGTCCCGGCCCTCCACAGGGTCTATGCGACGGTCTCCCCCTCTCCGGGACGGACCCGGGGGTCGCTTGCGGCGGTCGACTCCCGGACGCTCGGGCTCTCCGGGACGATCCCCGTCGGGATTCATCCGGACGGACTCGACTATGAGCCCCGGACAGGACGGATCTTTGTTTCGAACGAATGGGGCAAGAGTCTCAGCGTGGTCGATGCCGGAACAAACACCTATGTCGCCACCATTCCCCTTCACGGAGAGGTGGGAAACACCCGGACCGACCCCGTGACCCACCGGATCTACGCCACCGTCCAGACCCGCAATCTCCTTGTCCGGATCGATCCCTACTCCCTTCATGTCGTCCGGAGATACCGCCTTTCGTGCCGGCGTCCTCACGGCCTGTGGATCGACGGGCCCTCCGGCCAGGCCTATGTGGCCTGCGAAGGGGACAACCAGCTTCTGGTCGTTGATCTGGCCTCCGGACAAATCCGGTCAAGATTCCCGACCGGCCGAAGACCCGATGTTCTCACCTTCGATCCCTCCCGCGGCCTTCTTTATGTGGCCTCCGAATCCGGCTTTGTCAGTGTCTTCCGGAAGACGGGGGAGGACTTGGCCCTGGTGTCCGCGCCTGGTTTTCTGGGATACCGGGCCCACAGCATCCTGGTCGATCCCACCTCCCATCTCCTCTACCTTCCGATAGAGAATGACAGGGGGCATCCGGTTCTCCGGATCCTCTCGTGGAGAGATGACCGGAAGGCGAAATGACCCAGGAAATCTGACGACCCCGCGGGCCAATCCTGCTCTTTCGGTCCTTGGGGGGAAAACGCGGGCATCTCCCTGTTCCTCTGTTCCGGCGGTGACAGGCAAAGGAGCAGATTCTGTGTCCGGCTCCCCTGTCTTCAGAAAATCCCGTCACCGCTTGTCTTGACATATCCTGTGGGGGAGGATAGGATACCCCTATGATGACTCATATTACGCACTCCGACATCATCAAGCGCCTGAAGCGGGCGGAAGGCCATCTCCGGAGCATCGTCTCGATGCTCGAAGGGGGGCGCGGCTGCCTCGAGATCGCCCAGCAGCTCCAGGCCGTGGAAAAGGCCGTCACCAATGCCAAGAAGACCCTGATCCACGACCACATCGACCACTGCCTCGACACGGCCGCCGGCCCCGACTCCCGGGAGGCCCGGGCCTCGGTCGGCGAGTTCAAGAAGATCACGAAATACCTGTGAAGAAACCGTCGGGAAAAATCGGAAATTTTCTTGTCTGGCTGGGACTCTGCGAGCCGGAAGAGAGGGGCCGGGGGGCCTGTCCCCCGGGGGGCCACGATCATGTCCACGGGGTGATCGATCCCTCCATTGCGACCACCACCCGGGGGGTATGGGCCATCAAGTGGTCTTTCCTGATTCTCCTTCTGACGGCGGTGCTCCAGGCGGCGGTCGTCCTTATGTCGGGCAGCACGGCCCTGTTTGCCGACATGATCCACAACCTGGGAGACGCCGCGACCGCCCTTCCGCTCTGGATCGCCTTCCGCCTGGCCCGGCGGGGAGCAACGCCCAGGTTCACCTTCGGGTTCGGGAGGGTGGAGGATCTGGCGGGGGTGGCGATCGTCCTTCTCATTCTTTCAAGTGCGGTGGGGGCCGGAACGGAAGCCATTCTTCGCCTGCTCCACCCGGCTCCCCTTCACGGCCTCCTGATGGTTGGAGTCGCGGGACTTTTGGGCTTCGTCGGAAACGAGGCCGTGGCTATCCTTCGGATCCGGACCGGGCGGCTGATCAACAGTGCGGCCCTGATGGCCGACGGCTATCATGCCCGGGTCGACGGGCTCACAAGCCTGGCCGTCGTTCTCGGGGCGGTGGGGGTCTGGCTCGGATTTCCCCTGGCCGATCCGGTCGTCGCCCTCCTGATCACGCTTACCCTTCTGGGGATCGTCTGGCAGTCGGGAAAGACGGTCTTCACGCGCATTTTAGATGGCGTCGACCGGTCTGTGATCGAGGAAATCCGCCACGCCGCAAGCCACGTTCCCGGGATCGAGGATGTCGTCTCCGTCCGGGCCCGGTGGATGGGCCACCGGCTGGTGGCCGAACTCGACGTCGAGGTGGCGGTCGGAAAGACGGTGGGCGAGGCCAGCGCCGTCGTCGATGCCTTCGAAAAGGAGCTCAAGGGGCACCTTCCCGCCATGGACTCGGCCCACATCCGCATTCGTCCTTCCTCCCCTGTCTGCCTTTAGAAGAGATCAGGGGAATGACCCGTTCTTGACCCTTCCTTGACCGATTCGTCCCCGTTGACCTGATAGATTCAGATTTTTGACAGGGGAACCGCACGCCTCTTTTCGGGAGGAGGTGCGCAGGGCGCTGGCAGGGGAAGGAGGCATCAGGAATGGGAAAGACTGTGACAGGACGGGTGGCCGCGGGGCTCTTCCTTTTGGGGGTCCTGGCAGCCGGGTCGGGAGAACCCGGGAGGGGATTTGCCGAATCCAGGGAATTGTCGGGGACTCCCGTCGATGATATCGACCGGATCGTGAGTCTTCTTGCCCCTCCGCCCGGTTTTTCCGATGTCAGGGAGCTATTTCTCCGTTACGGGCTCAAGGTCACGTCAGCCATGGTCTCCCACGGATCCGGCCAGGACGCACTTTTGGTCCGGATCGACTTTTTCCTTCCGGTTCCCCCCCACTGCCATCCCAACGAAGATCAACGGCGCCAATACTACCTCGAACGGGCCGTCTGGAGAAAGACCCCCGATTCCGACCCCTTCGTCCCGGTCAACAACTGGGCCCGCCACATCTCACTTGCCCAGTCCGACTGGTTTCAAAACATTCCCTGTTACCCCTGAACGGGTGCGGGAATCTTCCCGGAGGCAGGCGGTGTGAGGCAAGGGCCGTTTCCGCCTCCGCGCCCGGCCTCCGGGGGGAATTTTCCCACGTGGTTCAAGGATCAGGAAGAGGGCGGAAAGGGAGATCCCGCTTTTTTATAGAGATCGGAGAGAAGGGGGAACTTTCGGGAGAAGAGGTCGAAGGCGGAGAGGGCGTATTCCCGGATCTCGTACTGGGCATTGTCCTTGGTCCGGAGGTCAAAGAAGTTCATGAGCGACCGGAAGTTGACTGTCCAGTAGACATCGCTGTAGGCCGAAACGGGGATGGCAGAGCGCAGGAGTTCCCGGGCCCGGGCCCGGTAGGGGTTCCGGGCGGCCGGATCGGCCTTTCCTCCCGGAATCAGTCCCTGTTCGGCCGCTATGTCAATTTTCTGGCAGGCCTCCCGGTATTCGGTTTCATAGAAGGAAAAGATCTGTTCCATGAGGGCTGCGTACCGCTCCACCTGTTCGGGGCTCATGACCTCGAATCCGTTGACGGTCCGGGCGGCCCTGTCGGGAATGTAGTAGGCGGAGATGGGTTTGCGGTAGCGCATGGAGAACTCGTTCCAGGTCGAGATCCGGTGCTTGACCCACTGCCGCAGGACAAAGATGGGGGCGATGAAGCGAAAGCGGAAATAGACCGTTTCGAAGGGGGTCCCGTGGTGCTGGGAGAGGAGATGGAAGAGAAGGTTCCGGTCCTTCTCTGTTAGGTCGTTCACCGAGCGGAGCCGCCGGTTGGAGGTCGAGACGCGGGCCGTGTTCAGGATGGTGGTCTCGTCTCCCCAGGTGTCCTCGAGCTCGATGAATCCGAAGTCTCCGAGCCTTCTGGCAAATCCGGGATTGGCCGCAATCCGGGCTTCGATCTCTTCGGCAATTTCCCGGGTCCCCTCGTTGTAAGTGGCCATCCCGCGCCAGTCCTCTCCTTTTTTGGTCTCCGTCCGACTCTCCGCCAACCCGCTCCGATCCTATCATTTTCCGCAAAATTTTTCTGCTAGAATGGGCGAGAAAGCGATGTTTCGGCCCCTTTCGTCCACTGTCAAATCCGGGGAGGTCCCATGTCGGAGAGGAACGCCCATCAATTCACCTGGCTTGGCCATTCGACTCTTCTGGTCCGGGACAGAAACGGAACGGAGATCATCATCGATCCCTGGCTTGCCGGAAATCCCGCCTGCCCCGAGAGCTTCCGGGGGCTCGCAAAAGTCGATGTGATCCTTCTCACCCATGCCCACTACGATCACATCGGCGATGTCCTTCCGCTCGCTATGGCCAGCGGGGCGGAGACGGTGGGAATCTTCGAGCTCTGTGCCTGGGTTTCCCGCAAGGGGGTCTCCCGGACCCATCCCATGAACAAGGGAGGAACCCAGACGGTCCGCGGTGTTTCGGTCACCATGGTTCACGCCGACCACAGCTGCGGGATTTCCGACGGAGAGGAGATCCTCTATGGCGGGGAGGCGGCGGGTTTTGTCGTCGAGCTCTCCGACGGATTCCGGTTCTATCACGCCGGAGACACCAATGTCTTCTCCGACATGACACTTGTGCGCGACCTCTATCGGCCCGAACTGGTCTGCCTTCCGAT
>JAJYPO010000102.1 GCA_021795275.1 Nitrospirota bacterium | reverse complement strand
CTTGGACTTCACCCGATGCGTCTTTTGCGGATATTGTGTGGTGGCCTGTCCCGTCAACGCCCTGTCCATGACGAAGGAATTTGCCCATTCCTCCTTTACGAGAGACGGGTTGATCTACTCCAAGGAACAGATGCTGGCGCTGGGAGACAGATCAGAAAATGACTCGGATGCCTATCTCAAGGTACGGAACATGTGGGATGCGGAAGATTCGGGCAAGGATGAAGGACGATATCATTTTCCCCCGATTACATTGGGAGGTTGAACGTTGATTCAGCAACTACCGTTTATTTATTTTGGCGGCATGGCCCTTGTTTGCGCCATTCTTGTGGTCATTTCGCGGGTCGCCATCTATTCCGCGATGGCTCTCCTTGGAATGTTTGTCCATGTGGCGGGCCTTTTCATCCTTCTGGACGCCCCCTTTCTCGCCGGTGTTCAGCTCCTTGTGTATGCGGGTGCCATTCTGGTTCTCTACCTGTTTGTCGTGATGCTCCTGAATGTCCATGGCCGAGGTCCCATGCTCCAGCGTCAGACCCCCTGGGCGATCATCCTGACACTTCTCGCTGCCGGAGAAATGGGATATCTCGTGCTGAAAAGCCATTTCTATCCCAAGCTCCCCGCCATTCCCCATCCCAGTGTTCCGACCCTCGGAAATACTGAAACGATCGGAATGGTTCTCTATACCCAGTATCTCTTTCCCTTCGAAGTGGCCTCCGTCGTGTTGCTGATCGCGCTTGTCGGCGCAATCGTCATGGCTCGCGGAAGAGGGGGCGTCAGTCAGGGATAACGCAGGTCGAAATCGTTTAGCAGGGAGAATCAATGGTTCCTTTGTCGTGGTATGTCACCCTCAGCGCCCTGATGTTTGTGACCGGGCTGGTGGGAGTTCTCATCCGAAGAAACATCGTCGTGGTTCTCCTGTGCATCGAGATCATGCTGAATGCCGTCAACATCAACTTCGTCGCCTTCAGCGACTATCTGCACCTCATAGACGGGCAAATCTTTGTCTTCTTCGTGATCACCGTGGCCGCGGCGGAAGTGGCCATTGGACTGGGAATCATCATATCCCTTTTCCGTCTGAAGGAATCCGTGAACATGGACGATTATAACCTGCTGAAACTCTGATCTGCCGAGGGGGCTTTATTACATGATGCCGATTCTGCTTATACCTCTTCTTCCGCTGGTCGGATTTCTGATCGTCGGAATCTTCTGGCCGTACTTCAAGGGAAAGGGCCATTACATCGCCCTCCCTCTTGTGATCGGATCATGGGCCATCGCCACAATGGAGTTTTTCAAAAGCTTCACAGACCCGCCCCAGATCACTTTCGTCTATGACTGGATCCGCTCGGGCCATCTTGATATTGGAATATCCCTCCAATATGACCACCTGGCCGCCATCATGCTTTTCATGGTGACCACCGTTGCCATGCTCGTCCACCTTTACACGGTCGGATACATGCACGGGGATTCGGGCTATGACCGCTTCTTCTCCTATATCTCCCTGTTCACCTTTTCGATGATCATGCTCGTCCTCTCGGACAACCTCGTCGAGATGTTCATTTTCTGGGAAGCGGTCGGACTCTGCTCCTACCTCCTGATCGTCCACTGGTACGAACGCCGTCCTTCCTGGCTTGCGGCGAACAAAGCCTTTATCATGAACCGGGTCGGCGACTTCGGTTTTCTTCTCGGCATCTTTCTGACCTACACCATTTTTGGGTCGGTCCGATTTGCCGATATTTTTCCTGCCGTTTCCGCCCACCTCCATCAGACGGTCAACATCGCTTCGGCCTTCAATGGATCCGTCAATGTTCCCGTCCTGGATCTCATCGCACTCCTGCTCTTCCTCGGGGCTGTCGGCAAGTCAGCGCAGATTCCCCTTCACCCATGGCTTCCGGACGCCATGGAGGGTCCTACGCCCATTTCGGCCCTCATCCATGCGGCAACGATGGTGACGGCAGGGGTCTTCATGATCGCCCGGATGAATCCTCTCTACAACGCCGCTCCAATGGCCCTCCATGTCGTGGCCTGGACAGGGGCCATCACCGCCATCGTCGCCGCCACGATCGCCCTGACTCAGCCGGACATCAAGAAGATCATCGCCTATTCGACGATGAGCCAGCTCGGCTACATGGTCATGGTCTGCGGCCTGGGGGGATATGGGGCCGGCATCTTCCATCTCCTGACCCACGGAGCCTTCAAGGCGCTCCTCTTTCTTGGCGCAGGATCGGTGATCCACTCCCTCTCGGGAGAGCAGGATGTCTTCCGGATGGGCGGGCTCAGGAAGTATGTGGGGCTGACTTTCGTGACGATGCTGATCGGATCTCTCGCGCTTTCGGGCATTCCTCCCTTCGCGGGCTACTACAGCAAGGATCTCATCCTCGTGACGGCCTATCAGCAAGGTCCGCTGGGCCAGATGCTCTGGCTGATCGGTGTGTTGACGGCTGTCCTAACGGCTTTTTACAGCTTTCGCCTTCTTTTCCTGGTTTTCTGGGGGAAAGAGCGCTTCCATTCCGAAGGGCACGGCGGCCATGCGGTCCATCCTCATGAAAGCCCCCTGACGATGACGATTCCTCTTGTTCTTCTCTCCATTGCGGCTATCGCGGCCGGGTGGGCCGGAGAGCATTACGGCGTCCTCGAATATCTGGCACAGGAGCTTCCGCTTCCCAAGGAGAGTCTTGCCCCAGGTTCCCTTTCGGAATCGGCCCTCAAGGGGCTTTCCATTGCTGTGGGGGTCTTCGGAATTTTCGTCGCCTGGGCCTTTTATGGTCGGACTTCGTCCATTCCGGCAAGCCTAGCGAAAGGCCTCCCGTTTTTCTACAAGGTCTCTCTTTACAAGTGGTACTTCGATGAACTCTACGATCTTGTCTTCGTCAGGTCGTCCTTTCTTGTCGGGCGCCTGTTCTGGCAAGAGCTGGACAAGGGTGTCATCGATGGAATCGTGAACGGGGTCGCGGCTTTTTTCAGAAATGCGGGGCTCGGACTTCGGCGGTATCAGACAGGCCAGCTGCAGAATTATGCCATGGTCATGGCCATCGGAGTCTTCGGCCTGGTTGCCTTTTATCTTGTCTTCAACAGGTTGTGACGCCCCTAAATTGAAGGAGCGGTTCCAGACCTTTTTTATCGATGATGCCGGAGTGCCTCCCCCTCCGCCATCCGGAAGAATTCATTTTTACCAAGAGGGCAAAAAAGAATGACCTTTTTATCGGTTCCTATCCTGACCTTCCTGATATTTTTTCCGGTGGTGGCCTCCCTGCTCATCCTTCCTTTTTACCGCCGACCCGATTCCGACGGAACCGTGAAATGGGCCGCCCTTGGAATCACCGTAGTCGAGTTTGTCGTTTCTCTGTCGCTTCTGATCGGCCATAATCCCCACCTCTACCAGATGCAGTTTACCGAAAATCACCTCTGGATTCCCTTCGCCAATATTCATTATGCGCTTGGGATCGATGGCATCAGCCTCGTCCTCATCCTGATGACGACCCTGCTGATGCCGATGACGGTTCTCACCTCCTGGGCCGGAATATCGAAGCAGGTTCCTCTCTTCATGATCAACCTCCTTGTTCTGGAGGGGGCGATGATCGGCGTTTTCTGCGCGACCGACTTCGTTCTCTTCTATGTCTTCTGGGAGGCGATGCTGATCCCGATGTATCTGATCATCGGCGTCTGGGGCGGGCCGAACCGGATTTACGCAGCGATCAAGTTCTTTCTTTACACCCTGGCCGGCTCCCTGCTGCTGCTGGTCACGATCATCGCCCTTTATTTCGTGGGCGGACATACCTTCGACATCACCCGGCTGACAGGTCAGCACTATGGCATGACCTTCCAGATCCTGGCCTTCGCCGCGATGTTTGCCGCCTTCGCCGTCAAGATCCCGATGTTTCCCTTCCACACATGGTTGCCGGATGCCCACGTCGAGGCTCCTACTGCCGGGTCGGTCATACTTGCCTCGATCATGCTCAAGATGGGGGCTTACGGGTTCCTCAGGTTTTCGCTTCCCATGTTTCCCGATGCCTCCCATTTCTTTACCCCCTTCATGTTGATCCTTTCCGTGATCGCCATTGTCTGGGGTGCTTTCATGGCCTTGGCCCAGGAAGACATGAAAAAGCTGATCGCCTACTCATCTGTCAGCCACATGGGAGTCGTGACGCTCGGCATCTTTGTCTTCAATACGCAGGGGATCGAAGGGGCCCTCATGCAGATGCTGAACCACGGGATTACGACAGGGGCCCTTTTCCTTTGCATCGGTGTCCTGTATGACCGCTCCCATTCACGGCTTCTCTCCGAATATGGCGGAATCGCAAAGCAGATGCCGGTCTTCTCCACTTTGCTGGTGATCTTCGCCCTTTCCTCTCTGGCTCTCCCGGGAACGAACTCCTTCGTGGGGGAATTCCTCGTTCTGATCGGATCCTTCCGAAATCACGCGGTCGTCTCCTCTCTGGCAACAACCGGCGTGATCCTGTCCGCCATGTACCTCCTCTATATGCTTTCAAGGGTTGTCTGGGGCGTCTATACACCGAAAAGCTATGGTATGCCCGACCTGAAGCCCTATGAATGGGGCGCGCTCCTCCCCCTTGTCGTTCTTGTGATCGTGATCGGTCTGATTCCCAATCCCGTTCTATCTGTCTTCCACCAGAGCGTGGCCCATCTGGTCAGCCAGGTACAGCCCTCTCCGGTGGCCCTGTTGCACTAGCATCCGACAGGTCGAGGCCGTGCCGGATCGAATTTTGGAGTCCAAGTTGATGAAGGAGCTTTGTTGATGAATTTTTCTCCGGTAAACATTATGGGAACCATGCCAGAGATATACCTGACTGTTCTCGGAAGCCTTCTTCTGTTGATGGAGCCTTTCGTCCCGAGGGAAAAGCGCTCCTGGCTCGGGCTTTTCGCGATCGCATCGCTGTTTTTCGCGATGATCGCCACGATCGGACTCAATGGAAAAGGTCTCCCCCTTTACCAGGGACTCTACATCGTCGACCCCTTCTCCAACTTCTTCAAGATCGCGATCTATGTCGGGACGATCATCACCATCCTCTTTTCCCTTCCCTATCTCGAAAAGGAGGAGATTCACGTCGGGGAGTACTACGGCTTTCTTCTCTTTGCGGCCGTCGGAATGATGATCATGGTCTCTGCGGGCGACCTGATCACCCTGTTCCTCGGCATCGAGCTCATGTCCCTCTGTCTTTATGTCCTTGTGGGGCTCAAGAGGACGATTCACCGTTCGGTCGAAGCCTCCTTCAAGTACTTTCTCCTGGGAGCCTTTGCCTCAGCCATCTTTCTGTACGGAATTTCCCTCCTGTACGGGGCCTCGGGAACCGAGACGATCAGCGGGCTCGCCGCCTTCGTCCAGAATCCGGGTGCGCTCAAGCCGATGGTGATCGGAGGGATGATCCTCACGATGGTCGGCTTTGCCTTCAAGGTCTCGGCGGCTCCGTTCCATATGTGGACGCCCGACGTTTACGAAGGGGCGCCCACCGTCGTGACCGGGTTCATGGCCTCGGTCGGAAAGATCGCGGCCTTCGGCGTCTTCCTCAGGGTTTTCTGGGTGGCTTTTTCTGCCAACAAGGACCACTGGACCTGGCTCATCATCACGATCGCCATCCTTTCGATGCTCATCGGAAACATCGTGGCCCTCGTCCAGAAAAACATCAAGCGGATGCTCGCCTACTCTTCGATCGGCCATGCCGGATATGCCGTGATCGGACTCCTCAATCCGAGCCGGGAAAGCCTCTTTGCCCTGATGTTCTATCTCTTTGTCTACCTCTTTATGACGCTGGGCGCCTTCGGAATCGTTCTCATCCTGAGGCGCAAGGGAGTCGAGGGAGAGGAGATCCAGGACTTCGTCGGCCTGAACAAGAAGAATCCGATGGCCGCCTTCCTCATGCTCATTTTCATGTTTTCCCTTGCCGGAATTCCGCCGTTCGGAGGATTCCTGGCGAAGTTCTACATCTTCATGGCCGCCGTCCATGCCGGATTCACCTGGCTCGCGGTCGTCGGTGTTCTCTTGAGCGCTGTCGGAGCCTACTACTACATCCGGGTCGTCATGGCCATGTACATGAAAGATCCCGAGGAAACGGTCGAGTTTCTTCCCAACAGGATGGAAAAGATCGCTCTTTTCCTGACCGCCTCGATGACGGTCATCATGGGAATATTCCCCCTTCCTTTCGTCCACTACATCGAGACCTCTCTCGCGATCCTGGTCCCATAGCGCCCCAATGTCGTGAAAGGGGGGGGCCGGAGACTGCGAATGGACTTTTAAGGAGGAACCCCCGAACCGGGGACGATACACGGTTCGAAGGAAATCCCGCCCCGCGAGTTGCTCCAGCCTTGACCGAATTCTTTTTTGTCATGGCTGGGAGAAAGTCTTTCCCCGTTGGTGTATAATTGTCCTGAAGGCAATAAATGAAGGGGAGGACATATCATGTTGACAGGTCTTTTCGAGCCAATCCATCTGATCGTCATCTTGCTGATCGTCATGCTTCTGTTCGGGGCCAAGAAGCTCCCGGAAATCGGATCAGGGATGGGGAAGGCCATTTCGAATTTCAAGCGCTCCCTGAAGGACTCTCCTGACACACAGGACCACGAGGACAAGCTTGAGTCCAAGAAATAGATCCGCCCAAACAACGATTACGGCTTTTCTGCTGCTTGATACCGCTTCGGGACGCGCGGAGTGAGCTTCTCCCGAAAAAAAATATGGTTGCTGCTTTTGACCGGCCTTGTGTCCGAGGCGGTCGGCTTTGTCCTGATCAAGAAGGGACTGGTTCAGGTTCCCGTATTCACGACGTCATCCATGACCTCTTTCACTTTTCTCTATTCCATCGTGAAAAATCCCCAGGTTCTTCTCGGAACGGCCTTCGAAGCCCTTCATTTCGGGGTTCTGATGGAGCTTCTTTCCGTTTCGGATGTTTCCTACATCATCCCGTTGACTTCCATCGGATATATTCTGACCCCCATTTCCGCGCTTTTGTTTCTTTCCGAAGGGATACCGCCGGTGCGATGGGCGGGGATTTTCTTCGTCTGCGCCGGGGTGATGCTCGTGTCCTTCTCCGACAGACAGCATCGGAAAAAACCGGACCTTGTCACGTAATTCCAGGACCTTCCGCCCTTGACGGGTGAGGGCTGATAGTCTATCCTCTTATTTCGATTCCTTCCAGAATGCGCCTGTAGCTCAGTCCGGATAGAGCATCGGATTCCGGTTCCGAGTGTCGGGAGTTCAAATCTCTCCAGGCGCGCCATATTTATCAAGGGCTTAGCCATAATCACAGCATCACCCTGAGGTCGGCGTGTGTCGTATTTGTGACGCAGGAAATCTTGTCGGCATATTCGGCTAGATGTTCCGGCGCGAGGTGAGCATACCGCTGGACCATTTGGTAGGAGTTCCATCCTCCCAATTCCTGAAGAACATGGAGAGGGGTACCAGCCTGCACATGCCATGAAGCCCAAGTATGTCTGAGATCGTGAAATCTAAAATCCTTGATTCCCGCTTTTTTTAGCGCTTTTTCCCATGCGTGCGTATTGACCCGCTTGATCGGCTTTCCTACATAAGTAAATACAAAACGCTCATTTTTCCCAATCTGTCGATTGATGACCCCTATAGCCTCTTCCGAGAGAGGAACCCCGATCGCCTTTTTTGCTTTTGCCTGATCAGGATGGATCCATGCAACACGTCGACCGAGATCTATCTGAGACCACTCAAGACCCAGAATATTGGACATGCGCAACCCCGTTGACAGAG
>JAJYPO010000101.1 GCA_021795275.1 Nitrospirota bacterium | reverse complement strand
CCCCCACCCTGGGAATCACCCCCGCAATGACTGTCCGTTCATCCGTTGACCTTGCAATATCCCTCCATCCCAAGAGCCAGCCCCGTTTTTGTTCTTTCCGGATTCCACCCTCGAAGGATGGAAGGGCCTTGTCCACCTCACGTTCAGGAACCCAATACCGGGGCCGCGCAAAATACGCCGGATCGGCCTTCTCCGAATCCGTCACATCCCGCGTGTCTTTCCCGTTCTCCTCATAGGTCGCAAACCGGTGGTCGAAATGATGCACCATCTTGGCCTCGTACAAGGGCACATAGACCATTCCATCGGGAAGCTTTGCCGTCACGCCGGAAAAGAGGGCCTCCTTCTCCCTGAGATCATTCATCGTCAAAAACAGCTTGCTGTCACTGGTCATATTAAAAAGACCTTGACTGAATCTTACCCCCCAGGGATTTCCGTCCTCCTCCCCTTCCCGGATAAAGACCCCGGCCTTCTCGTAGATCTTTTTTGTCAGTTCAAAATCCTTCTGACTTCGGAACGTGGGACAGGTTCCGGTATTGGGGTTGAAAAGCCGGATTTCATCGGAAGAAAGGGTAAACATGCGGCGATCATCGGAAAGATGTTCGGAACGGGTGGCAAAGAAGACGAATCGGCTCGCCTTGACCTGGTTGCCCAGGGTGATCAGGCTGAAGCGTTGACGACTGTCAACCGCCGGAAAAAGTTTTTCCCGATTTTCTATGTCATACAGGGACACCAAACGGCCGTTCTGAACCAGGTGGTCAAAGTAAAATTTGGTGGTGTCATCGGTTGCGATCCCCGTGGGAACCAGAAAGCCGGCATGTCCCCGTGAGTTCAGCAAAGAAAGGATGGTTTCAGAAAAAAGGGCATAGAGATTGAGCTTGCCTGAGTTGACCAACTCATATCGGCCAGAAGCCCGGACGAATGAATTAGTCGTCTCAAAAAATCTCTTTGCCAACAAATAGCGTTTCCATAACGCAGGATCTTCAGTTTCGAGCTCACAGATCTTTTTCTTTCGGGCTTCTCCAGCCAAAATGGAGATTTCAGGAGAAGTCGATGCAAAATATTCCGATTCGGACAGCTGGGAAACCTCCCACGGAGGATTCCCCAGAACCACGTCGAAGCCCCCCCGGGCATAGATCTCCGGGAACATGAGGGGCCAGTGGAAGAAACGGAGCTCCCGGGAGATTTCTTCGATCGCCTCGCACATCTCGTGAGGAATCGGTGCATTCTGTATGACCCGGTTCAGATCGTCCGTCACCGGAATCACCGACTGGCTTTCCCGCGTCTTGGGAAGAAAAAAGGCCGACGTGAACAGATCGGCCGAAAGCCGTCTCTGGTCCTGAGCGGAAATTTGTTGAATCCAGGCCTTTTCCTTCCGGGCAATATCCTCCGGCGTCTCTTCCGGTAACGTATCCAGATCGATCACCGGAACCTGAACGCCCGCCTGCACTCCTTTAAAAGGAATCGTGTTGAGGACTATTTGGGTAAAGGGATCGTTGCGTTTTTTGATTCCCCGGGCGACCTCCTTGTCATCCCCGGTCAGGGCGACATAAGCCTCCGCAGGAATCCCTTTTTTCAGAAGATCCATGTTGAGGAGCCCTACCAGAGAGTTCCCACACAGAATATGGTTGTCCAGAAATCCCAGGGGTTTTCCCGGCTCGACCGTTTCAAGCCAGAGCGCTGTTCGGCAAAGCTCGACCGCCAGCGGATTGGCGTCCACGCCGAAGATCGTATGGGCCACCACCTCCCGAAGGGCATGACGCCGGCTCTCCTCGTCCGGGCTATCGGTCTGCATTCGGACTCTGGCCAATTCGAGGGCCATACGCCTGGCCGCTGCCAGAAGAAAATGGCCCGAACCGCAGGACGGGTCGACGATACGAAGATTCAGAAGAGCTTTGGCCGGCAAGGGGCTTTCGGAAAGAGTGCGGTCGATGACTGGATCCAGAGCACTTCGTATCAGCTCCTGCACCAGGCTGTCTGGCGTATAGTAGCTTCCCGTACTTTTGCGTTCCGATCCGGAAGCGGACCGTTCTCCGCCCCCCTCTTCCTCCTGGTGTCCGACATAGAAAAATCGCCAGGGAGTTCCATCCACATTGACCGCCGGATGCAGTTCCAGAAGATGTTCATAGACACTTCCCAACTCCTCGGTATCCATATCCCGGTAGTTGATGCGGGAAAGCATTCCGTTCGATTCGAAATACCCGAGCTCGCGCACGGCCGACAGGAGAGAGGCGTTGTCGATCAGCGAGGCGGTGAGATGGGAACACTGATTTTCAGAAAACAGCCCCCCAAGCGGAGAAAGACCAAGCTCCAAAGATCCGTTGTCCAGCCCCTCGAAGGTCACAAGAAGACCCTGCCAAAGATCCGGATACTCGTCGAAGAGCCTCCGTCGTCTGGCCCGGTCCCGCAGATTTGACATCGAATATCCGGACCGGTAACGCTCCCGGATCTCTCCTCCCAGACGACGTTCATGAAGGAGGTTCCGGTCCTCGACGGTCATCAGAAACAGGAAGCGGTAAACAAGCCGCAAGAGCTGTTGATGAAAATCCGAAGCCGTTACTTCTCCGGAAGAGAAATCCTTTCGAAGAGCATCATTCTTTGGAAAAGACAGAAATCCGTTTCCGAGAAACTGCAAAGCCTTGCGCACTCCGTTTCGGAGATCGGACAAGGCCCGTTCCCCCGTCTTCTCAGCCTCTCCGCGCCAGATCTCGAGAACCGGCTCGGCCTGCCCTGTAGGAATCCGGAAGCGACTGGCGTGAAAGAGCAGGCAAAAGAGGACAAAATCCGGATAGAGGTCCTCTTCCATGATCCGTTTCAAGTCCGCCTCGATATAGGCGGGGCGGGTCAGGGAGGGATTTTCCCGGACAAGCCGGATCGCCGATCCATTGAAGGTAATCCCCCATCGATTGCCGGTGGGGCGGGCATTCAGGAACTCCTGCAAAAGCCCCTGGGGAGATCGTTTGCGATGACCGTCTCCCCATTCGGCCCCTGTCTGATCAAGGGAACGGCCGGAAGGAAGGAGAACAAGAGGAACGCCCTTATCATGAGAAAGGTGGGTGACAGGAAATCGGCGCTCCCCACTTTGCCACCCATCGAGTGGGGAGAGATCGTCAAAGGAGAGAATCTCCTTCAAAACCTTCATCATCCATCGGGAGGCATCGGGACCGTCTGCCTTTTTTCCTCCAAAGAACTCCCATTCACCCTGGGCGATTCGCCACCATCGGCCCATTTCATCGCGCAGGTTCAGCCCCTTGGAAAGTCCGTAGTCCTCTCCTCCCTGATAGGGAGCGGAAAAAGAGGCCACCAAACGCAAAAAGTCTGGAGAAAAAAGCCCTCCATAAACCGAAACGGCCGATCCGGAGGGGAGAGAGTCTCCGGGGGATCCCTTTCGGGAGAGAATCGTCGTCATTTCTCCTCCGACATACGGTCCGGCATCAGCACGGTAATAGCGATCACATCGGGCGGCAGATTGGGAATCACCTCAAAACGTCCTCCGGTTGCCGCGCTGGCCGACAGAACCCGTTGATGGTCTTCTGTCAGGACGCGGGCACGCTCCCGGGCCAGATTTTCCAGGGCTCCGGAGATCTCCGGAAGACTGTCCACCACTTGGCGAACCAGCCTTTTGCGTTGCTCCGGCTCCATGTTCCGGGAGGCCGGCTCTTCCATCAAGGAAACTCCCTCCACAGAAAGAGAAAGAAGGGGCGGGTCTCCCCCCTGGAATGTGACCATCTGGATCTCCTCCGAGAGGAGGGTGCGAGATCGGTTTTTTCGGGAGGTCACAATCTGGTTTCTGAATCGGAGGAGAAGGAGGACCGTCCTTTTCGAAACGCTTTTTGTAAAGATGGCCCCCGACCGGGAGACGATTCCGTCGGCCTTTTCCGCCAAGGCCATTTCGGAAAGGTAATCGGCCAACGCCACCACGACCGGGTGGGACCGGTGAAGCAAAAGTCCGGGCGAACCGGGGGAGAAACCGATTTTTTGCCGTCCGGCGATGCCACACTCCCACAAAGAATCCCGAAGGGCAGAAGGAAGAAAGTCCGGATTCCACCAGAATCCGTCCTTGCGCTCTTCGAGCGGGGCGCCCAGACGCAGGGCCGCGAGCCTCACATAGCGTTTGACATCCTCGTCTCCTCCCAGAATGGCCAGGCTCCGGTTCCACTCCGGAAGCACCTCATCGGGCCTCAGGCGGTTCTGGGCAAAGATGGTCCGGCTTTTTCCCACGGCATTTTCCCGGGCGCTCTTCCAGGCCGCATCCATCTCCTTTACAGCCTCCATTTGCTCCAGGTCCACAGGGTCGAAGGTCAGTTTCAGCTTTCCCTGAACTTTTTTTCCTTCTTGCTCGTGCTCCTTCTTTCGAAAGACAACCGATTCCATCA
Organism: Nitrospirota bacterium; assembly: GCA_021795275.1. The sequence goes on along the minus strand of JAJYPO010000101.1, from coordinate 3,383 downwards.
CCGCCTGCAGGACCCGGTTCGAATCGGTCGGAAAGGGGAGGCTCACCCCCAGCTCTTTCCGGATGTTTTCGGCCTTTCGAAGAATGACCTCAAGGACGGTGCCGTCCACCGGATTGTTTTCTCCGTAATAGAGAATGACCCGAACCTTCTCCCTGGGCTGTCCGAATCGATCCACGCGCCCTTCTCTCTGCTCGTGGCGCGTGGGATTCCAGGAGAGGTCGTAATGGATCACCGTATCGAAATAGGCCTGAAGGTTGATGCCCTCAGACAGGCAATCGGTGGCCACCAGAATACATCCCTTGCGGCCCCCCATCTCTTCTCTCTGGGCGAAACCGAAGGCCTGAACCCTTTCCTCCCGCTCCTCCGGCGGCAAAAGTCCGGTCACGGCATCGATGAGCACCGAATCGCCAAAGGTCTTTTTGAGATGGGTCTGCAAATAGTCGGCCGTGGCGATATAGCGGCAGAAGATGACCGGATTGAACCCTTCCGAAAGAAGTCGCTTCAGGACAGGAAGAAGAGCCGACAGTTTTGGATCCTTCCCCTCTCCCTGAAGAGCTTGGGCTCTCTTGATCAGGGATTTGAGCGGGGAGTCCGTCCGGGCGAGTTCCTGGGGAAGTTCCGCTCCCGGAACCCGGTCGTCGGAAGAGAGCAGGTCGTCAGCATCGTCTCCGTCCAGGACGGTATTGACTCCCAGAAGGTCGAGATCGGCATGGAGTGCCGGAGTGTCGGCAATGGCGTTCCCCTCCTCCACCCCAAGACGTGTCGCAAGGGCGAGTGCGGCCGCCGCAGGACTCGAACAGGCACACCGAAGGAGGGCCAGGGCCGCCCACCAGTTAAGCCGTGTTCCTGAATGGACGGATTCGGAAATCCGGCCCACAAGATCTCTGGCATAAGAGAGAATATCCGAGAAGAAGGACTCCATCTCTCCCGACAGCTGGTAAGTCGTCTCCCGGGATTCCCGGTCCGGGAAAAACTTTGCATCCCGCCATTCCGAAATATCAGGCCGTCTCCTCTGGACAAAATGGGCAGCCAGTCTTTCCCGAAGCCGTTCACGTTCCTTTCCTTCTGCCGAGCCGAGCTGGGAAAATTCTGGATCGAGAAGGCCCAAAAGGTTGAAAAAGGCCTCGTCGTTCCCGCTGTGGGGCGTGGCGGTCAAAAAGACCATGTGCCGTTCCGGATTATCTGACAGCTCCTTGAGCAGAAGGTAGCGCTGATGGCGCATTCCGGCCGAGCCCCGGACACAGGAATGCGCCTCCTCAACGATCACGAACTCCGGGCAGGAACGGGCGAATTCATCACGACGTTTTTCCGACTTGATGTAGTCGAGACTCACCACGGTTACGGGATATTCCTCAAAAAGGGACCGTCCAGCGGAAAGGCCCCGTTCGAGCCGGGAGGCGGTACGGGCCTGGACAACCGTGGCCCGAAGACGAAACTTCTCCCAGAGCTCCTCCTCCCATTGATCGCAGAGGTGAGGCGGACAGATCACGACCATCCGATCGATCATTCCCCGATCCAGCATTTCCCGGGCGATCAGTCCTGCTTCGATCGTCTTCCCCACGCCCACATCGTCGGCGATCAGAAGGCGGACCGTTTCAAGCTTCAGGGCCATGAGAAGCGGAACAATCTGATAAGCGCGGGGTTCGAACCCAAGGTTGCCGACACTGCGGAATGGACCAGCTCCGGAGCGAAGTTTGAGCCTAAGGGCATCCCGGAGAAGAAGACCCGATTCCTGATTGCCCGCCCGTTCCGGGTCGGGAGGAGAAAAGCGGGCCGGTCGAATGGGCTCCTTTTCGAGCGGAAGATAGATCAGGGTGGCATCCTCGTCGGAACCTCCCAGCGGCCTGAGACGAACCGTATCGACCCCTCCTTCGGGGAGAACGGTCCATTCCCGTCCACGCGCAAATACCAGTGTGCCTGGTGTAAAGGTATCGATCATTTTTCTCTCCCTGAGAAAGAAGCTCCACCCATTCCAAAAACATCAGGGTATTGGGAGAGAATGGCTGGCCATAAAGACATCTCTTTCCCAAAGCGGACGACGGTGTACCCGGCATCCTCCAGTAAACGGGTCAGACGATCGTCAGCCATTTTCCTTCCTGCACTGTCGTGATGCGGGCCATCGATATAAATCAATGACTGTGTGCGCTCATAGAGAAAATCCGGCCGTGTTTCAAATTCCAAAAGAAGAGGCTGAGCTTGATCCGGCAATCGGTATCCCTTGTCATTTATGGACAGGAGCCAGTCTTTCTCCAGACCACTTCCAGCTGCATTCAGAAGATTCTCCAATTGCTCTCCGGGAGTCTGTCCTCCGGTTGCCGTTCTGAAATGCCCCTTCGAGAGGCGTACCAAAAGCTGGATCATGATTGGATTCTTGCGGTCAATTTTTCCATGGTCAGGTTGATTGTAGTAGGATAAGAGGCATCGGTAGCATCCTGCCTCGCACTCCCTCGACTCCTGATCATTGGTGTCTTTTCCCTCCGGATCGCAATGAATCACCTCCAGTGCGGCCCGTGCTGATTTTTGCAACATCGCAGGATCAATCAACAGTTGTTGCAGAACCCCTGCTCCTCCTTCGGCCGATTCATAAAACAGAAAGGATGTCCTTGCTCTCGGATTCGGCAAAGGTTCAGCAGATAGTTCGCTCTCTTCGAGCTGAAAGGAGGTCTCAATCCCACGTTTCAAGGCATACTGGAGGGAGGTCATTCCTTCATCGCCCAAGGCTTCTCTGAGGTCGGATCCGACGGACATAACGAGAAGATTTTTCTGGTCCTCCACATAGGGAATGATCCGCTGAAACTTTTGGTCGCTTTCATTGGCATCATCCTGGTTCGGGTCCGGTTCATCTTCATTTTTTTTCCATTTTCCGGACCGCAGATCGATTGGAAATCCACAAATTTCTGGATCCTTCCGTCTCCGTCGCCCGAGGTTTAGTCGGGAGATTCTGGAGGAATGGCTGAACTTGAGACTCAGGATTTCCCCGGCATCATCAAAGATTTCCGTTTGGATGAGGTTTTCTCGTTTGTCAGAACGGGAGAACTGGAAGGTCGTGATTAACTCGAAACCCTGCCGTTGGCGCTCCTCCTCATCGGAGGTAATGCGATCCACACGGTAGGTGCTGACATTTTCGATTCGGTAGAGGTTCGTTAACAAGCATCCTCCCGACAAAAGATCCCCACAGGAAACGCACCGTTCGACCTCAATCTCATTATCGAAGTGCGCATATCCACAAACAGGACATATTCGGAGCCGATGAAGAGTCAGATCGTTTTTTCCACTAGCGGCTTCTTCCCGAAGTCCAAGAATGACCTTGTGAACGCGGTAATGGGATCCCTCATGATAAATCAGGCTGTTTGGCCCAAATTCGGATAATGCGAGAAAACGGG
>JAJYPO010000100.1 GCA_021795275.1 Nitrospirota bacterium | reverse complement strand
GATCCAGATCCGGGCCCTGTTGGGCGCCGGACAGATCCCTTCGGCCCGTGCGATCTATGGAGGCTCCTTCGGGCAGTTCTTCCGCGCCTACAGGGCCACCTCGGTCACCATCGCCGCCTACAACAGCCAGCTAGGGGCTCTGCTGGCCGCGAAGACCGATCGCCTGATCGGCCGTTCCATCCTGCTGATCGAGCTCTCCTCGGTGGTCGTGGCGCTCACCATCCTCTTCCTCGGCCTCGGGATCCTGAAGACGGTCTCCCTGGGGATGACCTGCGTCATCGGACGCATGGGGGAGCTTGCCCGGGGGGACTTTGCCGTGCGGGAGGAGAGCCGGCTCGCCCGGGCCCGGGACGAGTTCGGACATCTCGTCCGGGAGATGGGGCAGATGGTCGCACAGATTTCGGACCTTGTCCGGACGGTCCACCGGGAGGCGGGGGAGAGCTCCGCCCAGACGGAGAACCTCGAGAATAACGCCGCCCATCTGGAGGAGCGGGTCGCCGGCATCCGTGGAGAGTTTTCCTCCTTCGTCAGCGTGGCGGACCGGATGATCCGGGAGTCCCAGGATCTCTCCCGCACCTTCTCGGAAACGGAGGAGACCGCAAAGCGGGCCCAGTCGATCAGCGAAGAGGGGATGGGATCGGTCCAGGAGGCCTTCTCCTCGGTCGAGCTCCTGGCCGGTTCTGTTCTCCAGGGGCAGAAAATCATGGAGAGTCTGGTCCGTCGCTCCGAGGAGATCGGAACGATCGTGACGGAGATCCGGATGATTTCTGCCCAGACCAATCTCCTGGCCCTGAACGCCGCCGTCGAGGCGGCGCGGGCGGGAGAGCAGGGGCGGGGATTCGCGGTCGTGGCGGACGAGGTGCGCAAGCTGGCCGGGACGACCGATCACTCCATCAACAACATCGCCGCCATTGTCCAGACTGTCCAGGAAGAGATCGGCGAGCTCTCCCGCTCCCTTCTCCAGGCGGCATCCGGCGTCTCCGAGAGTCAGCGGCGGTCGACGGGAGCCCAGAATTCCCTCCGGCAGATCCGGGAGGAGGTCGGGTCGATCTCCCGGAGAATTCTTGTGGATCTCAAGGGAAGCCTCGAAAAGCAGGTCCAGACGATCCGGGATGTCCAGAACCTTCTCTCCCGCTCGATCGAGGGGTTCGACGCGATCGCCGGCATCTCGGAGGAGACCCAGAAGACCGTCCGGGAAGTCAGACAGGGCTCGGAAAGCCTCCGGGAAGCCGTCGGCCGCTTCCGGGTCTGACGTCTCCCCGGGAGGGAGACTCTTTTCATCGACCCGCCTTCCCGGGCCAGCGATTCCAAAGGTGACTTTGTCACTCTCCTAAGTCCCTCGAATTATCCCCCATTTTCCCTTGCGGTTCCCGTGTTGTTGGACTAGAATCGGGAGGTCGGAAGGCAGGGCCCGATCTGATCCGGCCCTGCCTTGCGGCCAACTGTCGGGGGGCGCCGGTGACCCGGTCGCCCCGAGGATGAATCCGGTCCGGGAGGACGGGAAGAGTTCCTCCCCTCTTTCCCGGACCAGGGCGGAGGAAAGAATGGCCAAGAAAATCGTGATTCTGGGCGGAGGCGTCGCCGGAACAATCGTCGCAAACCAGCTCGCGCGCAAGATCGCCGGCGAGCTTCGCTCCAAGTCGGTGACGATCACCCAGATCGGAAACACCGAGTCCCACACCTACCAGCCCGGTTGGCTCTACATCCCCTTCGACCTCTCCCGGCCGGAAGACCTGAAGCGGCCACAGCGCTCCCTTCTCGATCCCGGCATCGAATTCGTCCTGGACGAGATCGCCGCCATCGACGTCAAGGGGCAGAAGCTGACCGCAAAAGGAGGGAAAGAGTACGGCTACGACATCCTGGTGATCGCCACCGGCTCCGTTCCCCGTCCAGACCTGACTCCGGGCCTCGTCGAAGCGGGCCACTGGTTCCACACCGAGGAGGGCTCGATCAAGCTCCGGGATGCCTTGCGGGCCTTCGCCGGGGGCAAGATCGTCATCTCGATGGGCGTTCCCCACAAGTGTCCTGTCGCCCCGGTCGAGGTGACCCTCATGCTCGACGACTACCTGAGGAAGCGGGGTCTGCGGGACAAGGCCGAAATCACCTACACCTATCCGGTGGGGGCGGTCCACACCATCCCGGCGGTGGCCAAGTGGGCCGTTCCGACCTTCGAGGAGCGGGGGATCAAGTACGAGGTCTTCTTCAATCTGAAGGAGGTCGACGTCACGAACAAGATCGTCCACAGCATGGAAGGGAGCCAGCTCCCCTTCGACCTCCTGATCACCATTCCCCAGCACCGGGGAGCCCAGGTGATCCTCGACTCGAAGCTTGGCGAGGGCGGATGGATCCCCACCAACAAGGAGACTCTCCAGATGGAAGGCTCCGAGAACGTCTTCGTGGTGGGGGACACCACCAACCTTCCGATCTCCAAGGCCGGCTCCACCGCCCATTTTTCCGCGGACGTCCTCGTCGAGAACGTCGTCGACCTCCTTTCTGGCCAGAAGCCGTCCCACAAGTACGACGGCAAGGTCTTCTGCTTCATCGAGACCGGCCGGAACCAGGCCAGCTACATCTCCTTCAACTACACCACCCCGCCGGTTCCTCCCACTCCGACGACCATGGTGCACTGGCTGAAGATTTCCTACAACAAGATGTATTGGCTGACCTCGCGGGGCATTCTATAGGAGAGAGAGATGGGAGAAGCAAGCCGGACAGACCTCCTCGGGGAAAAGCTCGGGGAGCAGGCAACGCAGGAACTTCTGGTGCGGATCCTCGACCGTCTCGACACGCTGACCGAAGCGGTGACGGCCCAGAAGGCCCTGATGGACATCGGATCGAACCAGCTGGTGGAGCGGGTCGCCGAGACCGCCGACCGTGCGGTGACCCTTCTCGACCGGGCCTCCGATCCCCATGTGGTGGCCATTCTCGAGAAGCTCCGGGAGGTGGAGGGGGTGATCCCGGCTCTCGAGCGGCTGGGTCCCCTGGTTTCGTCGGGCGGACTCGACACCCTGGTCGAGCTCGGAACGGCGGCCGCGGCCATCAACCGGATCCTGACGGACGGCCTTCTCGAACGGCTCGTCACCCAGGTCGAACGGGCCAGCGGCCTGATGGAGCAGCTCATGGCCCTTCCGGTCGAGCGGCTGAACCATGCGGTTCGCAGGATGGATGAGGTGGGGGCGATCGACACCCTGCCGGATGTGGCGGCGGGGATTGTAGCACTGACCCGGATCGTGAACGATTCGTTCGTCGAACGGATCATGGCGACCCTCGAGCGCTGGATCTCGGAGGTGGAGATTCTCAACTCCGCCATGAACAGGGTGTCGGACGAGGGCAAGACCGGCTCCGGGATCTTCGGGCTGATCTCCCTCATGGGGGATCCCGAAAACCAGAAGGCCATCTACACCGGCCTCGAGCTCGTGAAGGCGATGCGCGCCGCCCGTCACTGACGGTGGTCCTTCAAAGGAGAACCGGCGGAGGAGGCGAGGGGCTTCCTCCGCCTTTTTTTCGATATGGAGGGATGAATGTCGGGGATCCAGGAGGTCGACGTCGTCATGGCCGGAGCCGGCGGCGGTGCCTACCCCGCCGCCTTCCGGCTGGCCCGCGCCGGAATGACCGTCGTCATGGCCGATCCCAAGGGGGTCATGAGCGGGAACTGCCTCGCGGAGGGCTGCGTTCCCTCCAAGACGGTCCGGGAAATCGCCCACCATCGGCTCCGCCAGGAGCGCTTCGGAAAGTTCGGACTTCCGGGAAACTTCGGGGTGGATTACTCCCGGATCGTGGCCCACAAGGACATGGTCCAGCGGGAGCGCTACGACCAGCATGCCCTGGAGATTGCGACCCAGCCCAAGATCCGCCTGGTCAAGGGTCGGGCCCGATTCATCGACGCCCACACCGTGGCGGTGGAAGGGGATCGGGGAGAAGACCGCTACCGTGCGCGCTTTGTCCTCGTGGCCTCCGGGAGCGACATTTGGGTTCCGCCGTTTCCCGGTGCGGACCGGGCACTGACGAGCCGGGATCTCTTCGCCCTTTCCCCGACCCTCGCGGCCCTTCCCGATTCGATGGGCATCATCGGGGGAGGCTACATCGGGCTCGAGACGGCCGCGATGTTCCGGGCTCTGGGCGTGGATGTGACTCTCTTCGAGCAGGGGCCCCGGGTTCTTTCCGGGATGGACGAAGAGATGGTGGATGCTCTGGCCTCCCTTCTGGACCCTTCCATCCGGATCCTGACGGAGGTTCATGTCCAGGAGATCCGCAAGGGCCCGGGAGGCGAAGAGATTCTTTACCGCACGGGAGAGACGGGAGAGATCCGGCGCTCGTCCTTTTCGCGTGTGATGGTGGCGGCCGGCCGCAGGCCGGTCATTCCCGAGGGCCTCGCCGCCGTCGGTGTGGAGGTGTCGAAAAGAGGGATCGTGGTCGATCCCGGGATGAGGACATCCCTCCCCCACATCTTTGCGGCGGGAGACGTGAACGGCATCACTCCGCTCTTCCATGCCGCCGTCCGCCAGTCTTTGGTCTCAGCCCACAACATCCTCGGTGGGGAGTATTCCCTCGATTATTATGATCCGGGACCGGTTCCGACCACGATCTTCACCCTTCCGGAGGCGGCGTACGTCGGGCTCGTGCCGGAGACGGCCCGCAAAAAGGGGATCCCCGTGATCGTGGGCCGGTACGATTTTTCCGAAGACTCCCGGGCCCAGATCCTGGGGGAGACGGGAGGGGGGATCACCCTTCTTTTCGAACCGTCAAGCCTTCGGCTTCTCGGAGGGACGATCGTCGGCGTCGACGCCGGCAATCTCGTGGGAGAGATCGGGCTCGCCCTGGCCGGGGGGCTCACGGCCCGCGACCTCTCGGGATTTGCCGACCAGCATCCCATGGCCTCCGAAGGAATCGGAAAGGCGGCCCGCTCCCTCTTCTGAGGGGATGTTCCCTCCTGCCCCACCTCTTTTTTTACCGCCAAGCCATTCTCCGGAGAGGGAATCCCGATCGTCGTCGAGGGACGCCGCCTCCGGAGCGATCTCAACGGGAAAGGAGCCGTTCCATCGAATACGCCCGTCTTGATGCTCTTCGGCGCCTTCACCCGGCATGGCGCCTGCTTCAGGCCGACCATGCCCCTCTGGTGGCGAGCTTTCTTCACGAGGTCTACCTCGCGCCCAATGTCCGAAGTCTCGCCCGCCAGGAGATTGTCGCGCGCCTCGAGGACACGCTCTATCTTCTCCGGGAGTCGTTCGGCCCCGGCGCCTTTCCCAAGGAGGCCGCAGAGTATCTGGATGACTGGGCCTCCGACGATCGGGGATGGCTCCGGAAATATTATCCTCTGGACAGCGACGAGCCCCACTACGATCTTACCCCGGCGACGGAGAAGGCTCTCGAATGGCTCGCGGGGCTCGAAGAGCAACGGTTCATCGGGACCTCCTCGCGACTCCTGACCGTTTTCGATCTTCTCCGCCAGATGGCCGAGGGAAGCGAAACCGACCCCGAGGCCCGTGTCCGCGAGCTCGAACGGAAGCGTTCCGAAATCGAGGCCGAAATGGCGCGCATCCGGGAGGGCAAAATGGAGCTGATGGACGACACGGCGCTCCGGGAACGCTTCATTCAGGTAGAGATGACGGCTCGGGCCCTCCTTGCCGATTTCCGTGCGGTGGAGCAGAACTTCCGGAGTCTGGACAGGGATGTCCGGGAACGGATCGCCACCTGGGAGGGGGCGAAAGGGGCGCTTCTCCAGGAGTTTTTCGGAGAACGGGACGCCATCGCCGACTCCGATCAGGGCAAGAGCTTCCGGGCCTTCTGGGACTTTCTGATGAGCGCCTCCCGACAGGAGGAGCTTACGACATTGCTCGAGCGGGTCTTTTCTCTTGAGGCGGTCCGGACCCTGCGCCCGGACCGGAGGCTTCTGCGCATCCACTACGACTGGCTTGAGGCAGGAGAGGGGGCCCAGCGCACGGTCGCCCGTCTTTCCGAACAGCTTCGGCGCTTTCTGGACGAGGCAGCCTGGCTTGAAAACCGCCGGATCATGGAACTAGTGCGCCATGTGGAGCAGGAGGCCATCCGGATCCGCCGCGATCCGCCGTCCGGAACGGTCATGACCCTCGCGGAAACGGCGCCCGAAATCGCCCTTCCCTTCGAACGGCCCCTCTATCGCCCTGCGACCCGCTCTCAGGTTCCGTCCTCCCTGGTCCTGGCCGGGACGGAGGACCTTTCCGCGGATCTTCTGTTTGCGCATTCGACCGTGGATCGGAGTCGCCTCGAAGGGCGTATCCTCCGGGCGCTTCTCGCCCGCTCCCCTCTTTCCCTGGGAGAAATTGTCGCCCGACATCCCCTGGAGCATGGGCTGGCCGAGCTGGTCGTCTATCTGGCGATTGCCTCCGACCGGTCCCGGACGGTGGTCGACGAGGAGCGGGAGGAAACGATCGGATGGACGGACGGGGAGGGGGTCGAACGCCGGGCGACCCTCGTTCGGGTGCTCCTCTTCCGGGAGTAGCACGGTTCGGCGATCTCTTCCCGGCGGGTCCTTCCGAATTCTTCCCGGGCAGGGAAGAAGGTTTTCCCGTTTCTTCGGGACGGCCTTCCCCGAAGATGACTGGGGAGTCGCCCGGCCGTCCCCGGCTCCCTCATCGGCGCCCCTTTCCGACTCATTGTGAAGTGGCGTCGGAGCCTTTTTCCCTCCCACTTCGGAGTCTCTCGAGTCCCGTCACGTCTCTCGATCGCTTGGAGAGAATGTCGGTTTTCTGGAAAGACGCAAAGGGAAATGCTCTTTTTCTGCTGGCACGATCCGATCCACGCTCCGGCCGGAGGCTTAAAATGCTCTCGGATGTCGGATGATCACAGGTATTGTTCATTGTCGAAAGGAGGACCATGGCCGGGGCGTCGGGAAATCACCTCCATGACCGATTTTTCAAGCGGTTCCTGTTGTATACGGGAGTTCTTCGGGACTTTTTCGTGAAGGTTCTTCCGGCTTCGAAGCGTTCGGCCCTCGATCTTTCGGCCTTGCGGATCTGCGACAGCGAGGTCGAGGGAATCCGCTATCCAAGGAGCCATCTCGACCTTGTGGTCGAGTGCGGGTTGCCGGACGAGGCGAAACGGCGAATTCTCGTTCTGCTTGAGCACAAGTCCTGGCGGGATCCCCGGCGCCTACTTCCAGATTCTGGAGTACACGATGGCCCTCTGGAAGCGGGTCCAGAGGCAGGGCTCCCCTCTCACGCCGGTCCTTCCGGTCATTTTCTATCATGGCAGGACGTCCTGGGGGGGCGATCCGGAGCTTTCACGAGCTACGCCGATTCCCGGAGGCCGTCCGTTCCTCCCTCCGGAGTCGACTTTTCTCCGGTCTTCTTCGATCGGGCTCGCCCTGGCTCTGGTCGGCATGAAATTTTTCCGGGCAGGACGTGCGATCGGAGCCGGGGATGGATTCTCTTGTCGATTTGGTAGAATACATGGAAGAAACGAGAGGGCCCGAGGACCGTGCCGGGATCATGGTGGAAATCGAGGCTCTTTTCGGAAAGGAAACGGTCGTGACGGTGATCGAAAAGCTCAGGATGGAAGTGTGGGCCAAGGGCCGGGAAGAAGGTCTTGAGGAAGGGGCGCGGAAAATTGTTCTCGCCATTCTTTCGGAACGGATTCTCACAGGGGATGAGATTGCCCGCCGTCTTCATCTCGACTCGAAGTGGGGCCGGCGGGTCGAGATGGAACTTGGAAGAAAAAATTCCTGATCCAATCGCGCGGCAAACCTCGCCGTTTACGGCGGGGAAGGATGGCTCGGACGGCATGGCCGTCCCGGATTTGGCTTTCAGTGCGGGGTTTTCTGCTACAATGCCCAACATGAAAAGAATTAAAGCGTTCAAATTCCGACTCGTCCCGACTCTCGAACAGGAGAGTCTCCTGTCCCGCCACGCGG
>JAJYPO010000099.1 GCA_021795275.1 Nitrospirota bacterium | reverse complement strand
GGTTGAAACGCTTCCCGTGGGGCACTACCTGTGACCTTCCCCCGGGAGACGTCCCTCTCTTTGTCCGGTGGGGGAGGAAAGGGAATGCCCTCCTTCGGACGGATCGTCGGAACGGAGGTCGAATACGGGATCTCCTTCGGATCGGGAACGATCGGGGATGCCCAGGGAGAGATCTCCCACGAACTCGTCAACCGCCTTCCCGGGCTCTATTCCTCGGGGGCCCTCTGGGACTACGAGGAGGAGGATCCCTTTCTCGACGCCCGGGGCTTCCACGTCGAAGGCGACCGGGAGCGGCCGGACCGCCGGGAAAACCGCTGGACCAACCGGGCCCTTTACAATGGGGGACGCCTGTATGTCGACGGCGCCCATCCGGAATATTCCGCCCCCGAATGCACGAGCCTTCGGGATGTGGTCCGCTTCGAGCGGGCCGGAGACCGGCTGGTGGAGGCCTGCCTCCTGGCCTGGGAGGCGGAGGATCCGGGACGGCGGAGCCTCCGGGTCTTCCGCAACAATTCGGACGGATGGGGAAACTCCTGGGGCTACCATGAAAACTATCTTCTCTCCCGCGAGCTGCCCTTCGAGCGGATCATCGCGGGGCTGACCGCCCACCTGGTGAGCCGGACCGTCTTCTGCGGCTCCGGGAAGGTGGGCTCCGACCGGGAGCAGGAGGGCGTCTCCTACCAGCTCTCGCAGCGGGCGGAGTTCTTCGAGGTTCCGGTCGGCCTCTCGACCACCTCCCGGCGGGGGATCGTCAACACCAGAGACGAGCCCCATTCCCGGAAGGAGGCCTACCGGAGGCTCCACGTGATCACGGGGGATTCGAACTGCTCCGAGATCGCAACGGCCCTCAAGGTCGGCTCGACGCTCCTCGTCCTCCGGGTCCTCGAGGAGAGCCATAGGACAGGGGTTCCCCTCGACTTCCCCCTCCTGGCCGACCCCGTGGCCGCCTTTCACCAGGTCTCCTCCGACCTGACCTTTTCCCGGCCTCTCGACTTGGCGAACGGGAAGACGATGACGGTCCTGGGGATCGCGGAACAGTACCTCGAGAATGTCCGGCTCTGGTTTTCCCGGGAAGGGATGGATCCGGAGGTTATGGATCTTCTGGAGCGGTGGTCCTTCGTTCTCCGGCGTCTCGGAAACTACCGAAGGGACCCGGCCGGTCTCGACCGGGAGCTCGACTGGGCCATCAAACGGCGCATGATCGAGCGCTACCGGGAATCCCGCCGTCTCCCGGAGGGCGACTCGAGGCTTCGGATGCTCGACCTCCAGTACCACGATATCCGCTCTTCCACCGGGCTTTTCCGGCTTCTGGAGGCCAAAGGGGAGGTGGAACGCCTCCTGGATCCGATGGAGATCGAGGAGGCCCTCCTCCATCCGCCGTCCGACACCCGGGCCTTCTTCCGGGGGACGCTCCTCAGGCGCTTCCCGGCGGAGGTTGTGGCGGCCTCCTGGAGTTCGGTGGTCGTGGATGACGGAACCCCCTCCCTGAAGCGGATCCCGCTTCAGGATCCCTTCCGGGGGACCCAGAAGACCGTGGGGGCGATCGTCGATCGCGCCCAGAGCGCGAAACAACTGCTGGAAGGGCTCCTCTCAAAGGGTGGCCCGACCGGAACTAGCGAGGATATGTCATGAGCCAGAAGGAAAAGGAGACACGGAAGAGGGATGAGGCCAAGGAGACGGCATCCGAGCCGGAAGTGCCGGCCGGGGCCCAGGAAAGGGCCAAGAAGGTCCAGGAGGAAGCCGACGACATTCTCGACAAGATCGACGAGGTCCTGGAAAAGAACGCGGCCTCCTTCGTCAAGTCCTTCATCCAGAAAGGCGGGGAGTAGAGGGTGAAACGAACCGGTCCTGCGTCCTCTGTCTCTCCCTTCGATTCCCCGTCCTTTCTCGACTGCCTCAAATCCCTGGGATACTGGGACCCGTCCTCTCTCTCGGGCTCCGTCTCCGGGACGGCCGGTTCCGTTCCCCATGCGACCACAGTCCTGGCTGTGCGCTACAAGGGGGGTGTGGTCATGGCCGGAGACCGCCAGGCCTCGGAAGGCTACCAGGTCTCTTCCCGGGCCATCTCCAAGGTCATTCCGGTGGACCGCTATTCCTGCGTGGCGATCGCGGGGGCCGCGGGCCCGGCGATCGACATGGCCCGCCTCTTCCGGGTCGAGATCGAGCATTACGAAAAGCTCGAGGGGGTGATGCTGACCACCGACGGCAAGGCCAACAAGCTGGCCCAGATGGTCCGGGAGGCCCTTCCCATGGCGATGCAGGGTCTGGTGGTGGTTCCCCTTTTCGCCGGATACGACGCCGGACGGGGGGGCGGGAGGATCTACAAGTACGATCCGGCCGGCGGGCGGTACGAGGAGGATGCCTACCATGCGAACGGGTCGGGGGGACTCTTTGCCAGAAATGCCCTCAAGATGCTCTGGAAGGAAGGGTTTACCAGAGCCCAGGCCATCGAGGCCGCCCTCCGCGCCCTCTATGAGGCGGCCGACGAGGACCTGGGAACGGGAGGTCCGGACTTTGTCCGGGAGATTTATCCCTCTGTCTTCACGATGGACCGGGAGGGGACAAGCGAGCTTCCCCCGGCCGAGGTGGCCCGTTATTACCGGGACCTCGTCGACTCCCTCAAGAGAAAGGACTAGCGGCAGATGGCGGCCCTTCCTTTTTATGTCTCTCCCGAACAGCTCATGCAGGACAAGGCGGAGTATGCCAAGAAGGGCATCTCCCGCGGACGGTCCGTGGTCGTCCTCGTGGTCCAGGAAGGCATCCTCCTGGCGGCCGACAACCCGTCGGCCAGTCTCTACAAGATCTCCGAGGTCTACGACCGGGTGGCCTTCGCCGGCGTGGGGAAATACAGCGAATTTGAGAACCTCAGGAAGGCCGGGATCCGGCATGCCGACCTCAAGGGTTTCATGTACAGCCGGGAGGACGTGACCGGCCGATCGCTTGCCAATGCCTATTCCCAGCTTCTGGGGTCGGCCTTCAGCCAGGAGATGAAGCCTCTCGAAGTCGAGATCGTCCTGGCCGACCTGGGAACGGACGGCCGTCCCGACGAGATCTACCGGATTTCCTACGACGGGTCGATCTTCGACGAACCTCTCCTGACGGCGGTCGGAGGGCGGGCCGAGCAGCTTGGGGGCCTTCTCCGGGAGAGAATCAAGGCTCCCCTTCCTCTCCCCGAAGGCCTCCGGATCGTCCGGGGGGCCTTTCAGGAAATCTCGGAGGCTCCCCTTCCGGTCGATCAGATGGAGGTGGGGCTCCTTGACCGCAAGGCGGTCGGGCGGACCTTCCGCCGGTTTTCGCGTCAAGAACTTTCCGGGATCCTCGACACCCCCGTATGAACGGAGGCCCCGATGCACCGTCGGATCATGGGACTCGAAAGCGAGTACGGATTCCTTTTCACCAATACGGGAGACCGCATCTTTCCCCCGGAGCGGGCCCTGGAGTACCTGTTCCAGGGAATCATGCAGAACTCCTGGTCCCGGGACGCCTTCCTCCCGAACGGTGGACGGATCTACCAGGATACCGGGAGCCATCCCGAGTATTCGACCCCGGAATGCGACCATGTCCGGGATGTGGTGATCCATGACAAGGCGGGGGAGAGGATCCTCTCGCGGGCGGTGGAGACCGTCTCCCACCAGCTCGAGGTCGAGGGGATCGACGGCCACCTTTACGTGCTCAAGAACAATACCGATTCGGCCGGGAACTCCTACGGGTGCCACGAAAACTACCTGATCGACCGCAACGTCACCTTCTGGCGTCTCTCCCGGACGCTCATTCCCTTTTTCGTCTCCCGTCAGATCCTCACCGGAGCAGGGGGCCTCGTCCGGAAGGCGGACGAGAGCGTCCGCTTCGTCATCAGCCCCCGGTCCCTCCATATCCGGGAGAAGATTTCCTGTTCGACCACCTCGAGCCGTCCCATCATCAACACGAGAGACGAGCCCCATTCCGATCCGCAGAAGTACCGCCGGCTGCACATCATCGTGGGCGATTCGAACATGAGCGAGATCAGCGATCTTCTGAAGGTCGGAACAACGGCCCTGGTCCTGGAGGTGATCGAGGGGGGAGGCCTTCACGACCGGATGTCCCTCGAGGATCCCATCCGGGCCATCCGGGAGATCTCGGAGGATCCCACCCTCTCGGTCCGGGTCCGTCTCGAATCCGGACAGGAGCTGACAGCCCTCGAGATCCAGGAGTCCTACCTCGAGTCTTGCCGGGATTTTTTCCACAAGGAAGGGACCACGCCGGCCGTGCGTGATATGCTTGATCTGTGGGAGAAAGTCCTGGCCGAGCTGGCGCGATGGAACGAGCCTGTCCTGGGACGGGAGATCGACTGGGTGATCAAGTGGCAGCTTTTGACCCGGTATCGCGACAGGAAACAGGGAACATGGGAGGATCCGGCCTTGGCCATGCTGGATTACCAGTATCATGATGTTCATGAAGAGAAGGGGCTCTACAATCTCCTTCGAAAGGCGGGGTGCGTGGACCGGATCGCCGGGGATTCCGAAATCCTCTCCGCCATGGAGAAGCCGCCTCAGACGACCCGGGCCCGGCTGCGGGGGGCCCATATCCGGGAGGCCATGGAGCACCACCGCTCCTACACCGTCGACTGGACCTACATGCGGCTCAATGATCCGCCCCAGGAAACGCTCCACTGGGCCGACCCCTTCAATGCGGCGGAATTTCCATGAAACGCGGGGGAGGCCTGGACGCCGTTCTTCTCATCGTATGGTGCCTGATCCTGGCGGGCCAGGGGCTCGACCGCTTCGACATTCCGGGGGGACCCGATCCCGGGCTCCCGGGCGGGGCTTCCCCGGAAGGCCATGGGTTTGCCCCCTCTCCCTCTCCCCGGAACCAGCCGCTCCATCCGAAATTCACCCCTGTGGCAACGGTTGTTCCCCCCATCGGGAGTGCCCCCGTGGGACCGGTTTCCCTTCCCGGCACCCCCAACTTGCCGGGGGCTTTCGGCCAGACCTCGGGGGCCTTTGCTCCCCCGCCCCCGACGGGGCTGTCGGTCGGCCCTCCCACGGTCCTCCTGATCCCTCAGACCCCTCTGGGCCAGGGAGGGGGGGCCTTTGCCCCGCCCACTCCGAACCTCTCGCTTGTCCCGCTGGCGGGGAACGCCCCGCAGATCCAGACCGGAGGGGGCATTCCCTATTTCGTGCCCTTCGCCCAGGGCCCGACCTCCATCATCAACCAGTTCATCCAGCCGCCCCTGGTGCCCTTCGGCCAGGTGGGGGTTCCGGTCCAGTCTTATCTGCCGGGTTTCTTCACCGGCAACGTCAATCCCTTCAACCGCTCCTGCAACTACTACTATTTTGCCGGATGCGGGCCCTCCGGTGGCGCCGTCACCGACTTCAACTTCTCCACGCGCTGACTTTCTGAGGCCTGAGACTCCGCAGGATCTTCTGTCATTGTGCCCAGCGGCCAATGATCGGCGGGTTCCGCCTTGGGCTGGCGGAGACGCTCGTTCCGGACCCCATGGCCGGCCTTTTCCGGGGGGTAAAAACTGTATTTCTCTCTGTCGCCATCGAAGACCCTCTCATCTCGACGCCAGGATGTTTACCTTCCTTGATCATCGTCTTTCCCGGAATCGGAGACAAGATCGTGGAAGTCGGCGGATTGGCCTTTTGAAATTTCGAATCTCTGGATGGATTCGGAAAGCCATTTCTCCATGTCGGCATTGGCCTGGTCATGGCTTTCGTAACGAAAGACTCCCTTCGGGGCGATTCCCGATCGTGTTTTTTGCCTGGAAAACGCGATCCGCTCTTCGGAAATAAAAAGAGGAGAGCAGACCCTGGATGGCCCTCTCTCTTTCCGTCCCACGATCCTTTTGATGGGTTGCTGGTCGGCTGGACCGATGGATTCAGAGTCCATATCCCGAGTCTTTCTCTCCTTTGAGTGCACGACCAAGAACGCTCCGGTCCATTTGGTCCTTCGGCCTCAGTCCCTGTTTGGTCAGAAGAAGTCCTTCGATAGAAAGAACAGGGATATCGATTCCATCGGACCGGATGGTTTCGGCATAGGTTTTGAGAGTTTCCCAATTATTTCCGCATGCGGCAGGCAAAACATCGATCATAATTTCGTCTGCAATCCGAATGGCCATCGTATAGTCGGGATCGAAAACATTTGGCTCGTTTTCAAGCTCTTTTGCGGCCCTGTCGGGGAGGGCCGAAAGGGCAAACACCCACTTCTTCTGATTTTCCAATATCGGATTGACAAGAATGTCAATGTCGTCCGACTGGCGATTGAATCCATGGGCAAAAATGGCATAACCTCCGATCAGGAGATATTCCACCCCGGCTTCGTTCAACAACCGGCAGACATGAACGACATCATCCCATGTTGCGGGCCTTGTATAATTTTCATCCTGATTTCCCATATTTCTCCCTTCATTGACTGCATTTTATCACAGAGGATCAATCTCCTTACAGGTCGAGTTCGACTAAGATCGGAAAGAAGAACGAAATTCCCCTGAAAGTTTCCGGAGTCGTGAGATACACGACCCTGGACTCAAGCATGACCCAGAATCCCGGGTTTCTGGTGGAGGAGCTCCCTGGACGACCTTCAATCTCGAAGAAGTGTCGAGTCTGCCCGGATCCCGTTCGTCCGGCATGGAGCCACCCGGATGAAGCCTTCAGGAGACAGAAAGAAAAAGAACACGAATTCGTATCGCGGGATATGGGTTGCCATCAAAAGAAAGGGAATCGGAGGAAATCATCCAGGGAGTGGATAGATCAACACTTCCGGATCTGATCGAGAAAGGGGAGATCAGATCCGAAATCAATCTAGAGATTCGGTTCTCCTAAAAAGATGCGCATTCCACTTTGGCGGGATAAGGGCGTCTCCGGAATTGACGCCGTTTGAAGAAAGAATCATTCTTACTTAAATGGAAATATAGGAAATTTTTTAATTTTTCTTACTCATGGCCGTCAGAAATCATGATGGAGGGACTCCATGCAGTCCACGGTGACTGACAAAGGACAGGTGACCGTCCCCAAGGCGATTCGGGACAAGATCGGAATCGTCCCGGGGAGCCGGCTTGATTTTACCCTCATGGAAGACGGAAGTCTCAAGGTCCGGCTCCTTTCCCGTGGAGCGGACCGCCTGTTCGGGCTTCATCACCGGCCGGGTCAGCCGACACTGGAAATCGAACAGATGGAGGAGGGGATCGCCGGTGCGGTGGATTTGCGGAACCGCCGGTCTTGATTGCTCTCGATACGAATGTCCTGGTGCGGCTCCTTACCCGCGACCACGAAGAGCAAGCTCTGAGGGTCAAGGCCCTGTTCGATTCCCATGAGGGAGAGGACGGAATTTTCTTCGTCTCCGACATCGTCCTTGCCGAGTTGTGCTGGACCCTGGAACGCAGTTACCGACACTCCCGCTCCGAAATGGATGCCGCCATTTCCGCCCTTTCGGTCAATCGGTCCCTTTCCCTCGAATCTTCTCATGCTGTGGAAGAGGCCCTGGAGATTTCCGGACCGTCGATGCCGGATTCCCGGATTGCCTGATTGCGGCCAAGGCGCGTCACCGGGGATGTTCGAAGACGGTGACCTTCGACAGGAAAATGGCGGACCTTCCCGGGGTGGAGAGCCTCTAGAGATTGTCGGCGCAAGGCGGATTGCCGCATGGAGATTGCAAAACCAGGGGCTGAAGACGGGAATCGGGACCGAGGGATGACCTGTTTTCAGCCGGGGTCTGAGCACCTTTCATGGCCGCCATCACCGGCCACAAAGGTGAGCCGATGCCCAAGAAGACAGTCCTTCGCCTTTGTCTCATCCGGTCGGGTTGACAGCCGTCTCTTTTCCCCCCTCTCCTTGTCGGTGATTGCTCTTTGCCCCGGACCCTCCTGACTCCTGGAGGACCTGGCGGACGGCTCCCGACGGAAGCGTGTCAGCCCGCATCGACCGGAGCAAC
>JAJYPO010000098.1 GCA_021795275.1 Nitrospirota bacterium | reverse complement strand
ACGGAGTCCCAGAGCCTCGAGGACATCAGCCGAGCCGG
Organism: Nitrospirota bacterium; assembly: GCA_021795275.1. The sequence continues at coordinate 8,017 of JAJYPO010000098.1, read as the reverse complement.
CACGGCTTGAAATGGCCCGATTGCCATGCTTGATGACCTTGACACCCCCTCCCGCCAGCACAAAGGAAACCGCCGTTGACAGATTCACTGTGCCCGACCGGTCGCCTCCCGTTCCACAGACGTCGACCGCATCATCTCCGCTTACCGGAAAGGGGCATTGTCGTGCCAGAAGGGCATCCACTGCCCCGGAAATCTCGTCCGGCGTCTCCTTTTTGGAAAGGAGGGCAACCGTGATTCCGGCCAGAAGGGCGTCCGACACCTTCCCGTCCATCACCTCCCCCATGATTCCGGCCATCTCTTCGCGTGACAGGGATTTCCCGTCGACGAGGGCCAGGAGGGCGTCACGGGGTTTCATTCCGCAAGTCCTGTCCCCATCGCCTTGAAGGAACGGGCGATAGTGATGAAGTTTGCGAGGAGAGTCTTTCCATGGAGTGTCAGGATCGATTCCGGATGGAACTGGACCCCGCGTGTCGGATAGAGACGATGGGCCAATGCCATGACCTCCCCCTCATCCGTTCTGGCCGTGACCTCGACCTCCGCCGGGAGGGTGCTCTCGAGGACGATCAGGGAATGATAGCGCGTCGCCTCGAAAGGACTTGGTATTCCCGCAAAGAGATCGGAGCCATCATGCAGGACCGGGGAAGTCTTGCCGTGCATGAGTCGAGGGGCGCGCACGACAGATCCACCGAAGACCTCCCCGATCGTCTGGTGCCCCAGACACACTCCCAGAATCGGAATTTTGGGGGCCAGTTCCCGTACGATATCCGGGCAGATTCCGGAATCCGCTGGCGTTCCAGGGCCGGGAGAAAGAACGATTCCTTCGAGATTCGACACATCGATTTCGGAGAGCCGGATCCGATCGTTCCGAAAGACCTCCATCTCGACTCCGAGTTCCCAGAAATACTGGACGAGGTTGTATGTGAAGGAGTCATAGTTGTCGATCATCAAAAAAGCCATGATCCCTCACTTCCATGGGTGATTTCCAATGCCCGGAGCATTGCCTGGGCCTTGGCCAGGATCTCCTGATTCTCGCGTTCCGGATCGCTATCTGCGACGATCCCGGCCCCCGCCTGAAAAAATCCCCTGGAACCCGAAATGAACACCGACCGAATGGCGATCGCAAGATCCACATCACCCGAAAAGGAAATAACTCCAACGCACCCGGCATAAGGTCCCCGACGAATCGTCTCCAGCTCCTCTATGATTTCCATAGCCCGGATTTTTGGGGCACCCGAAAGAGTTCCTGCGGGATGTGCCGCTCTAATGACATCGTATCCCGTCTTCCCCTCGGCAAGCTCTCCCGTCACATGGCTCACGATGTGTGTGACATGGGAGTAATGTTCGAGAACCATCATTTCGCTGACCTTCACGCCTCCTTTTCCGGAGATGCGGCCAACGTCGTTGCGTCCCAGGTCGACCAGCATGACGTGTTCGGCACGCTCCTTCGGATCGGCCAGCAGCACCTGGGAACGCCGTGCATCTTCCTCCGGATCTCCCGATCTGCGTACCGTTCCCGCAATGGGTCTGAGGTCAACGGTTTTCCCGGTGACCCTCACAAACAGCTCCGGAGAAGATCCAACCAAGGAAAAATTACCATTCTCGATAAGATAGAGATAGGGGGAGGGGTTGATGGACCGAAGTACGCGATACAGGGTCAGGGGAGAGCCTTCCCAGTCGAATTCGAAGCGGCGGGAGAGAACGACCTGAAAAATATCTCCGGCCCTGATGTGCTCCTTTGCCCTATCAACGGCCTGCTTGAACCGTTCCGCATCCGGAATCTCCCGGAGGGCAAAGCGCCCCTTCTTTTCCGAAAAAGCCGGCTTCGGAAGGGGTCGTGACAGGGAAAGTGATTCCCAGAATGTCTGGAGACGCACCCGCGCCTCTTCATAGAGACGGACCGGGTCGCCATCCTGACGGTCGATCCAGGTCATGATCCTTATTTTTTGAAGGGCATGATCGAAAATGACCATGATGTCGGGAATGACAAAGTCCAGATCCGGGAAATCATCGGCGGGCGGGAGGGTATGAGGCAAATCCTCGAAGCACCGGACCATGTCGTAGGAAAAGTATCCGATCGCTCCCTGGGCAAAGACGGGGAATCTATTGTCGACAAAGGCATCCAGGGAAGCCATCGCACGTGAAAACCCGTCGAGGAGATCTCCTTCGTGCCGTGCCGATGATATGAGCCTCCCTTCCCGGAAGGTCTGGACTGTCACCCCGTCTTTGAGGGTCCCCCTGAAAGAGAAATGAACCCCCGATCCCACGAAGGAATATCGCCCCCAGCGGTCGCCTCCCGTCGCACTCTCGAGAAGAAATCTCGGAGAGGCGGCCGGAAGGGCGGAATAGACGCCAGGAGGCGTCAGGAAATCGGACAAGGCCTCTCCCACAACGGGAACAAGTCTGTGGCGTTTCATCTCCGAAAGAAAATCCCCGGAAGACGTGGACAGAATCACGAGCCCCCCCCTTTTTCCCGCAGTCTTCTCCAGAGGGTTGATCGACCGATGCCAAGGAGGCGGGCCGCTTCGGACATGTTCCCGTTCGTCCGCTCCAGGGCTTTCTGAATCAGGGCATCTTCAATGTTTTTAAGCGGCTGGGGAAGAGAAAGGACCGAGTCCAGGAAGGGGCGCTCGCCGGGTGGTGTCCAGAGATCCCTGGGAAGGTCCTTGACATCAAGCATCCGCCCGGAAGACAGGAGAACGGCATGCTCCATGATGTTCTGAAGCTCCCTGATGTTTCCCGGATAAGAATGATTGAGAAGCACGTCCAAGGCAGACTGGGTCACCCCCTCGAGGTTCTTGCCGAACTCGGCGTTGTACCTTGCGAGAAAGGCCGACACAAGAAGTGGAATATCCTCCCGTCTCTCCCGGAGTGGCGGTAGTGAGAGCGGGACGACCCGGAGCCGGTAGTACAGGTCCTTCCGGAACGATCCCTCTTCGATGGCTTTTTTCAGGTCCCGATTCGTCGCTGCAATGACCCGGACATCGACCTTCAGTGTCTTCGTTCCGCCGACTCGCTCGAATTCCTCCTCCTGAAGGACCCGCAGAAGCTTGACTTGCATGGCGGCGGAAATTTCGCCGATTTCGTCCAGGAACAGGGTTCCTCCCGAGGCCATCTCAAATCGGCCCGGCTTGCTTGACACCGCACCAGTAAATGCCCCGCGGACATGGCCAAAAAGCTCGGACTCAAGGACTCCTTCCGACAGCGCAGCGCAGTTGACCTTGATGAAAGGGCCTTCCCTTCGAGAGCTGTTTTCATGGATGGCATGCGCCACAAGCTCCTTGCCGGTCCCGCTTTCTCCTTCTATGAGGACGGTCGACTTGCTCTGCGCCACGACCGGCAAAAGGTCGAACAGCTCTTTCATCCGTTCGCTCTGGCCGATGATCCGACCGAAGGAATATCGGCCTTTCAACTCCTTCCGTAGCTCAGCGATTTGCGTCACGTCGTGAAAGATTTCGACCCCGCCTATGACCTGCTCCTCGGCATTACGGAGGAGGGCCGTATTGACGCGGACCAAGCGGCTCCTCCGGTGGTGGTCGGTGAGGGTGATTTCATAGTTTCTGAAAGATTCCCCCGTTTCGAGTGTCTTTTCCAGAAGACAACGTGCGCTGCAGACGGAAGTCCGCATGGCCTTCTGGCAGTCCATACCGGAAAAGTCCCCTTCCGGCATGCCCAGGATTTCACGGGCGGCACGGTTCATATACATGATCTTCTTGTCGAGACCTATGGCAACGACTCCTTCCTCGAGCGAGTCCAGGATGATCGCAGGACCAAGTCCGGAAAAGGAGCCATTGGCCAGGTCAATGGCAGAGGAAATTCCCGACGGTTCGGAAGCCTCCCAGGATGAGAGCACGGGAAGAAAAGAGGGATTTTGACTGGACATATCAGCAGAACTCCGACTCACGCCCTTAACGGAAACCCCGGATTCGACATTGTTCTCAATTCCGGAAAGCGACACCCGGAGAGAGTGTCAAAGCTCCGGCGGGACAGGTGACAAGACACAATCTGCATCGGAGGCAGTCGGCATTTCGGAGAGCCAGGGCCCCGTCCCTGGCAAGTCCCTGCTCCCCCAGATCGAGAATTCCCGTCGGACAAAGTTCCTCGCAGCTTCCGCAAGGTCCGACCTGGAAACAGGAAGCGAGCTTCCAAAGTATGGCTCCTCCCGCCACACGGAAAAGGCCGGGAACCTTCATCATACCATCGGCCGCAGCCAAACCCAAATCGCCCCCCGCCCCCTGCATTCTAGCGCCCCCCCTGAAAAAGGCCCGCCCATCCCAGTGCGACAAGAGTTTTCGAATCCCGGATCATACCCGATCTGACGAGTTCGGGAATCTCCCCCTGAGCATAAAACAAAGGCGGCTCGATCCATTCATCTTCATCGAGCTGGGGCTCGCCGAGCCTTCCCCCTTTCGCCAGAACAAGATGAATGACCTCGTCACAAAATCCCGGGGTCGTCCAGATTGACGTCATCACCTGAAGGGTTGTTCCCGTTAGTCCGGTTTCCTCCCGCAGCTCCCGGGCAGCAGCCACCAGAACATCTTCACCCTTTTCGATCTTTCCGGCCGGAATTTCCAGAATGGCACTTTCCACAGCCGGACGATACTGACGGATGAGAACAATCCTTCCATCATCAAGGACCGGGAGAATGGCGACGCCCTGACCGAAGCGGACAATCTCGAAAGACCGGGCGGTTCTTTCTCCCTGAACTTCCATGAGGTCCACACCTATTCTCCGCCCCTTCCAGACGATCATCCACCCTCCGATCGAATATTGAATGTTGGTTGATTATATGCTATTTTCTGCACCCATGGTAGACAAACAATATATTCTCGCTCCGGATAAAAAAGGCGCCCTGACAAGCGGTATCTTCCATGGGTCGGCCCTCGTTCTATCCGGCATTCTCTCCTTTGGGTACATTGCCCATCACCAGACCTCTTCTCTCTGGTTTTATCTTTTCTTCGGAGCCTTCTGGCTCGTTCTTTTTTCGGGATTCACCTCCATCGTGAACCAGTGCCTTCTTCTTACTCCCCGGTCTCTCAAGTCCGTCAAGATAACGGGAACCTCCATCATCCTGGAATGGAAAAACGGCGATGCCGACGAACTCGTCCGCAAAATCCAGTGTCATGGCAGCCGGACCATTCTCGGAATCTGGGGGCAAACGGTCGACAAGAGAAGAGTCCAGACAACCCTGCGTCGACACTCCCTCCCACCCGAAAAGGTCCAGGAACTTCTGTCGGACATCGATCGGATCCAGGCACTCGAAAAGCGGACTGCCTGACCCCTTGCCTTCAGGACCGCTCTCCCTTAACCTTTTCAGAGAGGGACTCATTGAAGATTGATCGCCCCCTGACAAGGAAAAAGGCTTAATGGCATCAAGAGACACGTCGCTTTTCGGCCTTGCAAAACGACATCCCCTACTGACTTCCCTTTTTGGATTCTGGGGATTCGGGTATACATTTATGGTCCCGAACTTTTTGGGGGGACGATTTCTCTCGGCGTTCTTTCATGCGGTCGGGAGCAACCCATCAAAAGTGTTCATGGGTTTCGGGGCCCTTTTTTTCATGGTTTTTCTTTTTGCCGGCATCGTCCCTTTTGGCCTTTGGTACTTTGTATGCAAAGCGCTCGAAAGCGGAGACGATCCGACATCCAACACAGGAAATGGCTAGAATATGCACGGATTTCTTGGAACCAAAGCCGACTTCTGGTGGGACCTGACGATAACAAGTGAAACGATCGTATTTTCCTGCCTGTTTTTCGGAGCCTATCTGGGGCGCAAGCATCGCGGAACGGCCCATCACAACTCCATGCTTCTTTCGACCATTCTGGTCGCCGGGTGGTTTCTGATGTATCTGGCCCAGCAATATATCGTCGGAATCGTCGGGTTTGGCGGCCCCCAAATGATCAAATACATGATCTACTATCCCATCATCATCTTCCATTCTCTCGTTTCCACCGCAGCCCTGATCCTAACGGGAGTCGTGGTCTTCAACGGCTTCATGTCGACAGAGGTATTGAACGGACAGCGAACACTCAAGAAAAATCCCCTGGTCCACAAGCGGCTGGGATGGGTCACACTTCTTTCTTTCGTCTTTTCCATAGCCACAGCCTATACTGTCTATGCCATGCTCTTTATCATCTATAATCCGGCCAGGACCCCCACCTATGGCATCAAATCATCGATCGGCGCCCTTTCCGGAATCGGAGCCTTTGTTCTGATTGGCCTTCTTACACTCTTCTGGTACCTGAACCGTAGCCGGGTGAGAACGGGTACCTGACAATAACGGATCCGCGCTGCATCTTCCGAGACTGACAAAAAAAGGCAACCCGATTCGGGTTGCCTTTTTTTACTGAAATGGTCTCAATAGTACTCGACTGTATCGATGCCTTTTCGAGAAACATAATTAAAGAAAAGATTCGAAGGCAGGCCGTCCCGATGGAAGGTGAAAGGACTCTTGGGAAATATGAGCCGCCTCATGATCGAACGTGGAGAATAGAAGGACCTCTGGACCCAGTCAATCCCTGTCTCAACATCCTCCTTCGTCATGTTTTTGGGGATAAACATACAGACGTGGCCCGATGAATATTGATCAGCGGTTGGGTCGACAACCCTTTTCTCCAGATTGAGCCGATCCCGGAGGGGGGTCCCCTCTCTCGGAGAAACGATGCTGAAAAATGCGAGGGGAGCCCGGACTTTCTCCAGGAATGCGAGGGTTGCGGGGAAAACATCCTTCGTATCATGATCGAGACCGAACATCAGATTCAGGGAGTAAAACAGTCCTCTCCGTTCCATGGCCTTCAAGAGATCAATATAGTCCTTTACGTGATTCTGTTTTTTATGAATGGCGTTGAGATTTTCCTGGTTGATGCTCTCCATTCCGATATTGACATGGATGCATCCGGCATCAATGGCCAGATTCAGAAGCTCTTCATCATGGTTCGTGTTCAGGGTCCAGAGGCAACTCCACTTGATCTCCAGCGGCTTCAAGACCTTGAACAGTTCTCTTGCGAAGGTGTGTTTTCCTGTCAATTGATCGTCGATGAACTGGAACTGGTTGCCCCCCATGATCCGCTTCTGGGTCGCGATCTCCTCGACGATATCTTCGATGGGGCGCATTCGGTATGCACCATCATAGACGACTGGAACCTCACAAAAATCACAGTGATAATTGCACCCCCGGGTCGCCTGAATCGGCATCATGTGAATGCGGTAACGCGACAGATCGAGCAATTCATAACGGGGACGGGGAAGGGATTTCATATCGCATGGTTGATCGCCTTTGTAAATCGATTTCATTTTCCCGGCCCTTAGATCATCGAGAAGGGGCAGCCACACATGCTCCGCTTCCCCCACCACCACACTGTCAGCATGAACAAGGGTATCGGCAGGATGAAGTGTGGCATGAAAACCACCCATGACCACAGGAATCTTTCTGTCCCTGAACTGCTTTGATATTTCATAGGCGCGCTGAGCCGACCCTGTTGTCGTCGTAATCGCGACCAGGTCAAAGTCGCCGTCGAAGGGTACTTTCTGGACCTTGTCGTCGACCACCGTGACAAGGTCGGACTCGGGGGTGAGACCCGCCAGATAGGCCGTCACCATTGTCATGATCAGTCTTTTTTTCGATTGGACAGGTGTTCCGGACAAGCGCATCAGGGTGGGCTGCACAAAAAGGATGCGAAGGCTCTTCTCATTATCCATCTGAGTCTCCTTTCCGCAATTTTTCAAAGCCACATATCCAGAAAATTCATAAATGTGAGGCTTTCTCGATTCTGGGTCTGACGCCTTAACTATAGTTCGCACTCAAATCGTAGTCAATCGACTTCAAGTCAGGATTGATGCAAAATAAATCCTGCAGTATTTCCATCCTTGGAGAACAGGGGCGACATTGAAGAAAAGCGAAATGACGCATCAGATCATCGCATCGATCCGTTCTGAGGAGGGACGTTCGAAGGCCTTCTGGAAGGGCATGACTCTCGAAACAGTCTTCCAGCCCGTCTTCGCGATCGCACAAAGAAGAAT
>JAJYPO010000097.1 GCA_021795275.1 Nitrospirota bacterium | reverse complement strand
ATCGCATTCTCCCGCCGATATCAATATTCCGACCGTCTCGGCCAAAGTCTGTCTTCGCAATGTTCTTGAGCGCTGCTTCACGGTCCGAAGGCTGCTTCTCGACACCGGATCGTCCGGACTCCGGATTTTTCCGTCGGCGATCCCAACCGCCCAGGCGCTTCCGGCCCCTCTTCTCCAGACGAGCTCCCTTTGGGAATGTCTTCCGTTCGGAACCGCACATCTGTGGGGACGGGTCGTCCCCGCGGATGTCACGCTCGGCGGCGAGCCGGCGGTCCGCGACCTTTCGATCCAGATCGTGGGGAGGTCCCCCTTTTCCCATCCGCCTCCCTGCGGAAGGGAGAACGGACGATCACTTTCGGGAATCGATGGCATCCTGGGGGTCTCGCCCGGCCGCGTCGACGGGGGGGCATACTTCGAATGTTCCGAACCCGGATGCCGCCCTGTCGCCCCTTCGCCGGGCGAGGCGATCGCAAACCCCGTCATGCGCGCGGAGAGTGACAACAACGGCATCGTCCTGAGGTTCCCCGGCATCCCGAAAAACGGAACCGGGCCGATTATGGGCGAGCTTCTTCTGGGGGTCGGGACCGCGCGGGACAACCGGCTTCCCCCGGGGGTCCGATTTTTCCCCATGGACCGGGACGGATTTTTTCGGGCGAAAACGGGACGTTCATCCCGTCTCTTCTACGGTCGTCTCGATACGGGAACAACCGCCCTGGTTCTCCCCGATCAGAAGATGCCCGCCTGTTCGCCTCCCCTCTCCAACCTCGCCTGCCCCGACAGGGAAACGTCAATCTCCATTTTCATTCCGGACCGTCAAGGTGAAGACAGAAAAATCCCCGTTCAAGTCGGCAATGCCGCGGAGCGACTTCGGGAACACCGGTCACTGGCAGGGGACATCTTGTATTTTTCTCCGGAAACCTCTTCTCCTCCCTTCATCCTGGGAATGCCGTTCTTCTTCGGAAAAACTCTCTACCTCCTCTATCTCCCCCATTCTCCCGGCAATAACGGCGAATTCGCATGCCGGTGCTGAAAAGACATTGATCCCCCCTACCAGCGTGATTAAGCATTCGGCGAACCCGTCAGAGGGGATTGGAGGTGAGGATTGAGCGGAAGCGTCTGTGAAGAGGAAGGCGCCAGAGGTCCTTGTCTTCCCGTTACAGCTTGTCGGGGAACCAGGCCGGAGTGGAACTCGTCAACAGCATGATAAAAATGAAGGAAAAGAAAACCAGGCCGACGCGTGTTCCTTTCATTTCCTCCTCCCGTCTCCCGAGACCACAGGGCCAATTTTGCGGCCTCTTGCACAACCCGAACCAATAAGAAGGCAGAGATCTTTACGGCTTCCCTGCCAGATCCCGTCGGCTGGCGGTCCTTTTTTCGTTTCCAGGGCGATGTCGCCCGTTCTCCGCCACTTCAAAAATTGAACCCGGCTGTGAGGGGAACATACCAGAAGGGGTTCTGCCCGTACCCGCCCGACACCCCTCCGGCCAGGGCCTGGGGCAGGTAGGCGACCTTCGCTTCAAGGAAGACCCAGCTCAGATTGAGACCCAGTCCGGCGTCCACATAAGTGGTCCAGGAACTGGCGGTGGTCTTGCCGAAGAAACCCTGGCCCGGCATGTTCGCCTCGAAGGCTCCCCCGGCGTCGATGACGGCATAAAGATAGTATTCCGCATTTCCGAGGAGCTTCGCCTCGACCCCGCCCGTGAAGGCGGAAGATTGGGTCGATCCGCCCCCGTAGGTGGAGGGCGTCGTGAAGAGGTCCGTCTGGGCCATCGCCCGCACGGCCCAGACGTCGCTGAACCAATAAGCGACCCCCACGCCGCCCCCGTAGCCGTTGTCGTTGAAGATCTTGTTCCAGGCCGGCGACGTCGTTCCGGAAGGAAAATTCGACACCGCCCCTCCCGAATTCGGAGAGACGAGGTCGTAGTTCCCGTAGACCATGAAGTCCCAGACCCCCGGACCGGAACTCGCGGCCCGGCCGGCATCGGGAAAAGAGAGGCCGGCCCCCAGAAGAATCGCGAAAAGAAGGGCTCCCGCCCTCCCGGCCAAACCACGAAAGAAACTACGTTGCGCTTTCGACGCCATCGCACGCCCTCCAAGGGTTGAACACGCCCGTCCGGACATTCCCGTTCTCCGGAAGACTCTTCGGAAGAAGTCGATCAAGAGTTTAGCAGGATTGAAAAATATGTTCACCCCGGCGCCGGGTCACACCCTTCCGGCAAACCGGGAGAGTCTTGTCGACGGGGATCTGCGCCCTCATGAAGCCCGCCGGATCGCAGGAGGGTCGTGGGTCAGCGATTCGAAGTTGGGGGGCGGCTTCAGTGAACAAGAGGGGGATTCCGGAACAAGGTCCTCTATCCCTACGCTTTCCGGTGGATACTCTCGATACGCTTATCCCGCGCCTCTTTCCAGAGACACAGTGGGAAATTATTCCAATTTCACCATATTCACCCAGGTGATCCATTCTTGCGGGGGAATCCCCCCATTGCGCGGCGGTTCCTTCTGATGGGACGCAAAGCTCGACGGCAAAAATCAGTACGCCCACCCCTTCAAGGACATCTTTCTCTATCCCCTCCAGAAGGACTTCCGCTCCGTCCTCACAAAAAGTTATCTTCGAAGGGGGGACTTATCCGTCGATTACGGAATCGATTTCCCTATATGCCCACATCCATATGCGTTGTAATTTCCTCCGGATCGCATTCGCCCAATGAGTCAGAGACAAAAAAGGTCAAAAAAGGAAGGATCGACTGATCTGCCGCCTTTATTGGCCCTTTTCACTTTTGGAAGTTCAGATTAGAAAAGGCTACCGCCCGACAGTTCGACAGCTTTTTGCAAATCTCTGTCCAGTGTCGCAAGAGGAATACCTCTCCTAAGTGATAGTTCAAGATAGGAAGCATCGTAGGAGGACAAGGAATATCGCCGTGCCAAGTCGAGTGTGTGGGACAGGGCCGAGGAATATGTAAAAGGATCTTCGGCGATGTTCATCGCAAAAAGAAGGCGAAGAAATTCCTTGGACCGTTCCTGAATCAGGGAAGCTCTGCTGGCCTGGGAGAAGAGGGGGAACGCTCCCTGACCACCCGGGTCCCGGAGAGGCAGTCGTGGAGGGCAAGCCTCCGGTCGTTGGCCAGGGCGGCCACGAAACCCAGCCCCAGAGAGACAAAGGAGAGGAGGAAGAGAAGGGTCCGCTCGAGGGCCTTGCGGACCCCGATCCGGATCCGGCTCCCATCCTCCGTCTCCCGGATGACGGTGAGCCCGAAGAGGGACTGCCCCGGCGTTTCGGAGGAGACGGCCCAGAAAAGGAAAAAGTAAAAAAAGAGTCCCGCCAGAACGGAAAGAGGATGGAGGGATGACAGGGCCCATTGCCGGAGGGGATCGAAAGGATCGTCCGGTTCGGTTCCGGCCAGGATTTCCCGACGAAGGAGCGCGAGCCCCCCCTCGGACAGAAAAAGGGCCGAGAAGAGATCAAGACAGAAGGCCAGGATCCGCCGGCCGATCATTCGGTGCTCCTTTTTTCGGGATCAGACCACAGGGACAGGACCCCCGCCACGACGACGGGAGCCAGACGTCCGGGAAGAATCCGTCTTCCGAGGCTCGCCCGGCACCCGTTTTTCGTTTTTTCGAACTCCCGGAAAAGACCCCGTTCCCGCTCCGACCATCCCCCCTCCGGCCCCGTGACGGCAAGGAGCGAAGGGCTTTCTTCCGCGGCTTCCAGCGCCTCCCGAAGGGAACCGGCGGAGGGATCCTCGTCGAAGAACAGGACAAAAGCCCCCTCCCGACTCTCCAGAAGCCCGGAGAGGGTGCATGGGGGAACGAGGCCCATCCGGTCCGGGCGCCCCGCCAGCTGGCTCGCCTCCCGGACCTTGGCCTCGAAGCGGGGCCGTTTTCGCTCAAACTGCTCGATCGACCAGCGCGCCTGGGAACGGTCGGCCGACAGGACCACAAGACGCCGCACACCGAGACAGGCCGCCGGTTCAATCAGGTCCTCGTAGGACTCTCCCTTCAGGAGACCCACGGCCAGATCGAAGGGGCGCCCACCCAAAGACAGGTCCGACTCCGGGAGGCCCCCGGAATCGAGGAGAATCCGAAGAGGAGAGAGGCCGGCGACCGAGCCGCGGTAGAGGCGCTCCGGACGCTCCGGGTCGACAAATCGGAAAACGTCCCCCACTTTCGTCCGGAGGCTTTTTTCGAGGTGGCGCGACAGGATCGGCCCAGGCTCAAGGAGAAGCCCATCCGGGCTGTCCACGATCCGGTCCTCCCCTCCGATCCAGAAAAGGGCCGGACCGCTCATGGCCCTTTCCCGAAATGGAAGGGATCAGACTCACTCAAAGATCGATTTCACCTTGGAAAAGAGCCCGCCGTCTCCCCCTGCCTGACCGGCCGCGGCCTCCCCCGACACTTCGGCGTAGCGTTCGAGCGCCTCCCGCTGCTCCCGGGTGAGTCGAGTGGGGATCTCGACGTTGAAGCGGATGACGAGATCGCCGAGCCCCCGGCTCTGGGGGTTGGCGATTCCCTTGCCCCGAACCCTCCGGACCGTCCCCGGCTGGATCCCCGGATCGACCTTCATCGGGTAGGGGGCCCCGAGGGTCGGGATCTCGAGGGTCGTTCCGAAGATAGCCTGGGTCAGGGTCAGATTCTTGTCGATGACCAGATCGTCCCCCTCCCGCGTAAAGACGCTGTGGGGACGGACGACCACATCGAGATAGAGGTCGCCGGGAGGACCGCCGCCGATGCCGGCATGGCCCTCCCCCGCTATCCGGACGCGCATTCCCGTCTGCACTCCCGCCGGAATGGAGCGGGTGATGGTCCGGTCGACGGAGATGCGGCCCTTTCCGGAGCAGTTGGGACAGATTTCGGTGATCACGCGCCCCTCGCCCCCACAGGTACCGCATGTTTTCTGGACATGGAAAAACCCCTGCTGGATCCGGACGAAGCCGGTTCCCCGGCAGGCGGAGCAAACCGTCACCGCCTTCCCGTTCTTCGAGCCGTTTCCCGAACAGGGGGAGCAGGTTTCCCAGCGGGCCAGCTTGATGGAGATCTCCTTGCCGAGAGCGGCATCCTCGAAGGCCAGATCCACCTGGCGGAGGATGTGCTCCCCCTGCTGGCGCCCTCCCGACTGGCCCCCTCCGAAAAACTCGTTCAGGACCTCGGAGAAGACATCCCCGAAGTTTCCTCCTCCTCCGCCGCGGGCAAAGCCCCCGTCGAAGCCCTCGAAGAAGCCGGAGCCCCCGCCCGAATCGTAGAGCTGACGCTTCTGCGGATCCCCCAGAACCTCGTAGGCCTCGTTGATCAGCTTGAACTGGGCTTCGGCCGCCTTGTCGCCGGGATTCCTGTCCGGATGGTACTGCATGGCCAGCTTCCGGTAGGCCTTCTTGATCTCGTCCGCCGAGGCGTTCCGGGACACCCCCAGCACGCCGTAAAAGTCCTTCGATGCCAACAGAGCGTCCTTCCCGTCTTAAAAATATCCGGTTGAAAAACAAGGGCGGAGAGGGGAACCCCCTTTCCGCCCGGGTCGGGTCTCAGGAGGGGTTCTTTTTCACATCCTCGTATTCGGCGTCGACCACATTCTCGCCCGTGGGGCCCGCTCCCGCACCGGGGGCTTCCCCGCCGGGGGCACCGGCCGCTCCGGCGCCGGCCGCCTGCGCATTCTTGTAGACGAGATCGGCCAGCTTGTGGGACTCCTTCTCGAGAGTCGAAAGGGCTTCCTTGAGCTCCTCGATGCTCTCGGAGGCGAGCTTTCCGCGGGCGGCCTCCAGCGCCTCCCGGAACTGCCCTCTTTCCACATCGGAGATCTTCTCCGAGATTTCTCCCAGAGACTTCTCCATGGAATAGATCATGTTCTCGAGATTGTTCCGGGTCTCGATCTTCTCTCGGCGCTTGTGATCTTCGGCGGCATGGGACTCCGCCTCGCGAATCAGGCGGTCCACCTCCTCCTTGGAGAGGCCGCCCTGGGCGGTGATCCGGATCGACTGTTCCTTGCCGGTCCCCTTGTCCTTGGCGCTCACATGGACGATTCCGTTGGAGTCGATGTCGAAGGTCACCTCGACCTGGGGAACGCCCCGGGGTGCGGAAGGGATGCCCGCAAGGTCGAACTCTCCCAGAAGCTTGTTGTCGGCCGCCATCTCTCGCTCCCCCTGGAAAACCTTGATGGTCACCGAGTTCTGGTTGTCGGCGGCGGTCGTGAAGACCTGGCTCCGCTTGGCGGGGATGGTGGTGTTCCGTTCGATCAGCTTGGTGAAGACCCCTCCCAGCGTCTCGAGGCCCAGGGAGAGGGGCGTCACATCCAGAAGGAGCACGTCCTTCACGTCGCCCTTCAAGACCGCGCCCTGGATGGCCGCACCAATGGCCACAACCTCATCGGGGTTCACCCCCTTGTGAGGCTCCTTCCCGAAGAACTTCTTGACCGTTTCCTGAACCTTGGGCATGCGGGTCTGCCCTCCGACCAGGACCACCTCGTCGATGTTGGAGGCCGAAAGTCCGGCATCGGAGAGGGCCTTCTTCACCGGATCGAGCGAATGGCTTACCAGACCGTCGGTGAGCTGCTCGAGCTTGGAGCGGGAGATCTTCATGACGAGGTGCTTGGGCCCGGAGGCGTCGGCGGTGATGAAGGGGAGGTTCACCTCAGTCTCCATGACGGTGGAGAGCTCGATCTTGGCCTTTTCGGCGGCCTCTTTCAGGCGCTGGAGGGCCATCTTGTCCTTCTTGAGATCGATCCCGGACTCCTGGAGATAGGAGGCCACGATAAAGTCGATGAGGGCGGTGTCGAAGTCGTCGCCTCCAAGATAGGTGTCCCCGTTGGTCGACTTCACCTCAAAGACCCCTTCGCCAATTTCGAGGATCGAGATGTCGAAGGTTCCCCCTCCGAGGTCGTAGACCGCGATCTTCTCTTCCTTCTTGCTGTCGAGGCCGTAGGCCAGGGAGGCGGCCGTCGGCTCGTTGATGATCCGGAGGACGTTCAGCCCTGCGATGGCGCCGGCGTTTTTGGTGTCCTGCCTCTGTGCGTCGTTGAAGTAGGCCGGCACGGTGATGACGGCATCCGTCACCTTTTCGCCCAGATAGTCTTCGGCCGCCTGCTTGAGCTTCATGAGGATCTTGGCGGAGATTTCGGCCGGGGAGTACTGTTTGCCCCGGATCTCGACATAGGCGTCGCCGTTGGGGCCGGCAACCACCTTGTACGGAAGGCGCTTCATGGCGTGGACGACCTCGTCGGCGTTGTACTTCCGCCCGATCAACCGCTTTACGGAGTAGATGGTATTCTCGGGGTTGGTGATCGCCTGGCGCTTGGCCACCTGGCCAACCAGAATCTCTCCCTTGTCGGTAAAGGCCACCACCGACGGCGTGATCCGCGACCCCTCCTGGTTCGGGATCACCACCGGCTCTCCCCCTTCCATGATGCATACAACGGAGTTCGTCGTTCCCAGATCGATCCCGATTATCTTGCTCATAGATGTAATCCTTTCGCGATAGAATGATATGTATTTCTGGCAGGTCCTGTTCCCTGCCGTCCGCATTCGCTGGTCGTACCTTCAGGCCTTCAGGAACTCCTTCCCTTCGAGACCGTCACCATGGACGGACGAATCAGCCTGTTATGGATCCGGTATCCCTCCTGGTAGACGTCGGCAACGGCACCTTCCGGGACGGAATCGCTTTCAGTATACCCGACGGCCTCGTGGATTTCGGGATCGAACGGAACCCCCGCGGCAGGAACCCGAGTCACGTGATTTTTCTCCAGAAGCTCGAGAAACTGCTTCTGGGTCAGCCGGACTCCTTCGACGAGCGCCTTGTACTCGGCATTTTCCGCCACATCCCGGGCCTCCACATGCTGCAGGGCCCGATCGAGATTGTCCAGGACGGGAAGAAAGGCTCTCAGAAGGGATTCGTTGGCGAACTTGCGGGCCTCTTCGAGATCCCGGGCCGTTCGTTTCCTGTTGTTGTCGAAATCCGCCAGAAGCCGGACATACTTGTCCTTCCACTCCTCGGCTTCCCGAGACTGCGGGGAGGCGTCCTCGGGTTGATCCTGGACTCCGGAGGTCCCTCCTTCCGGCGCTTCCTGTCCCGACGGATCAATCAAAGGCTCAAAATCCTCGG
>JAJYPO010000096.1 GCA_021795275.1 Nitrospirota bacterium | reverse complement strand
ACTTTTCAAATCCCCCCCAATCGGTGATCTTTCCGCCTAGGTTGAGATTCTTTTGAAGTTCCTCATCAGATTCTGAGTCCATTGTTTGTACAGACTCCTTTGTGACTGATCGTCTATTGAACAAGATTTTTCGTTTAGGGTGTCGAGAAGTTATATTTCCTTCCCTGGCAAACGGAATCCGCCCCTAAGATGGAAAATCATTGGATCAAGTTCTCCTTCACATGGCGCAATCAGTCCGAATTCTTCATCAGCTAGAATAGTTTCTACAAGGTCATTAAGATTGGGAACCTCCCGAGAGAACCTGTTGGATACCATGAATGCGCCTGCCAGAACCGGATCAGAATACATCATTGCTCCCAAACCTGGTGGTTGGGGCTTGATTGGAGCCTGGAATGCGGTAGAAGCGACTGTCGCAATCGTTGTAATTAAGAACCCTCGCCTGTAAGGCGAGGGATTTGTATGGTACTCCAGCATTGGGTCGTCTTGAAGACGACTTTAACTCGGTGAACGTCCTTTGCCACCCTAAAAAGACAAAGACGGCTCATGGACTTCGTCCACTTCGCCAATCTTTCTTCACCTGAAGGTGAGGGTTTTCAACCATCCCTGACAGGGACAATAAATTCTTATTCATTTTTTCCCCTAAAGTATAACTTTCTTAAAGCCCTCTTTATCTTGGACATAAGTCAGGGTCCATCTTCCGCAGCGATTGCCTCTCCCCCAGCGAATGAGGTTTCGTAGCTTCGATTATCATTTGCCCCCAACGATGGTAGTCCCTTAACAATCCGGATCGTCTCCTGGCTGACCCGGATGATCCGCAAGAGCAAATTGAAGATATAGCGCGGATCTCCATGCTCCTTGCACCAAAAGTTAGGATCGTTCCGGATCCCGCTCTCCTTGTCGGTGAAAACCTGATACTGCTCCATAATCCATTCGATCGCCGGCTTTCCGTTGACGACATATTCGTATGCTGCGAGAGGGATTCCCGAGATCGTAACGTCCTCGTTGAATTGAATCACCGTCTTGTCAGTTTCTCCTCCCACCAGTCTTCCAAACCGCATTTTCGTGACCCGGTAGAGGTCTTCCGAAGACTTGGTTTTTCCGGCTTGGGGGATTGCGACGTTCACATCCTTCCAGGGATCCACGGTTTCATAGTTCAGGTGCCAGGAGGCAAGCTCACGTCCAGCTTTCGAGAAGGTCCAAAAGTTTGGTTCAAAGGGAATACGAGGGAGCATTTTTTTCAGGTCGGCCGCATACCGGTCCCGGTATTCCGGAGAATGAAGCACCCCGTAGACGTAATAGAAAAGGTCCTCCTTGGATATTTTCCGGTCCTGGTAGTGGTCTCGGAAGCAGGTAAGAGCCGAATCCGTAATGGCGTCCTTTTTGACGAGATTCTCTTCTGGTGATTCTTCTTTGAGAAGATGAGCCATGCTGTTTTTTCGGCCGGATTTCGGTTCATAGAGGTAAAGAGGAAAACACTGGGTGGTTGCCAACAAATGAAGATCAGGGATAACGTTCACAATCAGGCAAGCAAAATCTTTATTTTCCCCTGCAGCCGTCACTGAAATAGCAAGGTTTTCGTGATGGGGAGAGGGAAACAATTTTTCCTTAAAATACTCGTTAAATTGGCGATTGTAATAAATCCATGATTTACAGAAGGGACGATAAAGTGATATTCCAACTTCTTCCGCCTGAAACTTGCCCTTTTTCCCTTGAGCAATATCTTTAATCAGTCCTCTTGTCCACTTGATCTTTTTGGGATCCGTATCTATCAGTTCTTGTGCTTTCTTCTCCGCGTTTTTTCCTTCTTCCTGGCATTTTCCGCTCAAGGAATCCACCTGGGAATTGTAGAAATCGATCATCCGGTGAATATTTTCTTCCAGGGCGGCTTTGCTGAGGTTGTAGACCCATACATCGCGACTGGTTTCAACGCCTCTGGAACGCATCTTAAAAATGGCGTTTGGCGATTCATCAAGAGGGATGAAATCGTCGAAATCGTCTCCTCTTTGATTGATCCAGTCGTGATGTGCGTTGGGAATAATCTTCTCCCAGGGAACCTTTTCGATGCTTTCAAATTCCACAATCTTTCCCAGTTTCTCTTCCCGGCTCAGGTAATCCCCAATATCGTGGTAGTGGATCTCGCAGAAATCTTTTTTCTCAGGGTTCTTCACCAAAAGAGTGATCGCGATCGGGGCCCGGCTTCCAGATTCAAAAACATTTCCGGCCTCTTTTCGGCGTGATTCTCCTTGGGTTCTGGCATTCCCCCTCAAATTGAACACATAGAGGCTCGTGAACTCCTCGGCCAGCGTCTTTCGGAACCCGTCCATGGTATTTCCGTCGATCCAGCCCCCATTGGTGACGTAGCAGATCACGCCCTGTTTTCTGATCCGATTGCTGGCCCAACGGAAGGCCCGGATGTAGCTGTCGTAGAGGCTGTTCTTGTTGACGGCAGTGGATCCGGCCGCATAGGTGTCCCGAATGCTTTTGTCCAGTTTTTCGTAGGAAAGATTCTGGTTGTTCTGGTTGGAATCCCCCTGGTTGGCCCGATAGGGGGGATTCCCGATGATGACCCGGATATCGGCCTGGTTTTGTCGGTGTGCCCGGGCGCTGTTCTCCTCGAGGAACTTGGGAAACACCCTAGACTTTCCATCTTCCCCCATCTGGAAGGTGTCCCCCAGGACCATCCCGGAGAAAGGAAGGCTTTCCCTGGTCGCCTGGAGATAGGCTGACTCGATGTTGAGGGAGGCGATGTAATAGGCCAGAAGGACGATTTCCGTGGCATGCAGCTCGTTCCGGTATTTTTCGGGAAGCCGTTCGGCTGGAATGATCCCGCTCTGGATCAGGCGGGACAGGAAGGTTCCCGTGCCGGCAAAGGGGTCCAAGATATTGACACCGGAATCCGAAAGTCCTACCCCAAATTCCTGTTTCAGGGCAAAGTCGGCGCTATTGATGATGAAGTCCACCACCTCGACCGGGGTGTAGACGATCCCCAGACGATCCGCCAATTTGGGGAATGCCGCCTGGAAGAAGGTGTCGTAGAGGTTCCGGATCACGTCCTGGCGGGACTTGTCGCTCTTGGCCAGGGCCACCCTTTCCCGCACGTTCTGGTAGAACTTGTCAAGGCCGGAGGTTTCTCCATGGAGCCCGTGCCTGTCGAAAATCCAGAGGATTCGCTGCATGGCCTGGGACATGGGGTTGCTGTCGATGAAGGATTGGCTTGGGAACAGGGCCTCGAAGACCGGGTGGGTGATGATGTGCTGGACCAGCATATCGACAATATCCTGATCGCTGACCGTCGGATTCATGGTGAGGCGAATTTCTTTCCCGAAATCCTCGAGGGCGGATTTCGCCTCCGGATCCTTCAGAACATCGATCACCCGGGCCTCGATCGTTTCGGCGGTCCTGGCCACGTCCCGTGACCAATCCTGCCAGTATTCCCGATCCCCCATCTTCTGGGGAATGACTCCGTAAACCGCCTCTCCGAGCTGGTCGACGGGGATCGGAGGGAAATCCAAGGAGGGGATTTCGGAGGAGGATTTTTTCGTGTCCCTCTCCCGGTCGTCTCCTGTGATGACGGAGATTCTCTTCCGGTATTCCGAATCGTCCACTAACCGTTCATCGTGGGCCCGGAGGGCCTTCAGGACTTTCCAGATGTTCTTGAATTGCGGGTCGTTCTCGATGAAGGCATCGAGGTCGGCGATTTGATCGGACGGGATCCCGACGGGCAGGATGATGTAGCCGTATTTCTTCCCGGGACTTTTCCGCATGACCCGGCCGACGCTTTGGACCACATCGACCATAGAATCCCGGGCGTCGAAGAAGAGAACGGAATCCAGAGAGGGAACATCGACCCCCTCCGACAGGCACCGGGCATTGGTCAAGACACGGCACTCGTTGGAGGCCTCCGGGGCCGCATCGAGCCAACTGATCCGCTCCAGCCGGCGGTCGATGTTCATCCCGCCGTCCACATGTTCGAAATGACAGGTCAACCCATCACCATGGTTGTCGAGATAAAGGTTTACGACCTCCTGAAAACATGCGGCCAGTTCACGCGAGCTTTTGATGGTGTGGGAAAAGGCCACCCCGCTCTTCATGGGAGGATCCCCGGGGTCGAAGGCCGGCCGGCCATCGTCCGAGGTGACGCCCTCCTTGGCCAGGGCTTTCCAGGCCCCCACGATCTTGGCCGCGAACCGCGCCTGGATCGCTTTTCCGCTCTCGAGGGTGTAGGCGTTGGCCAGCTCCTGCATTCGCTCGTCGGTCATGGCCACGATGATCACCTTGAAGTCCGACAGGATCCCTTGCTGGACGGCCTGGCCGAAGCTCAGGGTGTGGAGGGTCGGGCCAAAGCGCGTCTCATCATCCATGGAGTAGACAAGGGCCTCATTTTCGCTGGCTCTCTTCTTTGTTTTTTCGGTGAAGATCCGGGGAGTGGCCGTCATGTAGAGACGCTTCCTGGCCTGGACGTAGGAATCCTCGTGAACCATCATGAAGGAAGAGAGCTGTCCCGCCATCGATTGGGGGGTATAGCTCCCGCCCTCTTTTTCGGCTTTCTGTTTTTTCCGGGCGATGACGCTTTCCTTGGCCTCATAGGACAGTTCGATCCCGGTTGTCCGGTGGGCCTCGTCGCACAGGACGAAATCGAATCCGGAAAGACCCTTTCCTTGGGCTTCCCGGATCACCTCCATGGACTGGTAGGTGGTCAAAATGGCCGTGATTCCGTCCTGATAGGGTTTAGAGGCATGCCGGGTCAGTTTTTCCGGATCCGTCGTGGCCGGGTAGGCAAGGTCATAGACCCGGAGGTCCTCTTCGTCTTTTCCGATCCGGGTATCCGAACAGACGGCGAAGAAGCGCATCGGAACCAGGGATTCACGGGCCCATTCCCGGAGGGTCTGGGACAAAAGGGTGATCGACGGAACGGCGAAAAGGACGCTCCCGCCGCGGGGAACGACCTTCTCGACGATCCGGAGGCCCGTGAGCGTTTTTCCCGTCCCGCAGGCCATGATGAGCTTTCCACGAGAATTGTTTTTCAGTCCCTCCAAGACGTCGGATTTGGCACTTTCCTGATAGGGACGAAGGGATTTCCTGGGAAGGAGCAGAAGCGGGGCATCTGGTGAGACGAACTGCCCCCAGTCCACCCCGCTCTCTTCGAGGTTGACCAGGTTGATTCGGGATACCGGAATGGTTTGATCGAGAAGGAGGTCTTCCGCGTGGGCACTCCAGTTTTCTGTCGTCGAAACCACGATCCGGCGCGAGAAGATGGGGCGGGTTGTTCCGGGATGGGCTTTTCCTGAAAAGGATATGAAATTTTCGAGTTCAGGCCTGTTCAGATATTCATTCGGCTCGTAAAACTTGCACTGGATGGCGACAAAGCCTTCCTCATCCAATGCGACGAGGTCGATCCCTTTGTCTTGAGCCGTGAACCCCCATTCAGCGAGGTGAGGGCAATCCTTCCAGAGCCAGACTGCCTGGAATCGGTGAGCATATTCCGGAGCGGCTTTGAGAAAGGAGCGAATCAGGCGTTCGAAGGAATCCCCAAGGGCTCGTTTATCACGTGCGTCATGGCGAAGCCTTTCCAGAACGTCTTCGATTCGCATATCATCTCCTGTTTTAATTGTCAGATGGAACCATCAGTCTCTCTACCTTCAACCCCTTTTAATTTCCCTCATGGTCCCTCAATACACATCATGCGGTTTCCTCCCCGCTGGAATTCGTAAGGGACTGCTTCTACTGCGACTCGATACTCTTCCCGAGTCAAACAATCAATGACAGATTCCAGATGTCGGGAAGGGATCGCTCCCAGCTCGAGAAGCGGGAATATTCTCACCTTCCGGGCAACCCGACAAAGCTCCCGGATCGACTGGAGATGGAAATCAAGGGAAAGATGGGGACTGTAAAGAAACAAATAATGGGAACATACGGCAAGGCCGAATTCTCCAGAATTGAAAGGAAGTTCCGGAAGAGAATTGTCGAGGTATCGTCCCTCTTCAACCCCTCGGGGATAATCCTCCAAGAATGCTTCCATGGCCTCCCGTCGGATCTCTCCCAAATGGTCCACGGAGGAGATGCTGGTCCATATAAACTCGTGGGCATTCTTACGGGTTTCCTCAAGAACGGTTCCAAAGACCTGGTCGATTCGTTCCCGGATCCCTTCTTGAGAAAACCTGTAGAGAGGATCGATCGATACGATCTCCCCTCCTTTAGCGGTCAGTCCGGCGTTAAAGCTGGCGGGGCCATCCGCACAGCCCAAGATCTTTTCTTTAAGATCAGACTCCGTTAAGGCGAACATCTTTTGATATTCAAAAAAGGATCGCCCCCAAGGCACGATTTCCTTTAACGTAAAAGCCACACTGACTCCCGGATAAAAACCATAAAAATGTTGGATTTCACGAAACTGACCAGATTTTCAGGTCACAACTCGGATCTCTTTGAGTCTGACTTCATGGTGGGTCAGTTTGAGTGAAATTATCATTTGATAGTTTCTCTTTTGCATTCTTCTGAGCTTCATTCTTATCATACCCTTGGGCTTTAAAAAACTCCCCCACCCGCACAATGGGCACGGTCTTCTCCTTCAAGGCCCGCTGCCGGAAGATCTCGATCCCCACCGAAAGGAGAACGACGAAGACGCTGTTTCGCGCGCCTTCGGTCTTCGCGTCGATGGCGTCGGCAAGCCGCATGGGGAGAAGCAGGGCATGGGGTTTCCGGGAAAAGGTTCCCATTCGCCCCCAGACCTTGAGGCATGGCTCCTCGGACGTGGACGTTTGGGGCGTCTTGCCGAGAAAGTTCGCAATACCGTCCGAAAGGTGGCTCGGAATGTCGTACCCCAAGGTCGTGATGTTCCTCTCGGCGGAGACCTGAACCTCTGCATAGTCACAAAAAAAGTCGAGCCCGGCCTGGAGGAGCACGATGAAGGCGGTATTCCGGGAGCCGGCCACCCGGTTGTCGATCCGGTCGGCAAGCATCTCCGGCAGGAGCAGATGAAACTTCCGGGGCGAGGACTCCGTGAGGGAGGGGTGGCCCACCAGGGCGAGATAGAGGGGGGGATCCGCCTCGGGTGGCTTGGGTGGGGGGGAAGGGGGGATCTCGTCGGTCATTCGGGCTCCTTGGGGTGCCTCGATCTTAGCACAGAAAAAGTCTTTCCTTGACTCCTCGTCCATTAGACTGTAATATAATATCATAGTGTTTAACAACCCATCGGACCGTTTTTCTTCTGGAGGGATCTCGGTCATGTCATCCGCCTCTCGCCCCGCTGACCGCTTCTTTCGCCACCCCATCGCGCCCCCGTCTCCGCCTCCCCGCCTTGTCTGCCCCACGAAACGCTCCGACCTCCCCGAGTGGGATGTCTTCTATCGGGCGGTGACCGCTCTCCCCCAGGTAGGGATCCCCTCGCCCGAACGTCTTCGTCTCTTTGATCCGGAAGAGCTCTTCGAGTTCTGGACCTTTTTGCTCGAGAGTGCCGGCGAAGGAATCGAGCGGGTCCGGGAGACCCTCCGGAGGCTCATCGAACGGGAGATCCCCGACAATCCCGCCGATCTTTTCACCGTCCCCCTGGTCCCCGCCCCCGAGTTCTCGGCCGTCTCCGACCTGGGGCTCGAGTTCCCCCATTTTGCCCGGGCCGGGGTGATCGAGTGCCTCGAGGAGTCGGTGATCCTCTCCCGGGCCGGGGACGGGACGCTGTCCTTTCCCCCGCTCCTTCTCCTGGGGGATCCGGGGGTGGGGAAGACCCGCTTCTTCCAGCGGCTGGTGAAGGCCTTCAACGTCCCGAGCTCTTCCAAGATCGACTGTGCGGTGGCCACCGCCGGATGGATCCTCTCCGGCTCCTCGAGCACCTGGTCCAACGCCAAGGCGGGGGAGATCTTCTCCCTTCTCACCACCTACCGACACGGCCTCGGCAATCCCCTGATCTTCCTCGACGAGCTCGACAAGGCCCGGGAGACCCGGGAGAGCTCTCCCCTCCACACCCTCTATACCCTGCTTGAGCCCGAGTCGGCCCGGCAGTTCCGGGACGAGTTCTGTCCGATCCGGATCGACGCCTCCCGCCTTTTGTGGGTGGCCGCGGGAAACGACCCCGCCTCGATCCCCACGCCCATCCTGTCGCGCTTCCGGGTCTTTACCGTGCCGTCGCCCACGCCCGAGGAAAAACGGCAGATCGCCGCCCGGATCTGGGAGGATCTGCGGGCCTCCTCCTGGGGGTCCCATTTCGACCCCACCCTGCCCGGAGAGGTGGTGGAGCCCCTTCTGGAGCTCGCCCCGCGGGAGATCCGGGAGAT
>JAJYPO010000007.1 GCA_021795275.1 Nitrospirota bacterium | reverse complement strand
GTCCCCTCGATTCCATCGAGGCTGATCCGGACCTCTACCGGATGAATGTCGAAGGAGCCGTCGTGGCCGTAGGACAGGACCTTCCTCCCGCTCTCCCGTAGGGAGGCCAGGAGCCTCTTGCCGTAGGGATCATCGCCGTTGACAACAGCCCCGGGGCGGCTTCCGTCGGGATTGGTCCAGAAGATGAGACGGGACTTTGCCAGGAAATAGTCCTCGAATGTCTTGTGGTAATCAAGATGATCACGGGTCAGGTTGGTAAAATGGACGGCGGCAAAACGGGTTCCGGCCACCCTCTCCTGGTCGAGAGCATGGGAGGAGACCTCCATCGAGATCGCTTCCAGTCCGTTTGTCCTGGCCCGGGCAAAGGACTCCTGAAGAAAAAGAGCCCCCGGGGTCGTCTGAGGGGCCTCGACCATCCCGTCCCCCAGATCGAACCAGACCGTTCCGATCAGGCCCGTCCTCTTTCCGGAAGCCTCGAGGATTCCCCGTGTCAGGAAACTCGATGTGGTTTTTCCATTGGTTCCGGTCACCCCGACGATGGACAATGTCCCGCTCGGACGGTCCCACCAGGCCGAGCCGATGGCTCCCGCGGCCTCCTGGATATGGGGTGTCGCACAGACAGGGATGTCATATCCCCATTCCCCAAGTTTATGGGCAACGGAGGGAAGGTGCCTGTCCGGGACAAGGAGGAGGGCGGCCCCCCTGTCGACCGCCTCGCGAAGATGAAGGTCATTATAGGTGGAGCCGCACCTCAGGATGAAAAGACTCCCCGGTCCCACCGCTCTCGAGTCGTCAGTGAGGCCGGATAAGGATTCCGGTAGATGGCCCAATACGGGAGGAGGAAGGGATTGATCCATCCACTCCCTTCCTCTTTCCGTGACACCTTCACCGGTCATTTTTCCGCCTCCTGTCGGTTTGTCCCAAAGTTCCCGGAGTCATTCTAATCAAAGATCGTCCTCCTTCCCATGACGCAGAGCACAATTTCCCATTTTTGCAGACATTCAATGTCCCAGCGGAAGATCTGCCCGGGCCACTGTTTTGCCCTCACCACGGACGCTGGCGGGAATCCTGAAATGAACAAGCGCCATCTCCGCCACCTTACGGAACAGCGGAGCCGCGACTGTTCCTCCCCAGGAGATCCCCTTGGGCTGGATCACGACAACCAGAACCACCAGCCTGGGATTATCAACAGGGAGAATGCCCACAAAGGAGTCCACGGTCTGCGTCCGGGAATAGGCATGTTTTTCCGGATCGTAAACCTCCGCCGTCCCGGTTTTCCCGGCCACGTCAAATCCCGTGATGGCTGCGTTCGCCCCTGTGCCGTCGGGTGCGACCACACCGGTCAGAAGGGAGAGGAGCGTGAGGGAGGTCTCCCGGGAGATGACGCGCCGGACTTTTCGGGGTTTGTGTTCGAACAGGACCTTCCCTTCAGGAGTCACAACCCGGGAGACCATGAAGGGACGCATCAGAGTCCCCCCGTTGGCAATGGCGCTGACAGCCGCCACTAGCTGGATGGGAGTCACTCCGATTTCCTGACCCATGGCCAGGGTGTAAAGGGAACGCTTGGACCAGAAGCGGGTGCCCCGGAAAAACCCCCGGGACTCCCCCGGAAAATCGATCCCCGTCCTCTCCCCGAAACCGAAGGCACGAATGTAGTGTTCGAATTTGTCAGGACCCAGCCGCAAGGCCACCTGGGAGATTCCAATGTTGCTCGAATGGGCAAGAATTCCGGAGAGGGTCAAGGTCTTATAGGGCTCCGCATCATGAAGGATCCCTCCGGGAATCGGCATGGCCCCGTTATAGCAAAAAAAGGCGTCATCGAGGGAGACCCTGTGATCGTTGAGTGCCGCGCTTGCCGTGACCAGCTTGAAAATGGAGCCGGGTTCGTAGACGAGAGAGACGCCCGGAGAAGGGCCCGCCCATCGCCCCGAGGCCCGGGCGGCCAGGGCCAGGACGGCGCCGGTCCGGGGGTCCATGACCACAACGATCCCTCCCTGGGCGTTGACCGACCGGACCTCTTCGTCAAGGGCATCCTGGGCGTATTCCTGGAGACTTGCGACCAAGGTCGTTTCGATGGTGTTTCCCGAAAGGGCCCCCTGAGAGGAGGATTCCGTCTGAAAGTAGGAACGGCCCCTTGCGGAGACTTCCCGGACGATCTTTCCTTTCTTTCCCCTCAAAAACTGGTCGTACCCCTTTTCCAATCCGGAAACGGCCGTTCCGTCGGATCGGATTCGGCCAACGACCGACCGGAAAATGGAGCCGTAGGGATAGGTCCTCCTCTTTTCCGTCAGGATGTACAGCCCCCTGATCCTTCTTCCAATGCGGCGGCGTTCCTCGTCGGAAATTCCATGCTTGATCCACACGAAACGTTTTCTGGCCGAAATCCTTTTCCGGATGACTTCCCGCGGGATTCCGAGAATGGGCGACAGCTGGGAGGCAAGAAGGGAGGGGTTTTCGTAGCGCCTGATCTGGAGAGGGTCAGCGGCTAGGCTCGGGACGGACCGGTTGTCGGCCAGCGGGCGGCCGTCGGCCGACAGGATCGTCCCTCTGGCACCCTCTACAAGAGCTAGGCGTTCCCGCTCGCTCCGGGAAAGAGTGTCATAGAGGGGAGCGTCCAGGACCTGGAGAATGAAGAGACGTCCGAGGATGATGGCAAAACCTGCCATGACAAGGATGACTGCAACGGTTGTCCGTCTCTTCATAGGGAAGGCCCCAAGGACGACGCACAAACAGTCGCCCGGGAATGATTGTTAATCGGATTTAAGGGAGATAAAGCACCTCCGCCGGCAAGGCCCTTTCCAGGTGGTTCGCATGGGCATACCCCCGGAGCCGGGCCTCCCTCGTCAGGGAGATCATCTCCTCTTCGAGCTCTTTTTCCCGGGATTCGCTCTTTGCAACTTCCTCATTGAGCAGAGTCACGCGCCGCTTGATGCGGACCGATTCGATGCTCACGGACATCGCAAACAGGAGCGCCATGATCCCGCCGACAAAAAACAGGAACGCCAGGGATCTCCTTTCCCAGAAGGCCGTTCCCCCGCTACCTTCCGACAAAGGAGACCCCCCTCATCCTGGCACTGCGGGCGCGCGGGTTTTGAAGGATTTCCTCTTCCCCCGGCTGCAGGGACTTTCGGAAAAGCAGGCCGGCCGCATCTTCAGAAACCCATTTTCTGAAGGTGCGTTTTACGATCCGGTCCTCCCCCGAATGAAAACTCAGGACCAGAAGCCTCCCTCCTTTTTCTTCCAGAACCTGTCGGGATCCGGCCAGGGAACGCTCGAGATTTTCATATTCCCTGTTGACCCGGATCCGGAGGGCCATGAAAACCCGGGTGGCCGGATGCCTTCGACTCCTTCGGAAACCCTTGCGGTAATAAACTCCGGAGACGAAGCCGGCGAGTTCCAAGGTTGTTCTCGGAAGCCTTCCGGATTTTCTGGCCTGAACGAGAGCCCGTGCCACGGGAATCGCCAGGGGTTCGTCTCCTTCCGAAAGAAGGTCGGACAGTTCGTCTTCGGAAGCCCGCTCCAGAAGCTCTCCGGCCGTCTCTCCCGATGTCGGATCCAGGCGCATGTCCAAGGGGCCTTCCTCAGAAAAGGACAGCCCTCGCTCTGCCTCCTCTCCCTGGATCGTCGACCAGCCCAGGTCGAACAGGATCCCGGAAACCCTGACCCGGGCACTTTGCACGTGAACGGCAATGTCCGCATTGTTTCCGTGGATCACCACAAACCGGCCGGCAAAGGCCTCACCCGACTCCTCAAGAAAGCGGTCCACGGCACTCTTGTCCCGGTCGATGGCCAGAACCAGCCCTCCCCGCTCAAGAATCGCCCGGGAATGACCTCCTCCACCCAAATTGGCGTCGACATACCAGAGATCCTTGCGCACATCGAGCCAATGCATGGTTTCTGAAAGCATGACAGGACGATGTCCTGATCCGTCAGGCCCCTTCAAAAAAGCCCCGAAAGTTTTTGGGTCACCGACCGGACCTTTTCCGGACCCGTGGCCAATCCCAGCCGCTCTCCGTTCCACATTTCGAACTTGTGAAGAAGCCCGACAAACCAGACTTCGTGATCAAGGCCGGCATAGTCCCTGAGAGGAGGCGGAACGAGAATGCGTCCCTGACGGTCAAGGACGCCTTCCGAGGCCCAACCGACCATGAACCGGAGATAGGTCCGGAGATCATCGTTCATCTGGGGAAGCTCTTCCCACTTCCGCTCGAGCTCGATCCAGGCGGGTTCGGGATAGACCACCAGACATCCTTCGGGATCGACGCTCATGACAAGGCGGAGGTCTTCCTCGTTCCCCCCCAACGCTTCGCGAAAACGCTGGGGGATCGCGACCCGTCCCTTGGCATCCAGACTATGAAGAAACCGTCCGCGGAAAAATCCCATCCACTTCCCCCCACCTTTCCCCACTCTTCACCCCTCATTATAGAGAGAGGATTAAAACTGTCAATATTTCCCCACCACTTTTTTCTCCCTCATTTCTTGGGTTTCGACGGAAGACTGTCACGTGTTTCAAGGGATTCATGCTTGAAGAAGAGGAGAGTGTATGAGAAAATGAGACCAGACAAGAACCCATGCCAGGAGGAGTCAATGCCTATCTACGAATATTCCTGCAATACCTGTGGCAATGTATTTTCCAAGCTTCAGTCGATCAGGACCGGCCCGGGAGAGACGGAGTGCACGAAATGCAAGAGTCTCGATCTCAGAAAGATTCCGTCTTCCTTTGCCAGCGCCGTGGCTGGAGCTCCCGGATCCGAGTTTGCCGCCCCGGCGACCCAGCCCTCCGGAGGGGGAGGCTGCTGCGGAGGAGGATGCGGGTGCGGGTAATCATCGATAATCCTGCGAAAGACCTTTGATGAAAAAGTTTTTTCTCCAGGAGGCGGGGAAGGCGGGTCTCGCTCTCCTCAGCCTGATCCTTCTTTCCGCCTGTACGATCCGGACCCACTCTCCCCTGAGATTCCATCCTTCGGCCCCGGTGATGGAAGAAAAGAACGGCATCACCTACATCCTTCTCCCGATCGAGATCGAGGACAAGGGAGCGAGGACACTCCGAATCCATCTTCGGGAAAACATCCTTGACCTGACTGCCAACGATCAGCATTTCCGCCTGAGAGGGAAGAAAAGTTACCGCTTCATCCTCAAGAACGCCAACAAGCCCTTCAAGAACCTCTATCCGGCCTCGTGGAAATCAGACTGGACGGACCATTACATGTCGCACCAGGACTGGGTCGTTCCCGCCATCTCCAAAAAAACCCTTCCGCTTCTTTTCATTCTTCCGGGTCCACCGCCGACCCCCCGGAAGCTCATCCTTCACCTGTCCTACTCCTATCCCCAGACAGCCACCTTCGATGAGGTCAGGCTTGTGGTTCCCCTCCCGGGGGGAGTCTCACCCTCAAATCATTACACCTCTTCCGGCGAATAGCCTCCGGGTCTCTTAAATCAGAAAAGGCCTCCCCAAGGGGAGGCCTTTCTCTCTTGCGACCCGACAGAAATCAGGCCAGCTTCTTGAGCTCTCCCAGAATTTCCTGATCGTCACGGGCTGTCAGGATCTCCTGAACCTTCACATATCGAACAATTCCCTTTTTGTCGACAATCACCGTCGCCCGCTTGTTGATGTTGGCCTCTTCGATATAAAGCCCATAATCCTTGCAGACCATCCTCTTGATGTCGGAAAGAAGCGTCTGCTTGAGCTTGAGGGACTCCTTCCAGGCCTTGTGACAGAAGGTGCTGTCGGTGCTGATGCCCAAAACGACCGCATTGGCATCCTCGAAACGGGGAAGATCATTTGAAAAGCAGGTATTTTCATTGGTACAGATGGGGCTCCAGTCAAGGGGATAGAAAGCCAGGACAACATTTTTCTTCCCCCGGTAGGAGGAGAGGGTCACAGGCTTCTTGTCCTGATCCTCAAGGGTAAAATCCGGAGCCACATCCCCGACCTTTATTTCTGATGCCATATCGTTTTCCTTTCAGATTTTGTTGAGTCCAGTTATGCGTGACAGGCCGGAACCCGGCGATAAGAGCCTGATTTGAGCGTCTCGGCCACGGTTCGTCCGATCACGGACGGATTGTCGACCACGATGACCCCATAGGATTCCAGGGCCTTCATCTTGTCCCGGGCCGATCCCTTGCCGCCCGAGACAATGGCACCGGCGTGGCCCATCCGGCGCCCGGGAGGAGCCGTCAATCCGGCGATAAATCCGATGATCGGCTTGGTCATATGGGCTCGTGCAAAGGAAGCGGCCTTCTCCTCGTCTTCCCCTCCGATTTCGCCGATCATGACAATCGCTTCCGTTTCCGGATCCTTTTCAAAAAGCGCCAGGACATCCCGGAAGTTGAGCCCCCGGATGGGGTCCCCTCCGATTCCCACGCAGGTGGATTCCCCGAGTCCAAGCTGGGTCAGCTGCCACACCGCCTCGTAGGTGAGGGTGCCGCTTCGCGATACAACGCCAACACGGCCACGCTTGTGAATGTAGCCAGGCATGATCCCGATCTTGGCCCCGTCCGGGGTGATGATGCCGGGACAGTTGGGACCGATGAGTCGGACGGTTTCTCCCTCTTCATTTCTGATATCGAGAATGCGGCGGACGCGCATCATGTCCTGAACCGGAATCCCTTCCGTGATGCAGACGATAAGCTCGATGCCGGCATCCGCCGCCTCAAGGATGGCATCAGCGGCAAAGGCGGGAGGCACAAAGATCAGGGAGACGTCCGGATGAACGGCCTCCACAGCATCCCGGACTGAATCCCACACAGGGAAGCCCTCGTGAACAGTTCCTCCCTTTCCGGGGGTGACCCCGCCCAGAACCAATGTCCCGTATTCCCGGCAGGCCATGGCGTGGTAACTGCCCTCCTTGCCGGTAATGCCCTGCACGATGACCCGGGTCGACCGGTCGACAAGAATGCTCATTTTGCTCCTTTCACGGCCAGAACGATTTTTTCCGCTCCCTCGAATAGTTCCTCGGCGACCTGCAGATTCAGTCCCGAATCCCTCAGCATTTCGCGTCCTTCCTTGGCATTCGTCCCCTGGAGCCGGACCACCAGAGGGACGTGGAGTTTGACATCCTTCGCTGCGGCGATGATGCCTCCCGCAATCCGTTCGCACCGGACAATCCCGCCAAAGATGTTGACAAAAATTCCCTTGACAGCCGGATCTCCAAGAAGGATTCTGAAGGCCTGTTCGACGGTCTCCTTGCTGGCCCCTCCTCCCACGTCAAGGAAGTTGGCCGGTGTCCCTCCGGCCAGGGCAATGACATCCATCGTTGCCATCGCCAGTCCGGCCCCGTTGACCATGCAGGCGATCGATCCATCAAGCTTGACGTAGTTGAGTCTGTGTTTCGAGGCCTCGATCTCGAGCTCGTTCTCCTCGAACAGATCCCTAAGGGCCAGCACATTGTCCTGACGATAGAGGGCATTGTCGTCAAAGGAGACCTTCGCGTCGAGGGCCAGGAGCCGTCCTTCGCCTGTCAGGATCAGAGGATTGATTTCGACCATCATGCAGTCGGTCTCGGTGAAAAACCGGTACAGGTTGGCGAGAAGGGCCGAGAAGGAATTGTAAAGGTTGACAGGCAATCCCAGAAATGCTGCCACACGCCGGCCGACAAATCCCTTGCATCCGATCTCCGGATCGACAGAAAGGGTCAGGATCTTCTCAGGATGGGAGGCGGAGACCTCTTCGATCTCCATGCCCCCCTCCGTGCTGGCAAGGATCGAGATCCTACGGCTCGACCGGTCCAGGACCAGGCTCAGGTAGAACTCCCTTGAAATGGCAGCCCCCTCCTCGATCCAGACCTTGCGCACCAGGCGTCCTTCGGGACCCGTCTGATGGGTCACCAGCGTCTTTCCCAGAAGAGCCGCCACAAAGCCAGGAATGTCCGACGTGTTCTTTGCGATCTTGACGCCCCCCGCCTTGCCCCGTCCTCCCGCATGGATCTGGGCCTTGACAGCAAAGACCTGGGCAGTTCCGCCAAAGATGCCCGCCTTGCTCTCGATCAGAGTTCGCGCCTCTTCGGCCGAATCCACGACAACCCCGGACGGGACAGGCACGCCATAGCTTCTGAAGAGCTCCTTGGCCTGGTATTCATGAATATTCAAGACCTTCTCCTCTCGTTAGGATTTGTGATGTTACCGGAAGTTCTCTCAGGAATCCTTGCGGCGATAATCGGGAAAAAGAGTCGGCGCTATCGGACGCTCCGCCCCCTTAAACTCTCGGGCCAGGGCCTGCTCGAAGTTCTCGACATGGGCCAGGGACACCTCTTTCCAGGAAAAAGGGGCCCTTTCCTTGGCTTCTTTCGAGCCCTCAAGCCCCGCCCTTCGTCCGAAGACAAAAAGCTCGAGAAGGGAATTTCCCATGAGCCGGTTGGTTCCATGAAGCCCTCCCGAAGCTTCCCCTGCCACGAGGAGATTCGGAATGGAGGTGTGGGCATTCTCGTCGGTCTTGATGCCACCGTTCTGGTAATGGAGGGTCGGGTAGACGAGGATGGGAACCTTCGTCGGGTCCACATGATGGCGGGTCATCAGTTTGACGATATTCGGAAAGCGCTTGGTGACCGTTCCCTCCCCCGCATCCCGGTCGATCGAGGCCAGGTCGAGGTAGACCCCGAAAGCGCCGGAAGGCGTGGGGACGCCCCTCCCCTCCGAACACTCCCGGATGATGGCCGAGGCCACCACGTCCCGGGTTTCGAGTTCGTTGACGAAACGACGGCCCAGGGCGTTGTACATGCGGGCACCCGCTCCGCGGACAGCCTCGGTGATCAGCATCCCGGCCATTTCGGAGGGAAAGATAACGCCGGTGGGATGGTACTGGAAGCTGTCGATATGGACAAGCTTTGCCCCCATGCGGTACGCCATGCACAAACCGTCTCCCGTGGCGCCGAAATGGTTGGAGGTCGCAAAGCCTCCAAGGTGCAGCCGTCCGGTTCCCCCGGTGGCGAGAATGACCGTGCGCGCCTTCACGAAAATGTTCTTCCGGCTGTCGAGATCCCAGAGAACCGCGCCGGCACAGGCTCCCCCCGGCCCCTGCAAGAGTTCAACCGCAGGGGAGAACTCGAGAATCTCCACGGGAGAATTGACGACATCTTCCTTCAGCACCCGGATCAACTCGAGTCCGGTATAGTCCTTGGCCGAAATCAGCCGGGGACGGGAGGTCCCCCCGCCCTTGCGGAGGGAGAGGTTGCCCTGGGGGTCCCTGTCGAAAAGAATTCCCCGGGAAACAAGCCATTCCACCATCCGGGGCCCTTCTGATACAAGGACCGAAAGCAGCGTCGGGTCATTCTCGCCATGCCCTCCCCGGAAGGTGTCCCTGAAGTGTTCGACAGGACTGTCCCCCTCTCCCAGGGCCGACTGGATTCCCCCTTCGGCCATAACCGTGTTGGAATCCCCAACCCGAAGTTTTGTCGTGAGAAGAACGCTGACCCCCTGCTCCGCCGCATACAGGGCCGCGGTGATTCCCGCTCCCCCCCCTCCGATAATGAGGAGATCCACCTCCCGGTCGGGATGGTCCGGAATCACCCTCGTCCCCTGGAGCCGGCTTCTTGACTCGAGAAGAGTGGCAATCTCCTCGGGAACAACCGTCCCGGCGTCCGGACCAACCCGGAGGGTCGCTTTGCCTTCGGGTCGGTAGTCGGGATAGAAGGACTTGAGAAGTCTCTGACGATCTTCGGGTGAAAGGGCCGCCGGAGGGGTTTCGTCAAGAACCGGCATTCGGGAATAAAACGATTCGACCAGGTCGGACATTCTAGGATTTGACCTCGCATTCTTTCTTGAGTTCAGCGGGAGAAAGGCTGAGAAGGTGGTTCATTTCCCGGGAAAAAGTTCCCGCTTCTATCTCGCCCAACCGTGTCTTGAGGTTTGAAGGAAAGGGGAGCTCCTTGGCTCCGTAAGCTCTCCGGGCATAGAGGGCGATTTCATGGGGGGCCATCTCGGCAATGCACCGCGAGACGCACAGTCCGCACATGACACAACTCATCGTCAGTTCGGCGACTGCCTTGAAGTCGCCGAAATTGGCCCTCCACACCGCGTCCCGGACATCGATCCCCTGGGGACAGACTTCGGTGCAGGCATTGCAGTTCCGGCAGGTCGCCGATTCCGGATAAAAGGTGAACAGCTCCTCCTTGGGATCGGTCAATGCCGCCACATCGTAATGGGCCCTCTGGATGGGATAGGAGTCAAGCATCGAAAAGCTCATGCCGTCCTGGACAAGCGTCTGGCAGGCCAGGGCATTCCGAAGGCGGAAATCCCCCTTCATGCGATAGACGGTGGCACACGCGCCGCACACTCCGCCCAGACATCCGATCCCATGAATGACTTCGTGGCCCGTGTACCACATTGCCTGGACCATCGTCGACCCTGCAGGGACTTCAAAATCCCTTCCATTGATTGACACATGGACCAGGGATTGACTTTCTTTGGGTAAACTATCCATTGTCTGACTCCGTCGGCTGGCTGAATCCAAAATGAAAGACGCCCTGAGGGGAGGACAAAGGGGAAACCGCACGCGTCCCTCCCGACAATGTTCGTAAAAACAAGAAAAAACGGGGCGTCAGTTTGCATGCTCGGGAGTTAAAGTCTACCAGAGAGGGCCTGAGCAATTCAATTGGACAAGGGGTGGAACGCAGCCACGGAAAAATCCGAGAATGGCACGGTTCTGGCTTTCAGGGAACCTTTGAGGAGGGCCTGAAGCCCCCCTCATTTGGAGGGCGGGGATTTTTCCTTGGAGACCCATCCCATCTTCTTTTTCCAGACACGGGGAAGGGTCGGGTCAAGAAATGGTCGTTTTTCTTTCGCTCCGTAAGGGGCAGGGTGGTACTGGATGGCATAGACCCGAAGAATGGTCAATGCCAGGAGAACCATGACCAGCTCGATATATCGTGAAAGAGGCTCATTTGAGAACCAGGTGACCAGGGTTTCGGAAAGAAGGACCGCCAGGACCGAATCGACAATATAGGTCACCTTGACCCGTCCAAGGGTAAAGTAGGTCAGGATCGTTCTTGAGACCTCAAGCAGGGCCAACAGGAGAAGGATGTTGACAAGGAGGGACTTCAGCATCGACAAAAGGCCATTTTTTGCATGGATGAAAGCCTGCTCGATCGTCTCCCAGGTTCCCCAGACCATGGAGAGGAACATGATCATCAGAAGGGTCAGAAGAACGAGCTTGACGCCTCCCAGGTACCAGGAGGGAAACTTCTGTTCAATATCCTCAAGGGGTGGAGGAATGACCGGTTCGATCTTTTCTTCGGCCATGGCTTGGGCTATCCTGTCTCCCGGACTTTAAAAATCCCGTCCGGATTCGTCTTTCACCTGGGACATTCTATAGGCAACTTCATATGGGGTGATATCCTAGCAAAAAATGTTCGGTAAAACATCAAGAGGGAAAGGAATGCCTTTCCCTCCTGCAAATTGATCCTTAAGACAATGGCTTTGACGGAACGGGACGGACAGGGGTCCCATCATAGACATAGGTTCCTTCCTCCAGACGACGGAAAGGCTTTTCCCGCTCCCACTCCTCGACAACATGCGCCACAAGCCCCGGTATGCGACCGATGATGAAAATTCCCTTACCCGTTTTCCAGGAGAGCCCCATTTCGGAGATAATGGCCGCGATCATCCCGTCGACATTCAGGGGAAGATTCTTGCCGCTTTTGGCCTCGAGCTCGTCCTGAACCGCCACGGCAAATTCCACGAACCGCCCCATATACCCAAATTCCTTGGCCAGTTCGAGAAGCCGCATTGTTCTGGGATCACGCTTGTAGAGTTTGTGGCCGTAGCCCGGAAGCCTTTTTTTCTTCCTGTCGAACTCCTCGACCACCGCCTTGGCGTGGGCCTTGACATCGACCACATCGGAAGGAAAATTCTCCTGATAAATGCGGGCACATTGTTCGATCGCCCCTCCGTGGGAATCGCCAAGAGTCAGGACACCGCCGGCAACCGCGGCATTGAGGGCATTTCCTCCGGAAAAAACCGTCCTGGCAGCAACCACAGACGGAGGTCCGATTCCATTGTCGATGCAGGCCACAAGCATGGCCTCCATCATCTTCTTTTCCCTCTCGGTGGGAAGCTCGCCCTTGAGGATCAGGTAGATTGCTTCTGCGAAGGAGACTCGACCGACCAGGTCATCCAGGGGGTATCCCCTGACAACGGGCTTGCCGTCCACCTGGCCCCCGACCCGGGTTCGCCATTTCACATCCTTTTCCTCACTGTCCTTGCTCATGCGGGTTCCTTTCTGGATTGAAAAGGGATTGTTGATCCGGTCAAAAAAAGGGCCGGATATTCTCCGGCCCCCGGTGAATACAAAAAGACAGATAGACCTACTTGCTCCGGCCCTTCACATAGGCCAGGGTTCCGCCTGCACGGACAATGTCCAGATCGCGGGCCGTAAGAGAATGCTTGACCGGAATGTCGATCTTCTTTGTGAGGTTCTTGAGCACGAGGGTTCCTTTTTCGAGTCCTGAAGTGCTGAACTCGAGCTGGTCATCCCTGTCGATCTTGTCGTAATCGGCTTCGTTCACAAAGGTCAGGGGAAGAATGCCGAAGTTGATGAGATTGGCCAGATGGATTCTGGCGAAGCCCTTCACGATAACCGCCTTGACACCAAGGTACATCGGGGCAAGGGCGGCATGCTCACGGCTTGAACCCTGTCCGTAGTTCGCTCCGCCGACGATGAATCCGCCACCAGCCTCCTTGGCACGCTTCGGAAAGGTCGGATCCACCGATTCGAAGACGTACTGGGAAATGGCCGGAACATTGGACCTGAGCGGCAACACCTTGGCTCCGGCCGGCATGATGTGGTCTGTGGTGATATTGTCTCCTACCTTCAGGAGCACCGTCCCCGAAACCGTCTCGGAGATGCGATCGCGTGTCGGAAGGGGCTTGATGTTGGGCCCACGAAGAACCTCGATGCCATGACCGTCCTTGGGGGGAAAGATCATCATGCGGTCATCGAGGACATACTTTTCCGGAATCTCAACAGTTTCCGCCTTGATTCCGAGATCCCGGGGATCGGTGATCACGCCCGTGATGGCACAGGCCGCCGCCACTTCAGGGCTTGCAAGGTAGACCTTGGCATCCTTGGT
Source organism: Nitrospirota bacterium (assembly GCA_021795275.1). Next base: position 21,112 of record JAJYPO010000007.1, on the reverse strand, counting down.
CCCGGAACGCCCTTCGAAGTTCCTGTTGAAGGTCCGGACAGAGACACCGCCTGAGGGGGGGGCAAATCCCATCCCGATGCACGGTCCGCAAGCCGATTCGAGCAGACGGGCTCCCGAGGTGATGAGGTCTCCAAGGACCCCATTCTGGGAGATCATCTCGAGGGTCTGGCGGGATCCGGGCGAAAAGCCCAGGCTGACAGAGGGATGAACCGTCCTCCCCTTCATGATGGCCGCGATTCCGAGAAGGTCCTTGTAGGAGGAATTGGTGCAGGATCCGATCGCCACCTGGCTCACGGGGATTCCCTGAATTTCACGGACCTTGACCACATTGTCGGGAGAATGGGGCTGGGCAATCAGAGGCTCAAGGGTGTTGAGATCAATTTCGACGGTTTCATCATAAGTGGCACCGGCGTCGGCCTCGAAGGGGGCATAATCATTTTCACGGCCTTGGGCCTTCAAGTATTTGCGGGTCTGTTCATCAGAGGGAAAGACCGAGGTGGTGGCCCCAAGCTCCGCGCCCATGTTCGTGATCGTGGAGCGTTCCGGAACCGACAGTCCCTTCACACCCTCCCCGCCGTATTCGAATATCCGGCCAACGCCTCCCTTGACGGTGAGACGCCGCAGAAGTTCAAGAATGACGTCCTTGGCCGACACAAAGGGCTGAAACTTGCCCGTGAGCTTGACCAGAACAACTTTCGGCATGGTGGTGTAAAAGGGCTCCCCTCCCATGGCGAGGGCCACGTCAAGTCCTCCCGCCCCGATCGCAAGCATGCCGAGGCCCCCGTTCGTCGGGGTGTGGCTGTCTGATCCGAGAAGGGTCTTGCCAGGCTTGCCAAAACGCTCGAGATGAACCTGATGGCAGATTCCGTTTCCCGGCCGGGAAAACACGATTCCATATTTGGCGGCAACAGTCTGGAGATACCTGTGGTCATCCGCATTTTCGAAGCCAGTCTGAAGCATATTATGGTCGACATAGGAGACAGACAATTCGGTCTTGACCCGATCGAGACCCAGGGCTTCAAACTGGAGGTAAGCCATTGTCCCGGTCGCATCCTGCGTCAACGTCTGGTCGATCTTGATCGCGATTTCCTTTCCGGGGACCATTTCTCCGGAAACGAGATGATTCTTGATGATTTTCTGAGTCAGGTTAAGCGCCATTGCTTAATCTCCTTGAGGGGATGTGTCCACACTATCCGGGATCCTGGAACCGCCACTCATCCGATGAGGGCACCCCGGCTTCCAAAACGCTCCATTGAAACAAAAAGGACGCGAAACTGCGTCTAAGTATTTTATCCTGATTTATTGTCAAAAAAAAGCCCCCATCCCCAGCCGGAAATTTTCTACTGGGAATGAGGGAAAAGCAAAGAGATTTTTAAGATAGAAGGAAAGAGTCCTATTATGGCCAGAGATGGGTGGCTGAACCCGGCAACCATGCCTTCATGTGGTTCGCGCTCTCGGCACCCTGCCCGAGAAAAATGATGAAAAAGAGAAGCGCCGCCAGGATGACAACCCCTCCGACAATCGCAGGTCCTGTCGCCAACTGTGTTCTTTCTTCTGCCATTTTCCCTCACCCCCCTTCGGTTGATTCGCCCCTAGAACGTGGAGTAAAGGGGCTTCACATGCTCGGTGGTGCTGTCCTCAAAATCCCGAGGAACTCCGAGCGATTCAATTGTCTTGACGAGATCGTGGTAGTAAAAGGCTACCTTCACGGGATACTTCTTTCCGGCCGCCTCAAGTCGGGCGATCTTGTCCGTTGCCTTGCCCATGCCACGCTCGACGATCGCGCCTGCATGGCCGAAGGCCACGCCTTCCGGCATTCTCTCCTGGAATCTGCCCGAGATGAATGCCGCCACCGGCTTGTCGAAGCCGCCTGACATAATCAGACCGGCCACCTGTTCTTCGTAAGACCCTCCGGGCTCACCAAGCATGACCACCCCCTTGACCCGGGGATCGCCCTTGATTTCCTGAAGAACATCCGCATAGGTGGTATTCGAAATAATATCACCGCCGATGGCAAGAGCCATGTAGGTTCCCCATCCACGTCGCTTGAACATTTCAGCCGTGGTGACCGTCAACCCCCCGCTCTTGGAAATGACGACGATCCCGCCATCCCGGAATGCCACCGTGGGATCCTTTCCGCCAATTGCGCCGATCCTTCCTACGGAAGGAACGAAGCACCCGAGACTCGTCCCGCCGACAATGATGGCTCCCCGACGAACCTTCTCCTGGTAAATGACTTCAGAATCACGAATGGGAACATGTTCGGTGATAATATACAGAACCTTTATTCCATTGTCCAGACATTCCATCACCGCATCGAGAACCGAGACCGGAGGCACATAGATCAGGGCCGTGTTTAGAAGTTTTCCGACTTTCGGATCGCTCACGGCTTCTTTCAGGGTATCAAAAACAGGGACTGGCAATTCGCTCGATCCACCCTTGCCCGGAGTGATTCCGGCCTTGATGATTCCGGGATACAGGGTCTCCGATTCCTTGATCACCTGGGAGGCCTCCCGGCCGGTGGCCCCAATCACGACGATACCCGTCTTGTCATTCAGATAAACGGTTCCCTTCAAGACATTCTCCCTCAGTATGGTTTGAAAGCCTAGACAACCTCTTCCGGCTTGTATCCAACAAGCTTGATCAGCAATTCCTTCAGACGAATCGGCGCTTCCGTGATGGGGAGCTGCGAATCGTAGATTTCTCCGCGGATTCCGTTCCTGACAAAACACTCATGGAGCATCTTGAGACCTTTGACATATTCAGGACCGGAACGGCGTACGACCCAGACCAGGTTCTTGTCGAGCTTTCCCTCGGCATTCATGTCATCCAGAGCCTTGGCCAAGCCTTCTCCCAAAGTCACATCGATCCGCGTGTTGCTGGCCGTACCACCGCACACCAGCACTCCCTTCAGGCCAGGCTTCGAGAGAATGATCCTCGAGATCCGGTACATCTTTTCTGCTGGAGGATTTCCGCCAATATCGGTCAGGTTGGCAATCCTCAGGCCCGCTTCGATGGCAGTCTCGGCCGTGACCGTCGATCCTCCGCCGCCGAAAGTCATCATTGCGATATCCCCATCAAGTTCCACATAGGAACCCGCCTTCCCCCGATGGTCCCCCTGGTCGATCAGGATCGCATCCTGTTCGCGCTGGGTGAGCGGACGGCCCTGGGCACTTCTGGCACCATAGACGACAGCGGGATTGACGGAAGCATCATCGTCGAGAATGACGACCGCATCGGCAGCGACAATTTTTCGCTTGTCCCCGGATCGGGCCACCACGAGAGGATTGATCTCGAGAAGGCGGCTCTCCGAGCCCCAGAAGGCATTATAGACATTGACGATCACCTCTGAGAGGGGACGGAGGAGCTCCTTGTCGGAAAACCCGATTCCGGCCAGGAACTGACGGATCTGGTAGGGATAGACGGAACGGACATCGGAGACGATATAGGTATGGATAAGCTTCGGATCGATTTCCTCGACATCCATCCCGCCGTGCTCGCTGAAGATGATCGCAGGCGCCCGATCTTTTGTCGAGTAGGTGACACTCAGATAGAATTCCTTCTCGATATCAAGCTTTTCCTCGACAAGGGCTCCGATCGATCTTTCGCCATAGACCTCTCGGGTTGCAAGATCGGAAAAGACCTTTTCCACCTGAGACTTGTCGGAAACGACCTTGACAGCACCGGCTTTTCCGCGCTTTCCGACCAGAACCATCGACTTGATGACAACACCGGGTTCCTTATCAACAAACTGTCGAACGGCGTCGTTCATTTCTGCGGAAAAGACATAACGAGGGACCGGAATCTTATATTTCTTGAAGATGGATCCCAGCGCCTCGTGCTCATAAAGCTTCATTGGCTCTTGACTCCTTGAGTTTGGGTATCGGAAGGAAATTCTCTCTGCCACATAAGGGAAAATTCGGCAGTATGATACTTAACAAAGGGGGTCCGAGTCAAATCGCGCCAAAATTCACGATGATCCGGCGCAAGAAAGAACTGCGACGGACACCCCCCCCGAACATTCTGGCGGATTGAAGGTGGCCATTGACGGATCCCGACACCTTTGCTAAGGTTATTGGTGAACAAATGATCACCATAACGGGAGGCATCCGCGGACGCATGGACAGCTCAAGAGAGCCACTGACCCGAAGACAGGAGGAGATTCTCCGATTCATCCATTGGCATACCGAACAGCTCGGCTATCCTCCCACCCTTCGGGAAATTGCAAAAAAAATGGGAATCCGCGGTATCAGCGCCGTTCACAAACACATTGACGCGCTTGTCCGGAAAGGCCATCTTCTGCGACGAAAGGGAGCCCGGGCCCTTGATATGGAATCGGTCCTCCCGCCCATGATTCCTGTTCCCGTTCTCGGTCGCGTCGCGGCAGGCATTCCGATCCTTTCGGAGGAAAACCGTCTGGATACGGTCTCGATCGACCCTTCCTGGATCCCTTCCGGCCCGATCTTTCTTCTTCGGGTCAAAGGCGACAGCATGAAGCAGGCCGCCATCCTGGACGGAGACTACGTTCTCGTTCGTGCAAAGGACACGGCCGAAAACGAGGAGATCGTGGTCGCCGAAATCGACGGGGAAACAACTGTCAAGAGACTCCGCAGAAAGAACGGAGATATCATCCTCGTTCCGGAAAATCCCGACTATGACGAAATCCCGATATCCGAAAACAGGGCCTTCCGCATCGTCGGAACAGTTGCCGGAGTCTTTCGCCCCTCCGTCGGAGGTCCCCATTGACACCGCCGCTCACACTCTTTTCCGAGGATCCTTCTTTCCTGCCTTCTTTTCTGCAGGAGGGGAGATCGGGACGACCACTGCTCCTGCAGGGGGAGGACCCTCTGCTCGGACTCTTTACCCACCGGATCCTGGCACGACATCTTCTCGATCCTCTCCAGCCAATATCTTCGTGCATCATCATCTGCGGGAACAATGTCTTTCATCTGGAGATTTTTGTGAGGGAATCTCGGGGTGCCGGAAAGAATCCCCGGAATGTTCTGTCCCGTGTCCATATTTCAAGAACGGTCACCATCCACCAATTTCACACGCTTGTGCTCTCCCGTCTTGAGAAAATGATCGAGAAAACGGGGGCCTCCCTGATCCTTCTGTCCGGCCTCCTTCCCCTTTTTTCGGACAGAGCGGTTTCCGAACGGGAATCCCTTGGACTCCTGTCTCCTGTCATGGCAACGCTTCGCAGAATCGCCTTCGGCATGAAAACTCCCTGTCTCATCCCGGTCGACCGCTACGAAGCAGACAGGGACCGACGTTCCCGACGGCTCTTTTCGCTCCTCGAATCATCATCCGACTCCAGAAGCCTTGTCGTTCCTCCTCCGGTGGTCCGAACCGGAGGACGCCATAGACCCGGACGTCTTTTCGGAACACAGGAGCCCTGATGGGGCGAACCCTTCCGACATTCACGATGATCGTGGACCAGACAAGGGACGAGATGTCGAAGTTCCGCAAAGCGCTCAGGAAAGAGGATCAGGCCATCCTGGACAGCCTGTTCGACGACGCGCGCTTTCATTCCCAGGCCGGCGCCTCTCTTTCTCCCGTGGACCCCTTTCCGGTGATCTTGCTCTGCATGCTTCTTGAAGAGCGGCGCGAGCGCCTCTCCCTCGAACGCCGCCTCCGGGATATCGAAGATCGTGGCGCGCTTCTCCGGTCCTGAGACAACAGGATGGCTTCTGGATGCCTATCCCGCTCCCCAGGGCATGCTGCTCTGGATCCTGACCGAAAAGGGTGACCGCCTTTTTTTTCCTGTCCCCTTCCGCCCCCGCTTCTATGTGGGGAGCACAGGAAGCGCCCTTGAACGGATACGGCGGCGCCTCGAACGTCTTCGCTTTTCCCTCGGGCTTGCCGAAACGGAGCGCATCGAACTTTTCAGCGGGATCCTTCATCCTGTTCTCGAGGTCACGACATTTTCTCCGACCGACTTTTTCGAAGTTGTCAGACAGGCTTCCCGTCTTCCGGACGTGACCCTCTACAATTGCGATATTCCTCTTCCGCAGCTTTACTTTTACGAAACGGGCCTCTTTCCCCTGGCCTTCTGCCGGATCGACAGGCTTCCGGACAGGGTCGCGCTTCTTGATTCCCCCTGGGACACGGATCCTCCCGTGCCCCCGATCAGTTCCGTCTCGATCACGCTCGAACAGGAATCCGGTCCGGCAAGACATGGCTCCTCCGGAGGACTGGTTGTCGAGGTTGACGGTGAGAGGCGGGTGATCGACGGAGAAGATCCCCGGGAACTTCTGGCCACCCTCAATACCCTCCTGAAAAGGGAGGACCCGGACCTGATCCTGACCAGCCGGGGAGACGACCTGATCCTTCCGCGCATTCTGGCCCTTTCGGAGAAGCTGCGAATCCCGCTGGCACTCAACCGGTACGGGAAGCAGGAGGTCTCTCCGGGTAAGGACCGGTCTTTTTTCTCCTACGGGAAAACGGTCTTCCGTGCCGGCGGTGTCTCTCTCCTCGGTCGATGGCATCTGGACAGGAAAAACTCCTTCATTCTGGAAGAAGCCGGTCTCGCAGGCCTCTTCGAACAGGCCCGGGTCACCCGGATCCCTGTCCAGCATCTTGCCAGAACCTCCACAGGAACAGGCATCACATCCATGCAGATGGCATACGCCATCTCCTCCGGAATTCTCGTTCCGCGGGACAAGGGAACGCCGGAAGAGTTCCGGAACGGACTTGATCTCCTCGAAGGCGACAAGGGTGGCATGGTCTTCCTTCCGAGGCCCGGTTTCCACGAATCGGTCGTGGAACTCGACTTTGCCTCGATGTACCCGTCCCTCATGACAGCGCACAACATCTCCCCGGAAACAGTCAACTGTCGCTGCTGTCCGGAAAACCGGATCCCGGACAGCGGTCACCATCTCTGCACACGGAGAAAGGGTCTGGTCCCCGCAGTCCTCGATCCCCTGCTCGCGAAGAGACGTCGTTACAAGGAACTCAAACAATCGACCGGAGACCCGCGCCTCAGGCAGGAATACGAAGGACGTCAGGGGGCCCTCAAGTGGCTCCTCGTCGTCTCCTTCGGCTATCTGGGCTACAAGAATGCGCGATTCGGAAAGGTGGAAGCCCATGAATGCGTCACCGCCCTGAGCCGGGAAAAGCTTCTCCAGGCGAAAGAGGTAGCGGAAAGTCACGGATATCGTTTTCTCCACGGGATCGTGGATTCCCTCTGGCTCTCTCGCCCTGACCTTGAGGAAACCGGATGCCGCCTCCTCGCCGACGAAATCTCCCGGACGACGGGCCTCTCGATCGGAATCGAGGGTCTCTACCACTGGATCCTCTTTTTCCCTTCAAAGGGGCGTCCCGGCCTGGCGGTTCCCAATCGCTATCTTGGCGTCTTCCGTTCCGGAGAAACCAAGATCCGCGGGATCGCGCTTCGCCGGAGCGATACCCCTCCCTTCATTGCCAAGGTACAGAAAAAAATGGTCGACCATCTTGCGCAGGCAAAAAATCTTCGCGAATACCGGACCCTTCTCCCCGGAGCCAGACAGTTGCTCGACGAGGGTCTGAAGGAGCTCGGGGACGGCCGCATTCCGGTTTCGGAGCTCGTGATCAGAAAAAGGATTTCAAAGGAGCCGGGAGACTACCGCAAGGCCTCCCTCCAGGCGATCGTGGCCCAGGAGCTGGCAGCCCGTGGCCGGGCTCCCCATCCGGGGGAGCGAATCTCCCTTGTCATCACAGGAGCCCGCGATCCCGACCCCGCCTCCCGCGCCCGGGCCTATGAGACCTTCTCGCCTGATTACAGCTACGACCGGGAGGCCTACGCACAATTGCTTCTACAGGCCTGCGAACCCTTGATCGACCTTTCTGGCGGCTCCCTTCCCGAGAAAAAATCTGCGTCAGGAAAACCTCTTGACCTTCTTCTCCGGAAACATCAGAAGCCGGCGGAGTCAAAAGAATGCTGATATAATGGAGGGCGTTGTGGCCGGAAAATCATGGAGAGCTGCCAGTGAAAGAATCCCTCATCGAAGAAACGAAAAAACAGACCCGGACAGAGGCTCAGGGGGTCTTGAGCCTCAATGTGGCCTATATCGGCATCATCAACGGCCTCTTCGAGGCCGTCCGTCATCTGGGGGCCACCAGCGCAGACGAGATTGCGAAGGAAACCGGCATGGATCCGGCCTATGTCAGGCGCTGGAGCGAGGCGGCCTTCGCCTTTGGCTACCTCGATCTCGCAGGGAATCATTACCTCCTGACCCAAAAGGGCGACTTGATGAGGCCTTCCCATCCCGAAACCCTGATGCCGGTCGCCATCGGCTCGGTTCTCTCGACCCACATGGCCGACCGGGCCGCCGAACTCATGCCAACAGGTGAGCGGCCCGGCGAAAAGGTCTTGGGAGAACGGAAGAACATTCTGCCCTGGTTCGGAGCTATGCTCGAAGCCAATTTTTCGGGACTTTTCGAAAGGGAGATCTATCCAAGTCTCCCCATATACAGGGAACTCGACAAAAAAGGAGGGATGGTTGTCGACCTCGGATGCGGCAATGGCTGGTATCTGAGAGGCCTGGCCAAGAGATGTCCCGGCCTCCGTGGAGCAGGCCTCGACGGATTCGAGGAAAACGTCCAGAAAGCCCGCCTTCTTGCCGAACATCAGGGCGTTTCTGACCGCCTGAGCTTCCGGACGGGCGACATCAAGACCTTTGCCCACGAGGGTCCCGTCGACCTGATCGCCATGAACCGGGCCCTTCACCATGTCTGGGACGAAAAGGAAACGGTCTTTCGGATTCTCGAGAGCCATCTGGCTCCCCGGGGAGCCGTGGTGATCTGGGAGCCGGCATGGCCTGACACCCCGGAATCACTCCGATCCCCCCGGAAACGCCCGCTGGCTGCCCAAAACCTGGGGGAACATGTCCAGGGAAATCATCTGCTCCGGCCCGAGGAAATCGCCGAGGCCTTCCGCGCGGTGGGAATGGTTCCGGAAATCTCTCTCTTTTCCGAAGGAGCAGAAGCCGTCGTCGTCGGACGGAAGGTTTAGGGAGTGGTCGTGAAAAGTCCGGGCAACCTTGCCAGAAGAAACCTTTGGAATGCGGGAACGCGGGTCAAATCGGCCGAACTTTTTTACTTTCGGGGAGAATGGGCCTCCGTGATCCGGGAATGCCGGGAGGCGCTGGACTTCACCTTCAAGTCCCTTCTCCATGGCTTGGGCCTTGAGATCACCCGGTTCCAGAACCCCGGAGAGGTTTTAATAAAGGAACGCCACCGGCTTCCCTCCGTCTTGACGGCAGACTGGGACAAAATCGAGAGGATCGTCGGCCCTTCCTCCTCTTCCGGAGGCGATCTCTCCGCTCCCTTTGGCGGAGGCGACTTCATGACCTTCGGAGAGGAGTCCTTTTCCGCTCCTCAACCGGAAGATCCCTCCATCGAAACAGCCCAGTCGGCGCTGTCCGATGCCCGCTACATGCTTGAGCTTGCCAGGACAGCCTGCCGCCATCTTCATGGAAACCAGGGAAAGTCCTCCTGATCGGATCAGTCTATCTTCGGCTTTTTTCCCTCGATGATGGCCGAGACGACCCAGTCCTCGACCTTGGTTCCCGGAGCCCAGGACGAGATCAGGCTCCGGCTCTCCTCGTTCGGAGTAATCCGGACCTCCACAAATCCCTCTTCCCCGAGGGTCCCCTCCAGATATTCGATCGTTTCGGCTCCCGAGACGCATCCGGCCAGAAGATCCGGATTCTCCCGAACCTCTTCCGTAAGCTCAACCCTCCGGACAACATCGGACATGACGATCCGTCCGCCAGGTTTCAAGACCCGATAAACCTCGGAGAGAACCTGTCTTTTGTCCGGCGAGAGATTCAGCACGCAATTTGATATGACGACATCGACGGATCCGTCGGCGACCGGGAGATGTTCGATCTCTCCCAACCGGAACTCGACATTTCTGAAATCGCCTTTGAGGGCATTGTTCCGGGCCTTCGAAATCATCTCCGGGGTCATGTCCACACCCATCACCCGTCCGGTCATCCCCACCTCACGGGCGGCCAGAAAGACATCGAAGCCGGCGCCCGATCCCAGATCCAGAACGCTCATCCCGCTTTCAAGACCGGCCCGGACAAGCGGCGCCCCGCACCCCAGGCCCAGGTCGGCCCCTTCGGGGACAGCTTCGATCTCCTGCCTCGTGTATCCCATCGAGAAAGAAAAGGACTCGGGACTTTCTCCGCAGGGTTCACCGGAACAGCATCCCGTTCCCTTATTGGCAATGGTCCCGTATCTCTCCCTGACAAGATCATGAATCTTGGACCCTTTGTCTTCCATGGATCCCTCCGTCAAAGGTGACCTTTTTCCCTTGTCTTTTGTCTTCAAAACATTTTAATTATACAACAATTATTATATAGTTTCAATAAACAGACCTTATCCAGTCACACCCAGAGAGGCGCTTCATCCTGCACTTCCGGGGGCATCCTGAGCCCGGCTGACGACTCCGGCCCTCCTCTCCCTCCCCTGGGCAAGAGCCTCTTCCGCCTCCCGGACGAGCGATTCCGGGTTTAGTCCCTTCCTGAAGAGACCCACTCCCCCACTGACCGTCATACGCCTCTCCGCTCCGGGATCCGAAGAAAGGGGACGCAGGAGGCGCTCCCGGATTTCGTCAAGGCGGGCCTGGGCCCTTTCCCCGGACAGAGCGGGGGCCACCAGAAGAAAGCCGTCCCCATCCCACCGCCCGCACGATTCTCCGGGTCGAAGATTGTCGGCCAAAGTCTTTCCGATTTGGCGGAGAAGCCCGTCCCCGGATTCATACCCGAATCGGTCATTGATCAGGGACAGGTGATCAATATCGAGACTAATGACGGCCAGAGGAGTCTCTCCTTCGGAGGCCGTATTCATCTCCCGCCGGAGAACCGAAGAGAGGGCTTGCCGGGTCAGAAGGCCGGTGAGGGAATCATTATGGACAGTTGTCATATTTTCTTTCAGGATCCTGAGCTCCCGGATCGAAAAGAGGGCGGGAAGCCTCGACCTTCTGGAAGACTCTCCCCCTTGAACCCCCTCCAGGGATTGCGCCATATCCTTGATGGGATTTCCGACCTGGAGAACGACATTTCTCCATCCCAGAGCCATGAACAAAAGTCCCAGCACAGTCGTCAGCCAGTAAAGGATCGTATCCCACCGCTCGAGCCTGGCCTGCCATTTTTCGACATGGGAGAGGTGCCGGAAGACCTCTTCGCGGGTTGCGGTCAGAGACCGGCCGAAATCCGGAAGGCGCATGGAAACCTTCCGAAGACAAGTCCCGGCCTCCCCCCATTCTCCCCCAAGACAATGACTGAAGCCTTCGGCGATTCTCTGCCATTTTGGAGCAAGGAGGCTGCCCTCCCCCCCTCCGGCCTCCTTGAGGTTCTGAAGGAGAAGGGTCATGACCCGGACCTGGGGAAGAAGGGGGACAGGGCTCTCCCTTCCAGGTTCTTTCGCCTTCTCCTCCAAGACACGGAGGCGTTCTTCGAAGACCGATAGCCCCGCCTCGAGTCCCAGAAGCTGGCTTTTGACCTCCGCCAGGGTCTCGATCTTCGTGACGAGGGCATTTTTCTGGCGACCGATCGCGGTATGGATGCCCAACCCGAGAATATGAAAGGTGATGGTTCCGGCAAAGGTGAGGGCGACAAAGACCCTGAAGGGAACCTCCAGAGGGATGAGCGGCTTCTTCACGTCCAGGCGTCCTTCCTCGGGGATCTCCCCCCTCGTGGTTGGCAAAAAAGCAAATCATTCCAAGATTACAGCAAATCTGTCGCGATTGGCCAAGAGATCCTGAAAATCCCCTCCGGCCCCCGGGGATATTTGACCTGACTCTTCCGATAGATTAATTTATCAATTAATTAATTAATGGGATCGGATTTGACGATCGACATCACCGGGACAAGGCTCCCATAAAGGATCAGCAAATGAACTTAAAGGTCATTGGTGGGACGGCAGCCGTTTCCATTGTCCTTGTGGCTGCCTCCCTTGCCTTCTACCGTTATTCGGAAACCCATATCAGCACGGATGATGCCCAGATCTCCGGCCACCTTCATCCCGTCACCACCCGCATTCCCGGTTCAGTTATGCAGGTCTTCATCCATGACAATCAGATCGTCCATGCCGGCGACCTTCTCTTCGAACTCGACGACAGGGTGCTCCAACGGACACTCGCCCAGGACGAGGCCGCTCTCGCCCGGGACGAAGCCCAGCTTGATGTCAACCGGGCCAATATTGAAAAAGACCAGACCACGATCAGACTCACGCATCGGGAAAGCGACCGGACCGCCCGGCTGTCGAAAAAGGCCTTCGCGACCGCCTCCCGCCTCGACCGCGACCAGGCCGCCTATCAGGTGGCGCAGGCCAGCCTGAAGGCCGACACCTCCCTCAGTCAGGTATTAAAGGCGACGGTCCGGAAGGACAAAGCCAAAATTGCCGTCGATCTCCTGAATCTCCGTTTTTCAAAGGTTCGCGCTCCCGTGGATGGACTCGTCACGGGCAAGACCGTGGAAAAGGGGCAATATCTCTCTCCCGGACAGGTCGTAGGTTACGTGGTCCCCTTCCGGATGTGGGTGGTGGCCAACTACAAGGAGACCGAACTCCACGGAATTCATCCCGGAGATCCCGTCCGGATAACGGTAGACGCGATCCCTGGAAGAACCTTCTGGGGACATGTGGACAGCATCCAGCAGTCGACCGGGGCGGTTCTCTCTCTCCTTCCTCCGGAAAACGCGACCGGCAACTACACCAAGGTCGTCCAGCGGGTCCCGATCAAGATCCTGCTCAATCCCGGCAGTGACCCTGATCACAGGCTGCGGCTCGGCATGTCCGTGATTCCGGTCGTTCTTCCCAAACGGCTGGGCTAGAGGGCTTGGAACCGCCAGTCCAGAGCGAGAGCACAGAAGGGCATACCCCCGTTGCCCATCCCGGCATGATTGTTGTCGCGGCCGTCGGGGCGACCGTCCTTGAAACCCTGGACTCGACGGTCGTCAATGTGGGCCTTCCCAACATGATGGGAGGGCTCGACACGACTCTAGACGGGATTGCCTGGGTCATCACCGCCTATACGGTCGGGAATGTCCTCATGATCCCCATGACGCGGTTCGTTTCGGACTGGATCGGACGACGCCGCTACTTCACGATTTCCATTATTCTTTTTACCCTGTTCTCCCTTCTGTGCGGACTTTCGAGGGATCTTCTCCCCCTCGTCTTCTTCCGTCTCCTGCAGGGGATGGCGGGGGCGGCCTTTTTCGCCACCAGCCAGACCCTCATCATCGACGCCTTTCCCCCGGAAAGGATCGCCATCGCCAACGCCATCTTCGGGGTCGGGATCAGCATGGGACCCGCACTGGGTCCGGTGGTGGGAGGATACCTCGTCTACCACGAATCCTGGCCCTGGATCTTCTTCATCAATCTTCCAATCGGCCTTTTCCTGACCTATCTGGCCTTCCGCTACGTTCCCGATTCCCGCCATACGATTGAGAACGACAGGCTGGACATTCCGGGAATCGTCCTTCTCCTCCTCTCCATTCCCGCCATCCAGTTCGCCCTGGAAAACGGTCAGCGCTACGACTGGTTTTCTTCTCCCTCCATCCGGGCCTCGGCCATCGCCGGATCATTGTTTCTCGTCCTCTTCGTGGTAAGGGAACTCACTGCTGACAAGCCCATGCTCGACCTCCGCGTGCTCAAGAACCGCTCTCTCTGGGCGGGCTCACTTGGATACGCCCTTTTGGGATCGGTCTACTTCGGCACCCTTTTTTCCATTCCCCTGATGGGGGAGAATCTCTTTTCCTGGAACCCCCTGGAAACGGGATTTGTCCTTCTCCAGAGCATCATCTCCTTCTCCATCGCCTCCATGGTGGCAGGAGCCATCATGGGCCGCGTTCCCATATGGGCCATCATGGTTCCGGGGGTCGCCATCATCGAAGTCGCCCTCTGGGGGTATGGCCATCTGGGCCCCCAGTCGAGCCCCGCCTCCTTTCTCTGGCCAAACATCTTCCGGGGGATTGGTCTCGCCTTTCTCTTCCCGCCCCTCATGACCATGGCCCTCTCCACCCTGCCCCGCCGCATGCTGTCGACGGGGGCGGCCGTCTCGAGCATGATCGGCCAGCTCGGAGGCTCGATCGGAATCGCTCTTCTTGCGACCCTGCTCCAGCATTCCCAGCAGGTCCATCAGGCCTATCTCACCACGGCCAATCTCACCGACAACCGGATCCAGACTGTGGCGGCCCTGAGAGCGATTCTCGCCCACCTTGCGGGGCTTGGCCTCTCGCCGGCCGCGGCCGGAAGGCTTTCAGCCGCCCTGATCGAAAACCAGATCACCAAACAGGCCCTCTTCCTGAGCTTCCGGGATGTCTATGCAGTCGTGGGCGTCGTGGCCCTGCTCCTTCTCATCCCGATTGCGCTTTTTGAACGGGGGAAAAGCCCGGAACCTTCCTGAGCTTCGTCCCCCCGAATCCCACCCGGTATTCAGGATGACGGGGACCTCCCTCCCCTGCTAAACTCTCCAGTGAGACCCCCGCACCCCCCAGAAAAGCGAGGACCCTTCGTGAACCCATATGTCATTTCCATGTCGGTCCTGATCTATCTGGCCCTGACCGGATACCTGACCGCCCTTTTCATCCGGAGCCGCTACGGGGCCCCCACAGGCCGATTCCTGGGAGGCTTCTTCTCGGGCCCCCACACCTCGGATTTCATCCGGATCCGGAGGGGGCACATCTTTGCGGCCCTTTTCGGATTCACCTGCGACGTCAGCGGGACGGCAATCATGGAGTACGAGCGGATCCAGGGACGAATCCGCTTTCATCCGATTCCTCCGGCCCTCGACTGGTTCCACCTGATCACCGCCCAGGGGGCCCTCTGGCTCTTCGTCCTTCTCATGGTCCTCGGATTCCTCCGCAAAAAGGGCCATGCCCTGGGACGATTCCATGCAAAGCTTGCCCCCCTTTTCCTCGTGGTCTGGCTGTCGAGTTCCATCTCAGGATGGTTCTACCGGGTCTTCTGACCCCATCTCGGGAGACACATGGCACTTCTTTCGTTTACTGACGGAACACGGGTCGCCGACCCCCGGGAGATCCAGAAAACCCTCTCAGGGATCGGCGTCTGTCTTGAGCGCTGGCCCATCCCCGACAACCGGGATCTGGAGGCTCTTCTCGCGCTGGACCAACCCGCTCCGGAGGACTCTGACCGTCTTCTGGGCTTTTTCGAGTCCCGCTTCGACACCCTGAAGGCGACCCTCGGATACCAGTCCCGGGACCTGATCAGCCTGTCTCCCGGCCTTCCGGGTCTGGACGGGCTTCTTGGGCGATTTAAGGACTGTCACACCCATGACGACGACGAAATCCGGTATGTGGTGGAAGGGGCCGGCATCTTCGGCTTCGTTCTCCCGAACAAAGACCAGATCGAACTTCTTGTGCTGCCCGGAGACTACATCAATGTTCCCCGCGGGGCCGAGCACTGGTTCCGTCTGACCACGGACCGGCGGATCAAGGCGATCCGCTATTTCACCTCCCGGGAGGGATGGGTTCCGGTCTATACGGGAACCCCCGTCCATCCCTTTCCGGAAATCGCCCGGGCATGAGACGGGAGTACATCCGGGTCCTCTACGAGTTTCCTCCCGGCGTGGATCCCGAAAAACAGGGGAGAATGCTGGCCATCGGACAGACGGTCGGCTCCTTCAGCCCAGACCAGACCCCCCGTTTCGAGCCCTGGACAGGAGTTCTCGAGGAGACCGCAAGGACTCCCGATGGTCGGGGCCGGGCCCGGGTCGCCTATCCTTCCTCCAATGTCTCCGGCGATATCGGCTCTCTTCTGGTCATGATATTGGGGAAATATTCCCTGGCGGGGCCGGTCCGGGTCCTCTCTCTCGAACTTCCGGAAGATTACGGAACCCGGGGCCGGTTCGGAATGGAGGGAATCCAGCGCCTGACGGGGGTCCGGGACCGCCCCCTGTTCATGGCCATCTTCAAGCCCGCCCTGGGGCTTGCCCCGGAGGACTTCGCCCGTCTTCTCCGGGAGGTGGGGTTGGCCGGCCTCGACCTGATCAAGGACGACGAGATCCTCCCCGACACCCCGTCCTCCACCGCCCTCTCCCGCATCCGGGCCTGCCGTCCCGTTCTCGATGAGATCCGGCGGAGCACCGGTCGGGAGATGCTCTATGCCGTGACCCTCTCCGGGCGGGCCGACCGGATGATCGACCAGGCCTTGCGTCTCAGGGAGGCCGGGGCCAACGCCTACCTCGTCTCTCCGATCGCCTGCGGCTTCTCCGTCATGGAGACCCTTTCCTCCCATCCCGACACCCGTCTCCCCGTCTTTGCCCACCCTGCCATGGCCGGAGCCCTGGGCGGATCGCAAGACTACGGCTTCGATTACCGGGTCCTCCTGGGAACTCTGATGGTCCACGGGGGCGCAGACGCCGTCCTCTATCCCACAGCCGCCGGAAGCCTTCCCATCGCCTTGGAGGTGGAGCAGGGCCTCCGGGAGATTCTCCGAGGCTCAGGACTTGCCCCCGTGCCTTCGGCCGGGCTCCACCCCGGTGCCCTTCCCAGATTTCTCGCGCCACAAGACAACCGGGTGATCTTAAATGCCGGGACAGGGATCATGGACCATCCAAAGGGCCCAGCCGAAGGTGTCAGGGCCTTTCATGAAGCCCTGGAGCGCTTCAGGGCCGGAGCCCCCCTCACCCTTGACAGCGTTCCCGAAGGGCCCCTCAGGCAGGCACTAGAGAAGTGGGGCGGATGAAGACGGTCCTTTTTTCCGATTTCGACGGGACGATCACCGAACAGGAGACCTTTTCCCTTCTCATGAAGGAGTTTGCCCCGGAAGCCTCCCGGAGAATCGTCCCCCTCCTCCTCTCGGGAGAGATGACTCTCAGGACGGGGGTTCCTGCCATTCTCGAAACGATTCCCTCCGGCCGTTTCCCCGAAATGGTCGAGCGGATGCGGACCATGGCTTTAAGGCGGGGTTTTCCCGAGTTTCTGGAATTTCTGCAGCAGTTTTCCGTCCCGCTCGTGGTCCTCTCGGGGAGCCTCGAAGAGCTGGTCATGGCGCGGCTTTCCCCCTACAGGACGAAAATATCCCGGATGGTGGCGGCCCGGGCCGATCTTTCCGGACCCTTTTTAAGGATCGTCTCCGATTCGGCAGGCGGCGACGAGCTGGTGTACAAGGCGGGGGTCATGAAGGGATACGGGAAGGTGAGAAAGATTGCCGTCGGAGATTCGGTGACCGACCTCACGATGGCCCGGGAGGCCGATCTGGTCTTTGCCAGAAGCCTGCTGGCAAAGAGGATGGCGGAGGAAGGCCGGCCCTTCCTCCCCTTCGAGTCCTTTTTCGAAATATCGAACTATCTCGAATCAATTTTGACAAAGGAACCATCCGGTGAATGACCGCTCTCCCCGCACACAACTCCGCTCCCTTGCGCGAAATCTCTACCGGAAGGGGTGGATGGAAGGCACGGCCGGCAATCTCTCCGTAAAGACCAACGAGGGTCTGTACATCACCGCGAGCGGCTATCCCAAGGGATCCCTTTCCGACGAGGAGATCCTCTGCATTCCCCTTTTGGAGTCAGGATCCTTTTCCGCGGGGGATCGGCGCCCGTCGGCAGAAATCTCGATTCACCGGGTCCTCTACAGACTTTTTCCGGAATCCGGGGCCGTTCTTCATGTCCATACCGTCGAGGCGGCCCTGGTTTCGGACCGTCCTGGCCAGGACCTCGAACTTCCGCCTCTCGAAGTCCTGAAGGGACTGGGCATTGCCGATCCTTCCACCCGGCCGAGGCTCCCGGTCTTCGAAAACGACCTTCTCGTGACCGATATCGCGGAGAAAATCGGCAGACGACTTCCCGACCCCCGTTATCCGCTCCCGGCTCTTCTCATCCGTCACCACGGGACCACCGTCTGGGGACGGACACTGGCCGATGCCCTCCGGCATCTGGAGCTTGTCGAATTCTGTTTCCGCCTCCTGGTGACGAAAAAATTCCTTGATCAGAAATAGAAAAAATTGTATTCATGATGTTTGGCCTTGTCGTTAACAAAATCTGAGTGGATTGGAATTTTCAGAGCCCCCCTCAAAAAGGCGTATCCGCCAAACGAAGGTTTAGACCGGAGAAGGCATGGATCAGCCGTCAGCGGAAAACAACAGGACCGATCCTTTCCGGATGGATCCCCCTTTCCGGGAAATCGTCGAAACGGCCGATTTCGGGGTGGGAGTCATCGACCGGGAGGGCATCTACCTCTTCGCCAACCGGAGATGGGCGGAGATGACCGGGTACGCCCTCGAGGAAATCCGACGCCGTTCCGTTGCCGAACTCACCTTTCCCGAAGACCTCTCCGAAAGCCTCGCAAAGGCCCGTGCCCTTTTTGCCGGAACCATTCCCTCCTACATCCTGGAAAAAAGAATCCGCCGAAAGGATGGTTCCTGGTTCTGGGCACGGATCGTCGCCACTCCGATCCGGGGAGAGGGGGGAGAGGTCCGGGCCATCAACGGTCTCATTGCCGACATCACCACACTCCGGGATGCCCTGGAGCAGATCCGGCTCGATGCAGCCCTGCAGCAGCTGATTGCCCGGCTCACAGCCCTTCCCCTGTCCCAGGAGGCGACCCCGTCCCTTCTGAAATCGTTTTCGGAGCTCCTGGTCACCGACTCCCCCTTCCTCTGTTGTGCCCTCTACAAGGACCCCGCCCACCCCTTCATTTTTTCCTCCGGGCCGGCCGAAGAGGTCCGTCCTTCCCCGGGGATTGCCAAAAGGCTTGTCGAGGCAACCCTCAGGGAGGGTCGCCCGGTCGCCCAGGGACCCGATCCGGCCGGGATCCCGCTCTCTCTTGCGGGAGCGGGCCTCCCCGTCACACGGGCGGGCCATCTCTGGGGGGTTCTCCTTCTTTTCTCCCGGAACCCGGCTCTCTTTGCCAATGACAGCCTCCCCCGCCTCGAAGTCATCTCCAGAACCCTCTCCATGGCCCTTGAATCCGAAAGCCTCTCCGGCATCAACACCGCCCTTCACCGGATCAGCCGGCTGATCGGGAGCCGCCCGATCCCCCGGGTCCTGTTTGACGAAACCTGCCGGATTCTGGTCGACTGCGAGGGGCTTCTGGACGCGACCATCCTTCTTCATGATCAAGAGTCCGGGACCCTCTTTCCCGAGGTCCTCCGGGGCCACATGGAAACCATTGGCCGGATCCCCCGGATGCGATTTTCTCTCTCCCCGGGACACCCCGACAGCCAGACGGGGATGGCGAGAGCCTTCACCTCGGGGGAACCCGTGATCACCCAGGATTTTTCCAATAACTTTCAAAAACCCGGCTTCGAACGCATTGCAAGATGGGCCAGACGCTTTTCCTGGCGATCGGGTGCGAGCTTCCCCCTGATTTCACGGATCACCGACTCTCCCGAATCCCCTGTTCCCCCCCAGGGTCGGGTGATCGGTCTTTTGACCGTCACCTCCGGGGAAACCGGGTTCTTTCACGATCGTCTCGTCCGGCTTCTCGAGGAAGCCGCAAACGGTGTGGCCCTGGCCCTCGACTTGCACCAGGAAGACCTGGCCCACGGCAAATCTCGCGAAAAGCTCTCCCAGATGACGGAGCTTTACGCCGCCTTGAACGGCATCAACCGGCTCGTCAACCAGCGGCCTGACGAAAAGGCCCTTTTTGAGGAAACCTGCCGGATCATCAATGAAATCGGGATGCTCTACCTCGTGCGGATCCTGGCTCGCGACAGGGAAAACGCCCTCCTGGAACCGGTCGCCGTCCATGCGCGAAACGACACCATGGTCTCCTTTTTCCGGGAGCTCTCCTTCCGGACCGATCCCGAAACCCAGGAGAAGCTCCGCCAGCTCAGTCCCCATGCCTGCCTTTCCAAAAACCGTCCGGTCATCCACCACAATCTGGTCAAGGAGCTCGAGGCCATGGGGCAGGAGGCTCTCTCGGCCAAGGCAATGGAGTTCGGCCTCTGGTCCCAGGGCTCCTTTCCGGTCTACCGGAAAGGCCAGGCGTCCTACATCCTTTCTGTTTTCGCCGAACGGGTCGGTTTTTTCGACGGAGCGCTCGTTTCGCTCCTCGAAGAGATTTCCCGGACGGTCTCCTTCGCGCTTGACAATATCGACCGCGACCGGGAAAAACAGCGGGCGGAAGAGACCCTCAGGGAATCGGAGGAAAAATACCGCCTCCTGATAGAAGAGGCCGGGGACGGCATTTTCATTGTCGACCTCCAGACGGAGACCGTGATCGACGCCAACCGCCAGGCCTGTCTCATCTTCGGCCTCAAGAAACACGAGCTTCTCGGCCAAAAAAAGAATGGCCTCCTTCCTGAATCGGCCCGCACCCACCTCCTGGGCGAACTGAGCCCCCAGTCCCCCTTTCCGGATCGGAACAGGCACCATCCACCGACGCGCTACCATCTCCAGGATTCCCGGGAGTCCTCTCGGGAGGTGGAGGTGGTCGAATCCCGGATCGAATGGCGATCCCGTCCCCTTCTTCAGGTCCGCCTCCGGGACGTGACAGAACTTCATTTTTACGAGAGCGAACTTAAAAAGCTCGCCCGACAGGACTCCCTCACCGGTCTTTTGAACCGGCACGCTCTCTGGGCCGAGCTGGAACACCGACTTTCCAATCCCTCCTCCCGGCTGCGTTTTGCCCTTTTCTATATCGACCTCGACCATTTCAAGACCATCAACGACTCCTTCGGCCATGAGACGGGCGATCTGCTCCTGAAAAATGCGGGCCGGAGGATCCTGGATGCAGTCCGGGACAGCGACCTCGTGGCCCGGATCGGAGGCGACGAGTTTCTGGTTCTTGCTTCGGAATCGGTCTCGAAAAGCCGGGTCCGGGGGATCGCCCGGCGGATTCTGGCCAGGCTCGAGTCCCCCTTCCACATCCATGGCCACACCTTCACCATCCACGCGAGCGTGGGAATCAGCTTCTTTCCTGACCATGGCACAAACCCGGGAGAGCTGATCAAAAAAGCCGATTCGGCCATGTACCAGTCGAAACGGTCGGGACGCAACCGGTTCTCTTTTCATGAGGCCCCTTCCGGCCCGGACGGATCCTTCACTCCGGAGGCCTGATCTTCTCAAGTCCCGCGGCCCTGTCCTTTCGGATTGCTTGCCCAAGGCTCCCTCCTCTGGTAGAATCTCACGGTCCAACCATTCCAATCCGGCGGCGTAGCC
>JAJYPO010000095.1 GCA_021795275.1 Nitrospirota bacterium | reverse complement strand
GCTCTTCCCGGTCCACCTTGATGTTGATGAAGAGATCGTTCATAAGTCTCGCTGTCTCTGGATCCTCGAAGGACTCGTGAGCCATCACGTGGCACCAGTGGCAGGCGGCATACCCGATGGAGAGGAGAACCGGCTTTCCCGTCTCCCTTGCCGCCTTCCAGGCCTCCTCTCCCCAGGGATACCAGTCCACGGGGTTGTGGGCGTGCTGTCGAAGGTAGGGACTGGTCTCCCGGCCCAGGCGATTTGACATGAATTTCCTCCCTTTTCTCAAGAATATCCTGTTCGGCGTGATGGCTCACTGTACAATGCTGAGGTTTCATTCTAACGGCCCTTCTCCGTCCTCGTCCAATGGACCCCGGTTGAAGCCCCCGGGCCAATCCGGTATGATCCCTCGAAAAAGGAGACGAGATGGGGGTTTTGGAGGCGACAGACCGAAGAAAGGATTTTTCCCGGTCCCCGGGGAGTTTCGCCGGTCCCCGGGATCTGGGTCCTCTGGGAGCCCATCCGTCAGAGACGGGAACACTCTTCCGGGTCTGGGCCCCGAAAGCCCCCTCCCTCCATCTCGTCCGGGAGGGAGGGGGACCCCGGAGCGGGATTCCGATGGACCAGGAGGCGGACGGGTATTACCGCCTCTTTCTGGAGGGGGCCCTTTCCGGGACGACCTACCGCTATCTGATCGACAGCAGAACCCTTCGCCCCGATCCCGCCTCCCGCCTCCAGCGGGAAGGCGTCCATGGCCCCTCGACGGTCTGGGGGGCCCCGGAAGCCTTGCCCGTCGCCTTTTCCGGCCATACCCTTCCGGATCTGGTCTTCTACGAGCTCCATGTGGGAACCTTCTCTCCCACCTCCGACTTCGACGGGATTCTTCCCCACCTCGACCATCTCGTCCGTACCGGCATCACGGCCCTCGAACTCATGCCGGTGGCCCAGTTTCCAGGAAGGCGGAACTGGGGCTACGACGGCGTCTTCCCCTTCGCCGTCCAGTGGTCCTACGGGGGACCGGACGCTCTCTTGCGTCTCGTCCGGGAATGCCACCTCCGGGGCCTCTCGGTCTTTCTCGACGTGGTCTACAACCATCTGGGTCCCGAAGGGAACTATCTCAGGGATTTCGGTCCCTATTTTTCCACGACGACCCGGACCCCCTGGGGGGACGCCCTGAACTTCGACGGTCCGGACAGCGACCATGTCCGCCACTTCTTCCTGGAACATCTCCGGACCTTGACACTCCTCTTCGATCTGGACGGATTCCGGCTCGACGCGATCCACGCCATCCGCGACCAGTCCCCCCATCCCTTCCTGGCCGACCTCTCGCATCTGGCCAAAAATATTGCCTCCCGGAGGGGCCGCCCTCTCCATCTCGTCGCGGAATCGAACGCGAACGACCGCCGGACCGTCCTGCCCGTCCGGGAGGGCGGCCTGGGTTTCGACTCCCAGTGGAGCGACGACTTCCACCACGCCCTGCACGTCTTCTTTACCGGAGAACGAACCGGCTACTATCGGGATTTTTCGGGAAAGGATGACCTGGCAGAGGCCCTGTCGAAGGGATTTGTCTACCGGGGACAATACGCTCCCTCCTTCCGTTGCCGCCGGGGCTCGGACTCTCTCGATCTGCCTGGGCAATCCTTCGTCTTCTTCGCCCAGAACCATGACCAGACGGGAAACCGGATGCAGGGAGAAAGGCTGGCCTCCCTCCTTCCCCCGGAGGCTCTTCCGGCGATTGCCGCCCTGGTCCTCCTGTCGCCAGGCCTTCCGCTCCTCTTCATGGGAGAAGAGTACGGAGAGACCAATCCCTTTCTCTATTTCACCGACCACGGGGATCCCGACCTCATCCAGGCCGTCCGGAAAGGGCGCAGGGATGAATTTGCCGCCTTTTCCTGGTCGGGGGAGGTGCCCGATCCTCAGGATCCCCTGACCTTCGAGCGTTCGCGGCTTTCTCTTACGGCTCCCGGAAGCCTTCTCTCAAAATTTCAGGAGGATCTTCTCCGCTTTACCGCCCGGCTTGCCGAAATCCGAAGGACCCGGCCCGCCCTGTCTCCTCCTGGGCGGATCGAAAGCCCCCAAAACCGTGTCTTCTCCCCAGCCTCCGGGACACTGGCCCTCTTCCGGGGCGACTCCTCCTCCGGGATCCTCCTCCTGGCCAACCTCTCTGGGACCCCCCGCCTTTTGGGACCCTTTCTTCCCGGAGAATGGGACCCCGAATCCTCCGACCTCCTCCTGGACTCGGCCTCCTTTTTCGGAACCCCCTCCCGCCCCTTCTCCCCTTCCTCCAAGACGGAGTTCCTGTTCGAGCCCTTCCGTGTCCTTGTTCTCTCCGGGAGAAATCGATGAAGCCCTACACAAGCGGAGGGACCGGCCGGCTCCCCGTCACGACCTACCGGCTGGGCTTTCACCGGGGCTTCAGGCTCACGGCGGCCACGCGTCTTCTTCCCTATTTCCAGAGGCTTGGCATCACCACCCTCTATGCCTCTCCCCTCTTTGCCGCCCGCTCCGGAAGTACTCACGGATACGACCTGATCGATCCCACCCGCCAAAATCCTGAAATCGGGACCCCCCAGGACATGGAGCGCCTCTCCCGGGGGCTTTCGGCCCGGGGGATGGGGATGATCCTGGACATCGTCCCCAACCACATGGCGGCGCACTTCGAAAATCCCTGGTGGCGTGATCTTCTCGAGAACGGAGAAGCCTCCGCCTTCTCCATGTTCTTTGACGTGGACTGGAATCCTCCCCAGGAGGCGCTGGCCCACCGTATCAGCCTTCCCGTCCTGGGAGACTCCTACCGGAAAGTGCTGGAGAACCAGGAACTCGAACTGGTCTTTACCAAAAACGGCTTCGCCGTCCGCTACTACGAGACCCTCTTCCCTGTCGATCCGGCCACCCTGCCCCCCGTTTTGGGAAAGATCCGGGATCTTCTCCGTTCCCAGGCCCAGAAAGAAGACGAAGAGGCACGACAAACCCTCGACCTGTTGCTCGCACGGACAGAGTCCCTGCCCGAGCGGCGGGCCGATCCCCTGGCCCGCCGCCAGAGGTCCCGGGCCCGGAGGACCATCCAGCGTCTGCTCAAATCGCTCCATCGGGACAGTCCCTCTTTCCGGGAGGCCCTGGAAAAGGTTCTGGGCGAATACCGGGGAATCCGGGGCATTCCCTCCTCCTTCGACCGGATGGACGGCCTGCTTTCCTCCCAGGTCTACTGGCTCTCCCACTGGAAAACGGTCACGAGAACCCTGAACTACCGGCGTTTTTTCGACGTGGCGGACCTGGCGGGGGTCCGGATGGAAGATGACCGGGTCTTCGAGGCCTTCCACCGCCTTGTCCGGGAGTGGGCCGGGAAAGGCTGGATCGACGGAGTCCGGGTGGACCATGTCGACGGCCTCCGGGATCCCGCCGACTACCTTCACCGGCTCTCCCGGCTTCTCCACGAGGAACGTCCGGACCACCCCCCGTTGATCTGGATCGAGAAGATCCTGGGCAGGGACGAAGTCCTGCCTGACTGGCCGGTCATGGGAACGACCGGGTACGAATTCGCAGCCCGGGTCCTGGATCTCTTCACCGACCCGGGGGGAGCCCGACTCCTGAAGGAATGGTACGAAACGCGTCTCTCGCCGGACCTGAGCTTTGAGGACATTTCCTACCAGCAAAAAAAGGCCGTGGCCGAGACGCTGATGGGAGGAGAGCTCAGGCGGCTGACACTCCTTCTCGAATGGATCGCCATGGAGGAGCGCGATGTCAGGGAAACGGGATTCCGCGAGCTCCAGACCGGTCTGGTCGAGGTCACGGCCTGCCTGGACGTCTACCGGACCTATATCCGGGAAGACAGCGTTCCGGATGAGGCGAAAATGCGTCTCGCGAAGGCGCTCGATCGGGCCAGGCACCACCATCCCATCCGGAGGCAGGGACTCTTCCGCTTCTTTGAACGGGTTCTGACCCAGGGGCTTCCTGCAGGCGCCAGCCCCGAAAAGAAGCAACGCTGGACAAACTTTGTCCTCAAATGGCAGCAGTTTTCCGGAGCCGTCATGGCCAAGGGCGTCGAGGATACGGCCCTCTACCTCTACGCCCCCCTTCTCTCCGCCAACGAGGTGGGAAACGATCCCGGCCTTCCCCCGACAGCTCCGGAGGACTTCCACCGGTTCAACCGGAAACGCCTCGAAGACAACCCCCTTTCCCTCTCCGCAACCTCGACCCACGATACGAAACGGAGCGCCGACACGAGGGCCCGGATCGCCGCCCTCTCCCTTCATGGCGAAGAATGGATCGCCCGGGTCGAACGATGGCGGCTCTTGAACCGGAGGCTCCGCCATCCCCACAGGGGGGGTCCGGAGCTCCCCGATCCTTCGCTTGAACATTTCCTCTACCAGACCCTGATCGGCGCGTGGCCCCTGGAACCCCGGGACGAGAGCTTCGATCGCCGCATCGACGCCTATCTTGTCAAGGCACTCCGGGAATCCAAGCAGAACACCAACTGGATCACCCCCGATCCCGCCTACGAGGAGGCGGTCTGCCATTTTGCCCGGGAGATCCTCCGGACCGACCGGAAGAGCC
Source organism: Nitrospirota bacterium (assembly GCA_021795275.1). The sequence continues at coordinate 4,001 of JAJYPO010000095.1, read as the reverse complement.
CCTTCCTGGAAGACTTTCTCTCATTCCAGCAGAAAATCGCCCGGGAAGGAGCCCGGATCTCCCTGTCCGCGCTCGTCCTGAAGGCCACCTCTCCAGGGATCTTCGACCTCTACCGGGGAGAGGAACTCTGGGATCTCTCCCTGGTCGACCCGGACAACAGACGGCCCGTGGACTATTCCCTTCGCGCCCGTCTTCTGGAATCCGTCATAGAACAATGGTTGAGGAGGCCGGCCGGGGCCTTCCGTGACTTCCTCTTGCACTGGACCGATGGCCGGATCAAACTTTTTCTCACCTGGATCCTTCTCTCCGTCCGCAAAAATCATCCGGACCTCTTCCTCTCAGGAGAATACCGTCCTCTCTCCCCCGGATGGGAGCAGGATCATGGTATGCTGGGGTTTGTCCGGAGTCTTCCGGACCGTGACCTTCTGGTGGTTGTGGCCCTGTCCGGCAGAAACCGGCTGGAGGAGGGATCCGGGATCACCGGCCGGGAGGATCCCTCCGGGGAGATCCCCCTGCCGGAGGGAGGGTCCGTCCCCTGGGTTCATCTCTTTTCGGGAGAGACCCTTCATCCGTCGATCTCCGACCGTGGTCCCGCCCTTCTCCTTGCCCGGGCCATGGGAAGACTCCCCTTCACCGTCCTTTACCGGGGTCCGGACCCGGTTTTGCCCAAGGAGCGCCCCTGATGGACGATACCAGACCCTGGATCTTCCGCGGAATCCTCTATGAGATCTATATCCGGAGCTTCTACGACAAATCCGGGGATGGGGTGGGAGATTTCCGGGGGATTCTCGAACGGATGGACTACCTCGCCCGCCTGGGCGTGAAGGCCCTCCTCCTCAACTGCCCCTTCCAGTCCTTTCCCGGAAAGACCCGCCACCCCCTGACCGACTGGATGCGCCCCGACCCCTCCCTGGGATCCCTCTCGGAGCTCCTGGTGATCATCGAGGCGGCCCACGGCAAAGGTCTCCGGGTCCTGGCCTCCCTTCCGATCAATGCCACCAGCAACTGCAACACCTGGTTTCTTGAGTCCCGGAACCGGAGTTCCCGCTATCTCCGGAAAAGCTTTTTCTGGTCGGACCGTCTGAAGCTCCCCACCTCCCCCGACCAGGAGACACCGGAGATCTCGAACTGGGCCAAGGATGAGGAAACCGGGCAGTACTACTGGTACCAGGACCACAAGGACGAACCGGCGATCAACTACGGAGATCCCGAAATCCTGGAGGAGATCCGGCGCGTCTTCGAACACTGGTTCACGCTGGGGATCGACGGCTTCCGTCTGGCGGGATCGGGCCGCCTCCACCGTCTGGGAAAGAACGGGATCGAACTGGTCACCGATCCCTTCCGCCAGATCCAGGGCATCCTCCTCCCTCTCAAAAACTCCTACCCGGACCGGGTCTTCCTTTTCGAAACAGGCCAGCCTCCCAAGGGAGCCTTCGGCCAGGATTCCCGTCTCTTTTACCACTTCAACGGATTCTTCCCTTCGGTGATCCGGTCGGTCAGGGACGAAAACAAGGAACCTCTCGATCAGGCCATCGCCTCGGGGGAACGGGAGGCCCACAGCCGGAAGGACCTCCCGGTCCGCTGGACCCTCGACCTCAGAGAGCGCTCCGAGGAGACCTTCGAGAAGTTCCTCGAGGAGGACGGAGGGGATACGGTCTTTCCCCTGGAGGCGGAAGGCTCAAAGGACCGGCCGGTCCTGGCCCGCGTCGCCCGGATCATGGAGAACGGCCGAAGACGCATCCAGCTTGCGGCCAGTCTCTTCTTCACCTTTCCGGGCATTCCCGTTCTCTATTACGGCGATGAAATCGGGATGGGGGACCATCCCCATCTTTCGGGGCGCAACCCCGTCCGGACTCCCATGCAGTGGTCCTCCGACCGGAACGCCGGATTTTCGTCCGCCGATCCCGAGGAGCTCTACAACCCCGTCATCGACGATCCCCTCTACAGCTACACCATGGTCAACGTCGAGAGCCAGGAACGCTTCGTCGATTCCCATCTCTGGAACGTCCGCCGGATGATCGAGGTCAGAAACCGTCAGCCGGCCCTCTGGAGCCAGGGGCAGTTCGGTCTGGTCGAAACCACCCACCCCGCCCTCTTCGCCTTCTACCGGCAGTCGGGAGACGAGACCTGTCTCCTGGTCCACAACCTCTCCAAGACCTCCGTCTGCGGTGAGCTCAAACTCGGAAAATTCGCCTCCCTCGTTCCCCGGGAACTCTTCGGAGGAGCCATGTTCCCCCGCATCCCCCGCCATCCCTATCTCATCACCATGACCCCCTACTCCTTCATCTGGTTCGAGCTTCTTCCCGGAACCACCCGGGCCCGGAAGAAAAAGGCGGAGGTGACCCCATGACGGAACTCGGCGGGGCCACCGACTGGTACAAGGACGTCATCATCTATGAAATTCCCGTCAAGTCCTTTTTCGACTCCGACTGCGACGGGATCGGGGACTTCGTGGGCCTTTCCGGAAGGCTCGATTATCTGAAGGGGCTGGGCGTAACGGCCCTGTGGCTCCTTCCCTTCACCGACTCGCCCCTTAAAGACGACGGCTACGACATCCGGGACTACTACAACCTCTATCCCCCCTACGGGACGATGGAGGAATTCCAGCAGTTCCTCTCTCTGGCCCACGACCGGGGAATCCGCATCATCACCGAACTGGTGCTGAACCACACCTCCAATACCCATCCCTGGTTCGTCTCCGCCTCGGCCTCCCGCTCCTCTCCCTTCCGGGACTACTATGTCTGGAACGACTCCCCCGACCGCTACAAGGGGACCCGGATCATCTTCAGCGACACGGAGAAATCGAACTGGACCTGGGAACCCCGCACCCGCCAGTATTACTGGCACCGCTTTTTCCACCACCAGCCCGACCTGAACTTCGACAACCCGAAGGTCCAGGAGGAGCTCCTCAATGTGGTCAAGTTCTGGTTTTCCTTAGGCGTGGACGGCCTCCGGTGTGACGCCGTCCCCTATCTCTTCGAGCGGGAAGAGACGAACTGCGAAAATCTCCCGGAGACCCATGCCTTCATGAAGCGTCTCCGGAGCGAGGTCGACCGGGAGTTTCCCGGGCGCATGCTCTTGGCCGAGGCCAACCAGTGGCCCCAGGATGTGCTTCCCTACTTCGGAAAGGGCGACGAGTTCCACATGGCTTACCACTTCCCCCTCATGCCCCGGCTCTTCATCGCCATCGCCCGGGGCGACCGGACGCCCATCATCGACATTCTCGAACAGACTCCGGACATTCCGGAGGGGTGTCAGTGGGCGATCTTCCTGAGAAACCACGACGAGCTGACGCTCGAGATGGTCTCCGACCAGGAACGGGACTACCTGTGGTCCACCTATGCCCAGGATCCCCGGATGCGTCTGAACATCGGAATCCGAAGGCGGCTTGCCCCCCTCATGCAGAACGACCGCCGGAAGATCGACCTGATGCACAGTCTTCTCCTGACCCTTCCCGGAACACCCATCCTCTATTACGGGGACGAAATCGGGATGGGGGACAACATCCATCTGGGAGACCGGAACGGCGTCCGGACTCCGATGCAGTGGTCTTCCGACCGAAACGGGGGATTTTCCCGGGCCAACCCCTCTGACCTCTACGCCCCGCTCATCCAGAACCCCATTTACGGCTTCCAGGTCGTCAACGTGGAGAACCAGGCGCGCTATCCCACCAGCCCCCTCAACACCCTCCGGCAGATGCTGGCCGTCCGCCAGGAGGCCCGTCTCTTCGGGCGGGGGCGCATGACTCTCCTTCCCACGAAAAACCGGAGCATCCTGGCCTATCTCCGGGAGATGGGGGAGGATGTGGTCCTGGTGATCAACAACCTCTCCGACCGGACCGAGTCGGTCACAGTCGACTTGAAACGTTTTAAAAACCATGTCCCCGTGGAGCTTTTCGACAAGAACCCCTTTCCTCCGATCCGGAGTTCCCGTTTCCACTTCACCGTGAGCCCGTTCGGATTTTTTTGGCTCAAGCTTCTGTCTCCCACCCAAGATCGGAA